>NZ_JACJPB010000044.1:0-295267 GCF_014695825.1 Coleofasciculus sp. FACHB-542 | reverse complement strand
CGATTTCTGGCAAACGAGTCATCAGCAGTGCAACTACTCAACTGAATCTAGCCTAAGATTTGCTTGATGCCTATCCAGAGGGATTTTAGATTCTCTTTATAAATCAGCTCTAACAGTTAGGTATTTTTTCCTTCCCAAATAAGGGAAGGGAACTGTTTTATGGTTTCACCAGTTTCAGAGAAAGCGATCGCGCTCCCTGAACCGCTTGATGAAGTGGAAGTGTTTGATCCAGGGCTACAGGCAGCATTTCTTGTCGGCATGAAGTACAAAACCAATAAACCCCATTTTGCCGCGCATGACGTAGAAGAGGACTGCCGCAACAATGGCAAGTATTCATTCGCATTTTATTAAACTCCTTATTCACAAAAAGTACACCCCTGAAGCCTTGGTCACTCAAGCGAATGTATAGGCGAACACAATCTGAAAAAATAAATTAACTTTGAGCTTCCCGAACCTTAAAAAAAGATGTGGTTAATGAAACTTTTTGGTTGCGAGATGCTAATGCCCTAAGACCGAATATTAAGCGTGTTGACCGCTCTGATAAATAAAGATAGAACTGAACATAGGTTTTGTTCATCTATCCTGGGGATCATCTCCTGGTACGGTATCCGGACTCCGGGGGGCAAAAAATTTTAGCAGGTGTTTAACCTGGGTAAACCAGATTAAGCTCTTGGCAAGAGGTTTCTAAGACACCTGCACTCACCCCCCGACAAAGGAAGCTTTAAAGAGTGCGAATCATCGCCTAAATAAAACAAAAATAGAAGAAAATTTTGATTTTCCCCCCTCGTCTTTAAACCGGCACTTTACACGCCCACGTTCCTAGAAAACCTGTTGCAACAAACTTTACCGACCTCTAATATCCACAATCCGCTGCTACCCTTGTCCAGAAAAAAGAAAATATATATAGCACTCCTAAATAATTCCTAAAGCTGAGATCCCCGACTTCTATCTCGAAGTCGGGGATCGGAAGGACTGGCTCACAACTTAAATAGGATTGCGATAGCAGTCGCTTGAGTGAAATACATTTGAAACTTCACTCCTAATCCCTCACCAAAAAGCCCAGAAAGGGCAGTATTGAACCACTAAGCAAGCAGTCTTAATTTGCATTCTTGATGAGATCGACGATCGCTGCAATTAACGTGGCTGACTCGATCGGCTTAGAAAGGTGCCGCTGGAATCCGGCAGCGATCGCTTGTTGTTGATTTAGTTCCCCCACATACGCCGTCAGAGCGATCGCCGGAATCTCACCACCTTGCTCTGCGGGCAACCGTCTCACTTGCCGCAACAGCATATACCCATCCATTTCGGGCATCCCAATGTCACTCACCAGCACTGCTGGTTGAAACTGAGCTAACGTGGCAAGAGCTTCCGCTGCTGAACCGACAGCCACAACCTCTGCCCCTTCCTGTTCTAAGACAAAGGCGACATACTCGCGCATATCTGTCGTGTCATCTACCACTAACACTTTGATACCTTGCAAGCCTGAGAGAGATTTGGACTCGCGAACGATTTGAGGAATGGTTGAGTGCTGCGACATCAACGGAAATTTCACCGTAAAAGTGGCTCCCTGCCCTTCCCCAGCGCTATCTGCACGAACACTGCCACCGTGTAATTCAACGATTTGACGGACGATCGCTAAGCCCAATCCTAATCCACCAAATTGTCGAGTCGTGGCGCTATCAGCTTGGCGAAAGTATTCAAAGACATGGGGCAGAAATTGGGGGAGAATCCCTTTACCCGTGTCGCTGACCGTAATTTGAGCTTCAGCCTCAATCTGCTCTAAGCGAATTTCAACTCGTCCTCCTGACGGGGTAAACTTGACGGCGTTGGATAACAAGTTCCAAATGACTTGCTGCAACCGACCTGAATCGCCTAAAACTTGCCCAACCTCGGGTTCCAGGATTGTTTGAATTTGAATCGATTTGGCGGCGGCGGCTAACTGCACGGTTTCCAGTGCGGCGGTGATGGTGGTTGCTAAATTGACCGGATCGACATTGAGGCTGAGTTTGCCTTGGAGAATTCGAGAAACATCGAGCAAATCATCAATGAGCTGAACTTGCAGTTTGGCATTGCGTTCGATGATCTGTAGGGCATAAGTCGTTCGCACTTGATCCATCTTGCGGTTTTGCAGTAGCTGAGACCAGCCCAAGATCGGGTTGAGAGGCGATCGCAACTCGTGAGACAGTACGGCTAGAAACTCATCTTTAATGCGATTTGCCTGTTCGGCAGCTTCCCGTGCGGCTTGTTCTCGTTGCAGAATTTGTTCTCGTTCGATTTCACTACGCTTGCGATCGCTAATATCTTTGAACAGTACGGCAACTTTTCGGCTCTCCGGCTGCCCAACGCGGAACGCATAAACATCGAACCAACGGTTCATCACTTGGGAACCATTCTCGAAGCGAATGGATTCACCTGTTAGGGCGACTTTGCCGTAAATCTCGTACCAGTGCTTTTCAAGATTTGGAATGAGCTGACGCGCCGTTTTGCCCGCTGCCTGTTCGAGTCCCGTTTGTTTGCCAAACGCCGGATTAGTCTCCAAAAAGCGGTAATCGATCGGCTTGTTATTTGCATCAAACTGCATTTCGATGAGGCAAAAGCCTTCGTCAATGGACTCAAACAGCGTTCGATAGCGTTCCTCTGATTGGCGCAAGGCCACTTCTGCTTGTTTGCGCTCGGTAATATCGACGAGTGCGCCAGGAAAAGAAACAGGTTTCCCCGCTGCATCATACTCAACTCGACCCCGTGCCGTTAGCCAACGTTCCTCACCACTGACAGTCCGAACGCGGTACTCAGCAGCATATTCCTCACCTGTGTGGATCGCCTGCTCAATTGCAACTGAAACGCGAGGACGGTCTTCCTCGTGCATGGAGTTGATAAAGAACTCGATCGGCAAGCCTTCTGATGTCGCACTCACCGGGTCTACAGCAAACAGGCGAGCAAACGCAGCATTGACCCTGACGCGATCGCCGGGAATACTCCAGCGCCAAGTGTAGACGGCTCCCGCTGCCAAAGCAGATTCTAACTGCACATGGGCTTCTCTCAGCGCTAGTTCAGCTTGTTGGCGTTCGGCTTCAATGCGCTTCGCTTCCGTAATATCCCGTGAAATAGCAAGCAGTTGCACCACCTGTCCCTGGGCATCTCGCACTGGCGTAATCAGGGTATCCCACCATTTCGGCGTGCCCTTGGTAGTGGGGAGATAGCCTTGAAATTGACCAATGTTGCCAATTGTGGCAACGGCGATCGCAGCTTGGGCTTTTTCATAATCTTCGCTCTCCCACAAATCAGCCCAGACGCGATAAAGGATAGATTTCGGCTCGTCGATTTCTAAAAGACACAGCCCACCAGGATTGATGTAGAGAATTTCACCGTTCAACGCTAAGACTTTGATGCAGTCAGTACTGCTCTCTAGAATGCTTTGCTTTAGCTCCTCACTTTCTCGCAAAGCTTCTTCTGCTTGTTTGCGCTCGGTAATATCCGTGCAGGTACCAAACCAGCGAATGACTTGACCGTTTTCGTCGCGCATGGGTAGGGCGCGGGTGAGATGCCAACAATAAATTCCATCTGCCCTTCTCAAACGATGTTCGATATCGTAGTTTGTGCCCATTTCAGTGGATTGAGTCCACGCCTCAATAGTCCGGAGCCGATCGTCTGGATGGAGTGTGTTTTGCCAACCGCTCCCCTGGATTTGCTCCAACGTCAATCCGGTGTAGTCAAACCAGCCGGGGCTGTAATAATCTACCCAACCGCTGGCATCAGCCGTCCAAACCATTTGGGGAATAGATTCAGCCAGGAAGCGAAAGCGCTGCTGACTAGCTGCTTGGCGCGATCGCCCAAGTTCTATATTGGCAGCAACGCGGGCAAGCAATTCGCGGGTGCTAAAGGGCTTCACCAGATAATCATCGGCTCCAGCTTCCAGTCCTTCAATTGCCGATTCTTCTCCGGCGCGAGCAGATAGCAGCAAAAATGGAATTTCGCGAGTTTTGGCATCAGCTCTTAACCGCCTGAGCAACTCAAAACCATCCATTCCTGGCATCATCACATCGCTGAGGATCAGGTCAGGCACACGATTATATACGGCAGTTAGAGCGGTTTCGCCATCTTTCGCCATTTCCACCTGATAAAACTGGCTGAGGAGGCGGTGCAGATAGTCGCGCATATCGGCGTTATCATCGACTAGCAGAATCCGGGCGGTAGCTGTCGAGATTGGAGCATCTGAGGTTCGTTGAGCGTTTTCTGCGGTCTGCAACCTCGGCGCTGCATTTTCTTCGGGTAGCCAACCTAAAGCTTCTTCAACATAAGGAATTGCACCAAAAGCGGTGGAGGCTTGGGCGCGGCTGGCGTGAATGTCATCACTCGGCAAATGAGCCGTTCCCATTGGCAGCCGCACAGTGAAGGTACTGCCCCGACCCAGCGTACTGTCAACAGCGATCGCTCCACCTTGCAAATCCACGAGTTCCTGCACCAACGATAGCCCGATTCCTGTACCTTCAAAGGTGCGTCCCCGTGCGCCCTCAACGCGATGAAACCGCTCAAACAGTTTGGGAAGCTCGGCGGCTGGGATACCCGTCCCCGTGTCGCGCACCATCAGTTCCACATGGTCTCCGACCGGACGCAGAACCACCGCAATTTCTCCTTCAAACGTGAACTTAAAGGCATTCGAGAGCAGATTCAACACAATCTTCTCCCACATATCCCGATCTACATAAATCGGTTCTGGCAAGGGAGGACAATCAACCGTAAGTTGCAGTCCCGCTTGCTCAACGGTAGAACGAAATAGACTCGCTAATTCAGCCGTATAGGTTGCCAAATCGGTTGGCTGGTAGTTTGCCTGAGTGCGTCCGGCTTCAATGCGCGAAAAATCGAGCAGGGTATTGACGAGCTTCAGCAAGCGCTTCCCGTTGCGCTGCACCAGTTCGAGTTGCGATCGCGCTTTGGTCGGAATGTTTCCCTTTAATTCGGCTAGCGTCTGCTCTAGCGGCGATAGCATCAGCGTCAGGGGAGTACGGAATTCGTGGCTGATATTGTTGAAGAAGGACGTTTTGGCGCGATCCAGTTCTGCCAGTGCTTCCACTCGCTGGCGTTCTTCTTCAAACGCACGGGCATTCGCGATCGCATTCGTGACATTGCCTGCCACTAAATCAAAAAATTCTCGGTACTCATTCTCAAAGGCTCGATGGGGATTGATTCCCAACACCAAAAAGCCAGAAATCTGAGGTTGTCCCGATTGGGTCAGCGGCACAACCCAGGCAGCAGTAGGCGACTTCTCCCAGGCTCCCCTTGGTAATCTCCCGAATCGAGTTGCTACATCAACAATGACTGCTTGCCCAGTTTGATAAATCTGTCCCAATCCCCAGTTGTCATTGGCTTGAGTCAGGTCTACGCTCGTGGGCGTTGCTGAGGTTTTCGCCTCGAATCCAGCCGTTTCAACCAGCGTGGCTTGCTTGCCATCTGCCTCCACTCGATAGAGCAGAGCAAACGGAATATCGTGAGCATTGGTTGCTAAAGCCTGAATTGCAGTTCGACAGGCAGCTTCAACCGTCTTGGCTTGAGCCGTTTCGTTCGCCAGCCGTCCCAAAGTTTGTAAGCGGCGATCGCCCAGAACTCGCCCGGTTGTCTCGCTAACGATGCAAAAAATGCCGCCGACTTCCCCGCTCTCATCCCGCACGGGGTCATACGAGACATCAAAGTAAGTTTCCTCGCTGTACCCGTAGCGATTGAGAAAGAACAAATAATCTCGCGCCCAGAAGGCTTCTCCAGTCGTGACAACTCCCTCAAGCAAGGGTTTGAGCGCGTCCCAAACTTCGCTCCACAGCTCACGGGCGGGGCGACCCAGCGCCCAAGGATGCTTCGATGCCAAAGCAGGGCGATAAGCATCGTTGTAGAGCGCGATCAATTCAGTTCCCCAGAACAGGCAAATCTGAGCTTTTGAAGGCAGCAAAATGCTGACAGCGCTCCGCAAACTTTGGGGCCAGTAGGTTACATCTCCTAAGGGAGTCTGCGACCAATCGAGCGATCGCATCAAATTCCCCATTTCGCCGCCTGTAACAAAAATGCTGTCAGCAGCCCTTCCTTTGTCTGCAAATGTCACTGGCGCAACTCCTGCTCCTCGAAATACCTGGCTAGTCGTCTTCGACCTGTTCCCCCATTATGATTGCAGCAGTGTTTCAATCTGCTTCCAACCGAGTGGTAAGGGGCACGTTTGTTTGTTTTCCCATCGATTCACACTATGGAACGATACCCCAAGTAGCGTTGCGAACTTTTCCTGTGAAAGTTCAAGCCGCGGGCGAGTCTCGCGGACTAACCCCGCCACCTCTAGCTGTTCAAGTGTGGTTCTTGGGCACAAATCCCTCTATCTTAATGCGTAAAATTGAACGATAGCCGGTGCGATATCCTTCCATCTATTAGCCAGAATGGGGCTAGTTTCTCTTCATTCTCTTCCCCTCCTAGTCATTGACAGAAAGGATTTTTATCACTAAGTAACTGTCTTTGAACAGGTCAATTTTCACAGGCGATCTCTCCCCGTACCATCTAATGCAGGCGACCCTGGATCGGAAGAATGCTGCTTGCATAACCAGCCGCTATCTGCACGCTGATTTAACCCCCATTCCACAACCTAAACTGCCATACTCCGAATTTTCGACATTTAAAAATTTTGGGCTTGCGATCGCAAAACATATTTACATTTTTTTGTATAAGAAATCACCTTTGTTAGATAAAAAAACCGAAATAACCGATTGTGACAGTAGGGGGTGCAGAATGTGCGATATATCTGTAAAGCTGGAAAATATAGGTATCCTTTCCCAATGCCCTGCCCGAAAAGGGAAAAGATGCGAGCTTAACTTGCGAATCCATTGTTAACCCTAAGCCGCACTGAGCTTGAGTTCCCTCGACACGCTCATTGCTCGCGACTTGAGGAAGAATCGAATTTATTCAATTGACCTTTAAACTTGAGACTTTTAACAGGATGAAGATTCAGCAATTGTGCCAATGCTGGTTCAATTATCCGATGGTAGTATCTAAATTTACAGGTAAAAGAGTTGCGAGAGCAGAACATCTCCATATGATTCTTAGAGAAAACTAGCTGATTGTGGAGCATAACATTGAACTCTTTCAACTTTTGCAATCTTAAATTCCTTGGAAATCTCCTATTTCTCAAGTCGATAGCAGGTAGCAGTAAGAGTGTCCATCCTAAACAACCAGGCTAACTCAGCTAGCCAAAAAAGTAGCCGGGAAGCATTTCCCAAATTGGGGAAATTCAATTTTTCTAAAGCGTTTTGGTCAAGGCTGCCAAAAAAGCAGCATCGCTACAAGCAAAGATGGCAACCTCGTGACCTAATTGTTTTATCCATACTGGCAGGGTCAACTTTGGGGGTGAGTGCGATCGCTGTAGTTAGCTATCAGGTTGTGCGGGGACTGATTCTGGAGAACCTCCAGCAACAAGCCTTACTGAAAGTCCAGCAGGGACGAGATGAGATTGACCAGTGGCTATCTAATCGGAAGACTGAGGTAGAGATGCTGGCGAACAGTCCCCTCGTGCGCTCTATAGATTGGTCAGTCGCTCAGCCTTATTTAAAGTCGGAATTGCAACGGTTTAAAGAAATTCACCAGCTGTCAATTGTCAACTCCGAGGGTTGGGGTGCGAATACCAGCGTCGGTCCTCATCGCAAAAATATTAAAGACCGGGAATGGTTTATCAAGGCAATGTCAGGGCAAGTCAGTGCCGCGAATCCCGTAGTCAGTCGCACCACAGGACTCTTACAAATCAATATCAGCGCTCCAATTAGGGGGATTCCAGGTACTCAAGTGCTGGGAGCAATGGCTGGAGCAATCAAAGTTGACCGAGTGATTCAGGTAGTGAGCAGTCTTGAGCAGGGAGTTGGCAGCTATGCGTTTGCACTCAACTCACAAGGGGTAGCGATTGCCCATCCTGACCCCAAGATGATTGGCTCCGCAGAGCGTCAGGCACCCAGCTTCTTACAATCTTCCAATCCGGCTCTGGCAGCGATCGCCCAGTCAATGGTTGCCAAACAAGCAGGGATTAAACTAATACGAGTCAATGACAGCTGGAACTACGTTGCCTACGTACCCCTAAAAGAAGCGGATTGGTCAATTGCACTGGTTATTCCTCGCCAGAATATCGAATCTAACTTAGGCGCACTCAACCTCCTAGCGACCGTTTTAGGCGGATTGTTGCTGATTGCCCTAATGGGTGCATGGCGACAGGTGCAGCTGTTTGAGCAAACTCGCACTCGTGCCGAACAGGAAGCTCTACTCAACCGTTTGGTGCGTCGCATTCGAGAATCTTTAGAGCTACAAACCATTGTTCAGACGACGGTTACAGAACTGGCAACCTTAACACAGCTTGATAGAGTGCTGTTTGGCTGGTACGATCCCCAATCCCAAACCCTTGAGCTGGTTGGCGACTCTCACGCCCAAACATTGACGATTCAGCCAAGAAAGTTTCAGTCCAATTCGTGTATAGACATAGCAGCTTGTCTACAGCAGACAGAAGCACTTCATCTGTTGTTTGTTGATGCTGAGTTAGAGCAAACACCTCTAGAGTTGAAAGCTCACGCCTACCTTGCACTCCCTATCCCGCTTTTAGATGGCTGCTGCGGCTATCTCATTGGGTTGCACGCTCATTCCCTAAGTCCACTAGATCGGGAATTACTCAAAGCAGTTGTCGATCAGTTAGCAGTTGCCATTACTCAGGCTCAGCTTTACAACCAAACCCAACAACAGATTACACTGCTCAACCAAACGCTGAGCAAACTTAACCAGACCCAACTCCATCTGGTGCAGAGCGAGAAAATGTCTAGTTTGGGTCAGATGGTGGCAGGCATTGCCCACGAAATCAATAATCCAGTCAACTTTATCTACGGCAATCTCACTCATGCCAGCTCTTACATCCAAGATTTACTAGAGTTGATTCAGCTGTACCAAGAGCAGTATCCTCAGCCCACGCCCCAGATTCAAGACAAAGCAGAGGACATGGAACTGGAATTTCTCAAAGAAGATTTATCCAAACTCCTTGCCTCGATGCAAGTTGGCGCTCAGCGTATTCGTGATATTGTTTACTCGCTGCGCGTGTTCTCCCGTTTGGATGAATCAGAAGTCAAGGATGTGGATATTCACCAGGGCATTGATAGCACGCTGATGCTTTTGCAAAACCGTCTTAAGGCGAAGCCAGATCATCCAGCCATTGAAGTTGTCAAGGAGTATGGTCAGTTACCTAAAATTGAGTGCCATGCCGGACAACTCAACCAGGTATTTATGAACCTCCTCAGCAATGCGATTGATGCTATAGAGGAGTTTAACTTCAAGCGTAGCTATCAAGACCGGCAAGCCAACCCCGGTCGAATTACAATTCGCACGCAAGTTTTGGCATCAAAACAAATTGCGATTCGGATTGCAGATAATGGAGCGGGGATTGCTGAAGATATTCAGCAACGGTTATTTGACCCCTTCTTCACCACCAAGGCGGTTGGAAAGGGAACCGGGATGGGATTAGCGATTAGCTATCAGATAGTGACAGAGACACATGGGGGACAGTTGCGGTGCATTTCGGCACCCGGACAAGGAGCAGAATTTGCGATCGAGATTCCGATCCAACAATCACCGCAACCATCGTAGGAATTGATTGAGCAATCAGTTTAGGGGGAAAGTTAGGGCACAATTCCCCACTACCGATCAACAAAAAAGTAAGGACAAAATAGATTTGAGAAAAGTTTAGTGAAACTTTCTCAAATCTAGATTCACCTAACTTGGTGAAAATTGGATCTTGGTATTCTTGGAAATTTAGGACAAGACAGGTGAATCGTTGGGTCGGTTATAAACAGCCCAATCCTGAATTCCCCGCTCGCGAAAAACTCCTTCAACTTTGGCGATTTCCTCGTCTGTTCCATCCACAATTACCAAATAGTAATTGTAGAACAGGCGATCGCTATAAACTTTAGCGTCATCTTCATGAATGCCGAGATCGGTTAATGCCTCAATCAGGCGATTCGTTGCCGCTGTTCCAATCCCAACACCAGCAATCGTACCGGCTAGTGTCAAGCCCAGACCACCCGCTGCCATTACAGCCCCCACACCAGGAACGGCTAAAGTGCTAAGACTGGTGAATATGCCGCCAAACAGCCCAACGTTAGTATTTGCGTTGGCTTTTGTGGCAGCAGTGACGCTAGCTTCATCACCAATGCGATCGCTCATATTCGCACCGGCAAGTTGATCGTCAGGTTTTGCTTGTGTGGTAATTACCGAAACCCTATCTATTGGGAAGCCAGCTTTGTTAACTTCATCGAGTGCAGTTTCTGCATCTTGACGATTAGAAAATACCCCCACAGCACGCTTATTTTCAGCTACAGTCATTTTTCCCTCCGATTGCCATATCTGCATCGCGAATCCACAAATGCAGAATTGATTTTTTAATCCTTGATGTTGAAATTTTGGTATTTTCTGCTACTAGATCCATCAATCCCTAGATGTAACTCGGAGGTAGAGTCTCTCCGGGCGTTTTGTTACGGCTGAGTTGAATGATTGAAGACTCATTTCAAATCCGTCTACTTGCCCATCATATAAAGAACCCCTCCCCGCAAGCAGGAAAGGGTTGGGGTTCTGGGAAATTAGGGGAATCAACCAGACTTTAAGATTACTGAGTCGCCAGCCGGATTACTCGTTAGGCTTTTGATTCGCCTGTAAGAAAGCTTCGATTACCTCAGTTGCCAATTGAGTCATGGGCTTACCCTGACGGGCTGCTTCTGCTTTCAAGCGGCTGTAAACATCATCCCGGACATTGATCCGACGACGGATTTTAGCTGCAACTGCAATTTCTGATTCTTCTGGCAGCACCACCTCATTAATCAACCCGGTATCTGACTGAGGAGAGACTGCTTCTGACTCATAGTCAACTGTAAATTGACGAATCGCATCAAAACCAACGCGATCGCAGAAATCCCCAAAACCTTCTTGGGGTTGCCGCGACTGCTTGAAGTAAACGAAAATCGGCTCTAATTCGGTTTCTAGCTCGTTAATGTGCAGCCGATCCATATAGGCTCTAGAGAGTCGCGTTTGGTCGCGTGAAGCCCCTAGCCAAATCTGATAAGATTCAGCCGCACTCCCGACAAATCCTAATTCTGCCAGATAGGGACGAGCGCAACCATTCGGGCAACCCGTCATCCGCACGATAAAGTGTTCGTTTTCCAATCCCACTTTTTTCAGCAGCGCCCGAACCCGATTCAAGAGATCCGGCATGATCCGTTCCGATTCGGTAATCGCCAAGCCGCAAGTCGGCATGGCGGGGCAAGCCATTGAATAGCGCACCAACGGGTCAAGTTGATTGGGGTCTGCCTGAACGCCACAGCGGTCAAGAATCTGCTGAATTTCGGTTTTTTGCGCCGGGTCAATTTCGTAAAACAGCAAGTTTTGGTTGGGTGTCAGGCGAATCGGTAGCGAGAACTTCTGCACGATTTCCCGCAGTGCAGTTCTTAGCTTGAAGTTACCTTCGTCCTTTACCCGACCATTTTCAATCGGAATTCCCAGAAACAGCTTGCCGTCGCCTTGTTCGTTCCATCCCAAGAAATCTTTGTATTTAAAGGGCGGTAACTCTTTAAAAGCTGCCAGCGGTTTGCCAAAGTATTCTTCGACTTTGGCGCGGAACTTCTCGACGCCCCAATCTTCGATTAGGTATTTCATCCGCGCATGACGGCGGTTAGTGCGATCGCCATAATCTCTTTGAGTGGCGACAATCGCTTTGATCAGATCGTAGATATCTTGTTTCTCTACATACCCGATGGGATCTGCCATCCGGGGAAATGTCTCTTCTTTGTTGTGAGTGCGTCCTAAACCACCACCCGCAAAGACATTAAATCCCTCTAGTTCTCCCTCGGTGTTGGTAATCACCACCAAGCTGACATCTTGGGAATAGAGGTCAACCGAATTATCCCCTGGTACCGTTACGGCACACTTAAATTTCCGGGGCATATAGCGATCGCCATATAGCGGTTCTTCTTTCCCGTGAACGACGGTGCCGTTGCTGTTGCGTTGCCGCGCCGCCTTTACCTCTGGGTTTTCTTCCGCGCTAATGGACTTTTCGCCATCCAGCCAAATTTCATAATATGCACCTGTTTGCGGTGCCAGTAGGTCAGCAATATTGTTGGCATACTCCCAGGTATATTCGTAGTCCCGGCGATTTTTATAAGGCGCTGGGGGCGTCATCACATTGCGGTTGAGGTCGCCGCAGGCTCCCAGCGTTGACCCCATGTTTTTAATGATGGCAGCGATGGATGCTTTGAGATTTTTCTTTAAAATTCCATGCAGCTGAAAACCCTGGCGAGTCGTAGCGCGTAGCGTTCCATTGCCATATTCCTCAGCCAGTCGGTCTAAGGTCAGATACAGTTGTGGTGGAATGAAGCCCCCCGGATTACGGGTACGCAGCATGAACTGGTAATCTTTTTCCTGACCCTTCACCCGGTTGTCCCGGTTATCCTGCTGGTACGATCCGTGAAATTTGAGAATCTGGGTGGCATCTTCTGTGAAGCTGTTGGTGTCTTCCAGTAGCTCAGTTGCCACAGGTTCGCGTAAAAAGTTGCTGCGTTCTTTGAGTCCTTCTACTTTAGAAAGCTTTTGGACTGGGGAAATCGGAGATTTAACCATCGGAAACTAAGGGGCTGAACGGTTGAACTGGATCACCGGAAAATCTATCGGGATTACGGCGTATACATTCATGGTACTATCACCATTCTTAATCTTTAGCGATAGGTGAGAAAATCCCTAGATTTTAACAATTCTTGCAGAAAGGGATATCCCCAGAGGACGCCCTTCGGTTCGCCACACCGTGATGCAGGGATGCAGTGATGCAAGTAAGAGCGTCGAGTCTTCGCGCCTAACCCGATTTTTGAGCCTAGCAATCTTAAGCCGTCCATTGAATCAGCTCCATCGGTAGGTTAGCATAGCTACCTACTGTGCGGTGTATCAAACCCAAGTGAGAACCGCTATAAAAACAAAGTGGGACAGGCTTTATTAACCTGTCCCACTTTGTTAGAAGTCAGTTAAGTCAAAATATCTCGAACCAAACACCGCCAAGAACGATAGAGAGAGCGTTAATCTTAGAATCCGTAGCCGACTCCTAGCTGGACGCTAACAGAAGAAGCAGGACTGTTTTCGTAAGGCTTGATTCCCAGTTTGGCATCGCTGAAGACTACAACGTTCTTGGCAACTTCTGCTTCGACGCCAGCCGTGACTACAGGCGCATTGCGGTTGCCGAAGGTAGATGGTTTGCCTTCCGATTCATGCAAACCGTAGCCACCACCAACGTAGAAGTTAGCTTTATTGGTAACAGGCACATCATAAGTAACCATCGGAATGATAGTGCTGGTTTCATTGGTGAACTGCACGGAACCTCTAATAGAAACTGGCGTCTTGGGAACCGCATAGCGGCCTTGAATCACACCGCCGACTGCGGCAGCATCGCCATCTTGTCCGCCATTTGTAACGCTAGCAGAACCACCAACTCCGACATAATTTGCTCGTGTTCCAGTGGGTTTTGCAGAAGCATCCAAACTAGACATTAAAACAGGAGCGATCGCTAGTGCAGATAGTACGGAAATCTTAGCTACGGATTTGAGAGCGCGATTCATAATTACTTCCTTCAATTCTCTGGTTTTCAGTTGCTTTGTTACATTCAAAGTCGTTAGCCAAAGCAAAAGGTTCCAGAAATCCATAAAAAATTTTTTCGCCCGCTCAAATCAAGGATTGATAAAGCTTTTAAGTCTCAGCATTCCCCTACAGGTAATGGCTTTAAGCTCTTTAAATCCCAAAATAACAGTAAATATTTTAGTGCCTGAATAATGTTTTTACCTCTGGCAATGGGTTGAAGTAGCATTTCCTCAAATAGAGGCTTCCTGCCAGTGGACTGTTTGGCAAGTGGCACAAATTTATGAAAGATTCAAGGAACTATTTTGTTGTCTTAGCAGTCTAAAATTTAAGGATAATTTTCATCAAAAAAAAGTAATCGTAAAGTCCCATAAGCCTAGATAATTTCTCTATAAAGCTAAGAACTTGGGAGCTGGCTGGATTAGGGAAAACAACTTTAAAAAGTTATAATTGTAACGATATTTTTAAAAATAGACTAAACTTCACTCATCACAGGTCATCGGGAAAGTGCCAGATGGTTATAGCTGTTAAGAACCGCAGACACTAACCCGAAGAGTGGCTAAGAGCAGCATCGGCTAACGCGATCGCGTCCCAGAGCTTTTGCCTGATAAAGCGCCTCATCCGCTGTCTTTAACAATATTTCTGGTGAAGTATCGCAGTCGGGAACCGTAGTCGCAACGCCCAAACTCAGCGTCACATACTGACTAACTAAAGAATGGCTATGGGCAATCTTTAAGTCTTGCACTGCCACTCGAATCTCTTCTGCCACTTGCAATGCCCCATTTTGTGTAGTGTTGGGCAAAATTACGGCAAATTCTTCGCCCCCGTATCGAGCGACTAAATCCGCTGGTCGCTTGACAGCTTGAGCGATCGCACTGGCGACGGTAATTAAACAAGTATCCCCGGCTTGATGACCATAGGTGTCATTGTAGAGTTTGAAAAAGTCAATATCGCACAAGATCAGAGACAGGGGGACTTTTTCTCGTCTCAGACGCCGCCACTCCTGATCTAGGTACTCATCAAACCGGCGTCGGTTCGGCAGACCCGTCAGACCGTCCAAAGTCGCAAGGCGCTGCAACTTTTGGTTAGCTGCCTCCAATTGTTCATAGAGTTGCCCTTGTTGAATCGCAATACCCACCTGCATCGCCAAAGAAGAGAGCAGATCGATTTCCCACGGTTGCCAATGTCGGGGTTGCGAACAATGATGAGCAATCAGCAACCCCCACAACTGTTGCCCTTGCAGAATCGGAACGACTAAGTTCGCTTTAACCTGAAACTGCTCCAGCACATCGATATGACACTGACCCAGTCCTGAGTTGTAAATATCTGCGATTGCTTGAACCCGACTCTGCTGATACAGCTGGGCGTACTTTTCCTTAAAACAGGGATCGTAGACGGGAGTTCCCAGCATCGAAGTCCAATTGGGGTCTACAGACTCCACCGCCACAACCCCGCGCCAGCCTGCCTCGAAACGATAAATAATCACCCGGTCGCAGGCTAGAAATTGCCGCACTTCTGCCACCGTCGTGTTGAGAATCTCGCTGAGATTGAGAGACTGACGGATGCGCTCTAGCATCGCCCCTATCAGTTGCTCCCTGAGAACTTGCAGTCGCAGTGCCTCCTCCGCCTGCTTGCGTTCGGTGATATCGGTGAGCGTGCCAATAAAGCCAACAGTCGCACCGGCTACTCCTTGTTCCGCCACCGCCTGACCAAACACCCAGGTGACGACTCCATCCGCACGCCCAAACCGATACTCTGAGGCAAATCGCCGGTTTTCTATTATCGCCTGCTTCCATTCGCTGATGACGCGATCGCGATCGTCGGGATGCAGCGCTCTCGTCCAACCTTCTCCGAGTGCTTCCGCCAGGCTCAATCCTGCCAGTTCGCGCCAGCGCTCGTTGACATACAAACAGTTCCCTTCTACATCTGTGTGGAAAATCCCTACCGGCGACATTTTAGCTAAGGTGTAATACCGATACTCGCTTTCCTGAAGCGCTTCCTCGGTTCGCTTGCGCTCGGTGATATCAGTGATTGACCCTGCCATACGATAAGGTATGCCTTGCTCATCTCGAAATGCAATCCCCCGACAGAGAAACCACCGGATATTGCCATTCTTGTGGATCATCCGATGTTCGATTTCATACTGGGGTGTCAACCCTTCGAGATAAATACTTGCAGCCGTCATCACCCATTCCCGCTGATCCGGATGTACCAGATGGAGCCAAGCCTCTATACGGTTGTCAATTTCGTCTTCGCGATAGCCCAGCATCGCTTTCCAGCTAGCGGTGAGATACATTTCACCAGTTTGGAGATCCCAGTCCCAAAGTCCTACTTGACCGGCATTAACGGCTAGGACATAGCGTTCCTCTGCCTGGTGAGCAGGAGTCATGTCCGTCATAAAGCGATCGCGCCCGTAAATAAATCGGCAAAAACTTTTAAAAAGTTGTCCCAATACAGCCCGCACGCTTTGTTGGCATCCGTGAAGAATGCTTTATTTTTCCTGCCTTCGGCTGCGAGTGTGCCTGCATTCCAAACTTGCGATTGATTTGTACCCACCTGCACTCGGATGAAGTACATCGAGGCAGGTTGGGAGAGGGTGCTAGAAGATCGCTTCAATTTCCCTACCTTTTGACGCAGCGCTTTCTCTAGTTGGCGACGTTCTAGATGCGATTGGGGTTGCTGGAACGTAAGCACGGAGGCTTCATCCTGGAAATCATGCCAGGAAGCTGGGCAATCAAAGCGCATTTGAGTTTGTTGTTTAAGAGGGGTGTTTTAAAGAGTCTCAATCTACCGGGGGTTTAAATAAAAACGACACTCCCCGGTCATCCAAAAAAGTAAGTTGAGATGCCCCAAGGTTCTAAATTCTATTATTGTCGAAAGGTTTAAGCGATCGCGTAATTCGCTTTTGCGAACATAAAATGCGTTGGCAAAAGCGAGGCGATTTTAGGGAGAAGGGTTGCAGATAAAATGCACTGAGCAAGTCTAACGAGCAACCTTACGGAACCAGCAGTTCATACGCCTGCCGTTGTCCCAAAGGAGTTACCACAACCGCTTGAATTTTCCGTTGCTTAGGCAGTGGTACTGTAATATCAAATTCACCCGTGCGCTCCACATTCTGTAAAGTAGACGCCACGATCAACAGATTGAACGGATCGATTAGACCGCGAATGCGTACGCGATCGCCCTCTATCGCCGCCAGAACTCGGATCTCTAATTCACCCTCTTCTTTTAAAGGAATTGGCTGGGAAGGGGGTTCGCCAGGAATGACTAAAGTCCGAAACCCAGCATTGACCGCTACGGCTTGCCCCTGAGCTTCCTCGACCACGCTCCCTTCCAGGGTGGCAACGCTCGTCTTGCCATTGGGTTTGACGCTCACACCAAATTGCGTCCCGCGAACGCCACTCAAACCGGCAGGTGTTTCAATTTCAAAGCGCGAATTAGGATTCGTAAACGGTCGTACCTCCAGGCGAGCTTGCCCCCCTGTGACTTGAAGCCGCGTAATTCTTCCCCCATTAGGCATTGTCTGCAATTGTTGTACTTGCAGAGTGGTATTTTCTGAGATATTCACAAAGCCAACGCCGGTATCGACCGCTAGGACGGCTCTAGACTCGTCGCCCGTGGTGATAGTATCGCCCACGTCCTCAAGGTGCAAGCCGACCCTAACCGACCCGGCAGCGTCTCTACGTTTATAGGTGACTTTACCTGCATAGGACACGACTTCCAACCGTCGGTTGAGTCGAACCTGCAAAGGTTTTGCCACTGAGTCTGTACCGATGCTTAAGAGAGCCACCAACAGCAAGAGAGACACGAATGCTCTACGACTTTTCACCGCTCACCTCTTGTAGAAATTAAAAATTAAAAATAACTAATTTGATTTTGCCGTTTTAATTTTTTCAGATGATTTGTGCATATTAACTTGACTCGTGCGATCGCACACTTTATATCTGCTTGACTGATTGCATCCACCGATGCATCATCGCCAGAAGCTGCGTCTAGGAGCATACGCGATCGCGTCCCCCTGCTTTTGCCCGATACAACGCCTCATCAGCTTCCTTAAGTAACGCTTCTGGCGAGGCGTCATGCAAAGGAATCGCGCCAGCAACACCCAAACTCAGCGTTACATACTGGCTAACAGCAGACTTGGTATGAACAATTTCTAAAGATTTCACAGCCTGTCGAATTTCCGTTGCGACTTGCAACCCACCCGCAGCAGAGGTATTAGGCAAAATTACTGCAAACTCTTCGCCGCCATAGCGTGCGACTAAATCTGTCGAGCGCTTGACAACCCGAAACAAGGCACCGGCGACAGTTTGTAAACAAATATCTCCAGCTTGATGCCCGTAAGTATCGTTGTAGGTTTTGAAAAAATCGATATCGCAGAAGATGAGAGATAGGGGCAGTTGTTCGCGTAACATTCGCCGCCACTCTTGACCAAGATACTCATCAAATCGACGGCGGTTTGCCAGTCCCGTCAGACTGTCGAAGGTCGCAAGTCGCTGCAAGTCTCGGTTTGCCACCTCCAGTTGTTGATAAAGTTGAAATTGTTGGATTAAACGCCGCACCCGCTGACGCAGTACGGGCCAGTGAATAGGTTTGGTAACGAAATCAATGGCTCCGACTTCAAAAGCTCGGTCAACGGATTCTTTGTCGTCAAGGCCTGTAATCATCAATACGGGAGTGCGATCGCATGAAGGGATGTCTTGTAGCCTGGAGCAGCAAGTGAAGCCATCCATTACCGGCATCATGGCATCGAGCAAGACAATATGCGGCTGAAAGCGAACATAAGCACTCAAGCACTCCTCTCCATTGCTCGCTTCAACAACCTGGTATCCTTCCTGTTGCATTGCTTGACACAGTAGCTGACGCATGATTCTGTCGTCGTCTACCACGAGGACGATAGAGGGTTCTTGGGGAAGGGAAAGCATTTGTATTAGACCTATCCGTTAATTGGTATAGGATGTACCCCGGACGGAGGTTTCAATCTCGATCAAAGATGGAAATCTTGCAACGCACAGCGCACGCGCTCATACTCCGCCTCCATCTGCGATGCGATTTCCGGTGCCCCTGCTAGAGTATCGTCTTTCGCGATCGCTTCGAGTTGCTTACACAAATTAGATAGGGTCATGGCACCCAGCGTCGCACTGGTTGACTTAAGCGTGTGAGTCGCCTGTCGCAGCGCCACGGCATCTCCAGCATCTACTGCATTCCGAATGACTTGCAATATTTGGGGTGTATCTTCCAAAAAGCTATCAATGACTTCCACCAGAACGGATGAAGCATTCTCTCCAAACATATCGCAAAGCCCTTGGATTGCCTGGAAATCAACGGCAGAGGTGGAGATGGGGAGGCGGGGAAGCGGCTGCAAAGCAGCGAGTGCCTTCAGCAGCGCCTCCATCTGGATCGGCTTGCTGACGTAATTATCCATCCCCGCGCTCAAACACTCCTCGCGATCGCTCTGCATCGCATTCGCCGTCATGGCAATAATCCAGGGACGTTGCTCGTAGGGCCATTCCTCACAGATCCGTCGCGTAGCGCTCAATCCGTCCATTTCTGGCATTTGCACATCCATCAGAACAACATCATAGGGCTGGCGTTGCAGCGCTTGCAGCACTTCCAAACCGTTGCTGGCGATATCCGCTCGATATCCCAGACGCCCCAATAGATGCAGCGCCACCTTTTGGTTGACGACATTGTCTTCGGCTAACAGAATTCGCAGCGGTAGCCGTTGCGCTAGATTTGGGTCAATCGGTTCGGGATGGGGACGCGGACTTGGCAGCGCAGCGGGTTCGCCAAGCAGACCGCTCAAGACATTGTAGAGCTGAGATTGTTTAATCGGTTTATTCAGGAAGGCGGCAAAATTTGCTTGCTGTGCTTGTAGCTCTATCTCCGACTTGCCTAGAGAAGTTAACATCACCAATGGCAACGTCCGAGTATTGGGTAGTTTGCGAATTTCTGCGGCTAAATTCAAGCCATCCATCTGCGGCATTTGCATATCCAGAATTGCAATATCAAAGGTCTCCTCATTGCTCAGCCAGTTCAGGGCTTCTTCCCCAGAGGTGGCGGCGCGGGAGATCATTCCCCACGCGATCGCCTGCAAATTCAAAATTTGCCGATTGGTCGCGTTATCATCCACAATCAGCAACCTTTTTCCAGCTAACAGTTGTTGGGAGTCGCTGCTGTCAGCAAGCGTTGAAGTGGGAACGGAGGTGGCGACAACGGCGAAATAAAATGTGGAACCCTGACCCCCTTCACTTTCCACCCAAATTCTACCGCCCATCATTTCTGTTAATTGTCGGCTAATCGCTAATCCCAACCCCGTACCGCCATAGTTGCGAGTTGTAGAGGAATCAACCTGGCTGAAGGGTTTAAATAGACGGTCTATACGGTCAGAAGGAATCCCAATTCCGGTATCTTTAACGGCAAAACGGATGGCATATTTGAGATTTTTAATTTTTGATTTTTGATTTTGAATTACCTCTTTCCCTTCTATTTTTTCAGCAGAAATTGCTTGATTAGTCTCATCTATAATATGAACAATATGAGCAGTTTCTTTTTCTAAATTTGCTTCCCACCCCCCTAGTTCCCCTGCTTTTCTGCCTCGTTCTCCCAATTGCCGAGCTTTTACCGAAATCACAACTTCCCCTTGGTGTGTAAATTTAACTGCATTCGCAATTAGATTTACTAGAATTTGGCGGAGTCGCGTCACATCCCCCACAATCATTTTCGGCACAGAAGGGTCTATCAAATACGCTAATTCTAAGTTTTTTTCTGCCGCTTTGTGAGCCAGCAAATCAAGCGATTCTTCGATACAATCTCGCAGATTGAAAGGTTGTTGTTCCAGCTCCAGCTTACCGGACTCAATTTTAGAGAAGTCAAGGATGTCATTAATAATGGTGAGTAAGCCATCGCCGCTGTTGCGAATAGTTTCTACAAAGTCTCGCTGTTGTGGCTTGAGTTCGGTATCTAGTAGCAACCCAGTCATACCAATTACCGCATTCATGGGAGTGCGGATTTCGTGGCTCATGGTAGCCAAAAATTCACTCTTAGCACGGTTAGCAGCTTCTGCCTCTTGTTTTGCTTTTTCTAAGGCAACATTTTGCTGAGCTAATTGTTCGCGTTGGCGGGTTTCTTGCTCTAATAGGCAAGCCTGAGCCAGAGCAATACCGACTTGATCTGCCACGGCTTCAAGTAATTCTATTTCCTCTTTTGTCCACTCACGGAAGGTGTTACATTGATGCAAGCTAATCACACCGTTGGTTTCTCCTTGATAGGAAGTGCGAATCGCCAGCATCGATTTGAGTTGAATTTGCTGACAGAGGGAAACAGTTTCTTTTAGGAGCGGATCGGCATAGACATTTGAAGAAGCGATCGCGCGATCTTGAGAAATTGTTTGTTCGGCATGGGGATTGCCAACAACGGGGATTTGTACATCCATTAGCGAATCACACCCAGGCTCCAAATACTCCGCCACTAGGGGAATTTGTGGTGTAGGGGTGGCGATGTATGAGTAAATCAAACATCGATTTGCAGCGAATGTTTCGCCCAATAACTTACAAGTCGTTTGAAAAATTTCTTGGGTTTCTAGCTTAGCGCGAATCTCTTGGGTAATTCGTTTAAGCAGCAAAGTCCTGGTAACTTGCTGTTGCAGGGCTTCTTGGGCTTTCGCACGTTCAACTTCACCCCCTACCCACTGTGCCATGAGCTTCACCAGCTCTTTGTCTACTACTGTAAACTGGTGCGATCGCACCTTTAAACTGGAGAAACTGAGGGTACCGTAAACAATCCCGCCTGCAACGACCCTCGTACCAATATATGCTTCTATTTTGAATGGGGTATTCGCCGGGTACTGGTACCATTGCGATCGCTCAACGGACTCAAAGCAAATCGGTTCGTCGCAGCGCAGTGCTTCACCGCAATAAGTCTGCTTAACATCGAAAAGATTTCCTTTGGCAAGATGAATAGGTGAGTTTTCGGGCACCTGAGCAGCAATCAGGTGATATTTGTCCCCTTCAATCTTCGCCAGTGTCCCGATTTCTAAGCCAAATCGCCAGCATCCCATTTTCAGCATCCGCTGGATGCGTTGGTCGAAGTGTAGCGGCGTTCCTTTTCCGCCTTGAGCTGCTGTCACTTCATACAACGCCCGTAACCCTGCCTCGCTCTCTCTCAGTTCGTGTTCCGCTTGCTGGCGCTGCGTGATGTCGCTACCAATTCCGAGAAACCCAGTAATGTTGCCCTCAGTATCCCGTAACGCCGTCATCGACACCAGCACGGGAAAACGACTACCATCTTTGCGGATAAACGTCCATTCGCGCTCGTCCACTTCTCCACGACGCGCCTTGGCAACAAAAACCTCAAACCTTGGCTCAATGGGGATTCCCAACTCCTGTGACAATTCTTGGGCACGCCGGAATACTTCGCGTGAATCGTGAAATCGGAGGGGTGTTGTTTTGCCCACAACTTCCGCAGCAGCGTATCCTAAATATCTCTCGGCGGCGGCATTAAAGGTGCAAATTGTGCCATCTGGTGTTGTAGAAACGATCGTGTAGTTGGCACTATCCAAAATTGCCCGCTGCAAGCTGGTTGTCTTTTGGAGTGCCTCTTCAGTTTGCTTGCGATCCGTAATGTCATTTAAGGTGCCGGAAATACCCACGATACTTCCGCTAGCATCCAGTGTCGCGCAGGCATAAACGTCAAGCCAGCAAAAGCTACCATCAGCGGTTAGGATGCGGATTTCCTGTCGGTAAAATTTTGTTTGGCATTGGATCAGAGCTTGAAACAGTTTTATATTGCGTTGGCGATCTTCAGGATGAACGTAGTTTAGAACGTGAGTGCCAAGACTTTGGGCAATCGAGAATTTAGTGATTTCTGTCCAAGCCGGATTCAGAAATGTCCACAAACCTGTAACGTCTGTTTGAAAAATTACTTCTTTGACGTTATCGACGACAGAGCGATATTTTTTATCGCTTTCTCCTAACGCTTCCACTACCTGTTGATGCTGAGAAACAGTGCGTTCTAATTGATTGAGATGAATTCGGAGTTCCATCTGAGCGATCGCTTGCCGCGCCAACGCTTTGAGCGCTTCAATTTGTTGGCTCATTAGCTTTCGAGGAATCTGGTCAATTACGCATAAGGTGCCTAAAACAAAGCCATCGGGCGTTACTAAGGGAACTCCGGCATAAAATCGGATATAAGGGTCAGATGTCACCAGAGGATTTCTGGCAAAGCGTTCATCGACTAATGTATTGCGTACAATTAACAATTCATCTGGTTTTAAAATTGTGTGAGCGCAGAATGCTAAATACTTTGCTGTTTCTGTTGCTTTCAGACCGATTTTTGACTTAAACCACTGGCGATTACCATCAACTAGGCTGATGAGGGCAATGGGAGTGTTACAAATATGGGAAGCCAGAGCCGTCAGATCGTCAAAAGCCTGTTCTGCGGGAGTATCGAGAATTTCATAGCGATGAAGTGCCTTGAGCCGATTTGCTTCAGCATCAAGGCTGGCTGCGTCGCTGTTTAGGGGCAAGAATGGTTGCGGCTCAAAAGAAGAATATTCGCTCTCCCCTTGAGGCAGAAGACTTGGGTTTTTTTTGGGTTGCTGAAACAGCAAATACCGTAGAGGCGGCTTGCTAAGGTGTCTGTATAGCGATCGCAGGATAGGACGGAGGATTTTCATCATCAATATGAACTAGAGCCGACACAGCACCAGAAATTCCTTTGATGTTTGCGGGCTTTCATCCCCTGAATGTCTGTCTGACTTTTGCAAGCAGTTGTTCAGCTTCCAGGTTAACTTTCCGGGCAGATAACTCCCACTTAACCCTGTGTCCAATATAAGCTGCCCTTACATTTAAGAAAGCATATTCGTTGGCGCTGGCGATCGCGAATTGTGAGTCCTTTTTAGCGCTTAGTTGTGAGTCTTTGGTTGGTTATGACTACCACAACAGACAAAGTTAAGGATTTGTAGGATAGACAGAGCGCTTTTCGTTAACATCAAACCCTTGTAATGATGAGTTTCGTCCCTCAAACCCTGCTCCTCAACGCTCTTAACAGTTTAACCCCACCCCAAATCCTTCACTGCTTTTCGATGAGGGCTTTAGGGTGAGGTTACGAGGATAGATTGCAACAAAGCCAGAACCGCTATCGTGACGAATGACTGACTAATCAAACCTCTTCAGGCGGAATTAAGTCCTGCTTGGATTCAATGATTACACTGGGTAAACCTTCCAGTTTTTCTGTAACTGGCAATTCTTCGAGAAGGGGGACTAAGAGCGTTAATCCGCCAGGAATGCACTCGACATCAATCGGAGTGGTGCCGATAATCTCTCCATCTACGACAACTTTTTGTGGCGGATTCGTTCGTACCTGAATCCGTCTAGCTCGCAGATAGCCGATATCGTCTCGTTCTGTGGCACTGCCGCTTAAGGCAGTTTGAAGTAAATGATAGGAGGCAGCGATCGCTCCGGCAACATTACTCGGTGCCACGACGGTTAAATCGAGCAACCCATCATCAAAAAGAATGCCCGCTGGACCTTGAGCCAAAATGGATGTGGGGGGTGCAGCATTGGCAATCGTTACAGCAGCAGCGGTTAGTTTCACGATTTTGTCTTCCGTCTCAATCTCAACCTCAAACGTGTTGAACTGCCGCAACTGTTGAATTCCTGCCAGGATGTATGCCATCATCCCCAAGCGGTTCTTCGTCTCTCTGTCCGCCCGTTCGACGGCTTCTGCCTCAAAACCAATCCCCGCGAGTAATATCATCGGTTTGCCGTTGCAGTAGGCGGCATCTACGACCCGCGTTATACCCCCCAAAATTGTCTCGCAGGCGGCCTCTATCGTATCCGGTAGCCCTAAAGCAGACGCCAGGGCATTTGCGGTTCCTCTTGAAATCACGCCCATTGGAATGTTCGTCCCCACCAAGGCATCGGCGGCGGCTGAGAGGGTACCGTCACCACCAGAGGCAATGATGGTACTGGCACCGCGTTCCACTGCTTCTCTTGCCAGTTGAGCAGCGTCAATTTCAGGCGTTGTCAGATAAATATCTAGGTCAATTTCCGGCTCTAAAAGTGCCCGGATTTTTGCCAAATCTTGATCGGGATCGCTTTGACCGGCAACTGGATTAAAGATGAGACAGGCAGAGCGTTTTATGTCATTAGTCATTAGTCATTAGTCCGTTGTGATCAGCGGTGAGTCGTTGTCATTCGCCCACTGTATGAGTCTATTACCAGTGGCGAATGACAAATCACCGCAGTATCTCTATTCACATCCTTGACCGAAGCGACGTAAATTGAGAACGTCGCTGATTTGGCGAATTTGGGTAAAACACCGCTCCAGTTGTTGGAGATCGCGGATATCAATGCATAGGTCGATGATTGCTGGTCGCCCGTCTGATGTTTTCACGCCTGCACCCCGCACATTAATATTGTCATCGCTTAAACGGGACAGGATATCGTTAAAGACTCCGACGCGGTCAAGCACTTCAATTTGAATGCTAACTTGATAGGTTTGAGGACGTCCGCTTGAGTCGGTGGGGTTCCAGCTAACGGGGACTAAGCGATCGCCTAGGACATTCGCCACATTATTGCACCCTTGGCGGTGAATGGAAATTCCGCGATCGCGTGTGACTGCACCAATAATCGCTTCACCGGGGAGCGGCCCGCAACATCCAGCACGATGATACAGTAACCCTTCCACACCAGCAATAGGCGTTTTGGTGCTGGGAGCTGGGATGGGGCTTTTCGAGGTTGGAAGTGCAACAGCCGCTGCAAAATCTTTTATTGGGTCGGGGGCAGTCGCAATCGTTTGAGTTGCTTTCACGGCTTCTCGAATGCGATTGACTACCAGGTTGAGAGTGACTTCCCCGTAACCCAGAGCAGCCAATAAATCATCGACGCTGTGGTAATTACATCGTTCGGCGACCGACTGCATGGGGGTTGACTTCAGCAGAGATTCAAAGCCACTTTTGCCCAATTCTTTTTCTAGGAGTTCTCGACCGCGAGTAATATTTTCATCCCGATGCGATCGCTTGTACCATTGACGAATCCGGTTTTTCGCCCCAGTTGTCACCACAAAATTCAGCCAATCTAAACTGGGACGGCTATTTTTCTGAGTGATAATTTCAACAATGTCTCCATTCCTCAGCAGCGTGTCCAGCGTCACCATCCGTCCGTTGACCCGCGCCCCCGCACAGTGATTCCCCACTTCTGTATGAATCCGGTAAGCGAAATCGACGGGAGTGCTACCCCCAGTTAGAGGCACCACATCCCCTTGGGGCGTAAACACATAAACATCATCGTCAAATAAGTTGTCTTTGACGTTTTCCAGATATTCCTGAGCATCCTTGAGATCGCTTTGCCATTCCAAGAGCTGCCGCAGCCAGGTAAACTTCTCATCGGTTGCGGTCATTTGGGTACGGTTGGAATTCCCCGTTTCCTTATATTTCCAATGAGCCGCAATCCCGTACTCGGCAATGTGATGCATTTCCAAAGTCCGAATTTGCACCTCTAAGGGACGACCCGTAATTCCGAGGACTACCGTATGCAGAGACTGATAGCGGTTGGGCTTAGGTAAACCAATGTAGTCTTTAAACCGACCGGGGATCGGTCGGAAGGCATCGTGAACGACAGCTAAGGCGCGGTAGCATTCTTCATTCGTCTGGACAATCATCCGAATTGCTGCCAAATCGTAGATTTCGTGAAATTCCTTCTGTTGCCGCTGCATCTTCTGGTAAATCCCATACAAATGCTTGGGACGCCCGCTGATGTCAAGGCAGGTAATACTAGATGAGGCGAGTCCCTGCCGCAGAATTTCTTTGACGTTCGCCAATCGAATCTCTCTGTCTGCCCGTTTTTCTGCCACCAACTCTTGTATTTGCCGGTAGGCTTCGGGTTCGAGATACTTAAACGTCAAATCTTCCAGTTCCCACTTAAATCGTCCGATCCCCAAGCGATTTGCCAGCGGTGCGAAGATTTCTCGCGTTTCCTGAGCAATTCGCCGCCGTTTAGCATCAGGCAGGTGTTCTAGCGTTCGCATATTATGCAGCCGGTCGGCTAGCTTCACCACAATTACCCGAATATCTTGAGCCATTGCCAGAAACATTCGGCGGAAGTTCTCAGCTTGGCGTTCGGTCTTGCTGGAAAAGGTTTCTGAAAATTTAGAAAGTTTGGTGACACCGTCTACCAGCAGCCGCACTTCTGAGCCAAAGCGCTGTTCGATTTCGTCGAGGGTGACGGGCGTATCTTCTACCACATCGTGCAGAAAGCCAGCCGCAATCATGGCAGCGCCACCGCCTAGGTCTCGCAAAAGACCAGCAACGGCGACCGGGTGACAGATGTAAGCTTCCCCTGATTTACGAGTCTGACCTTCGTGTAACTGATAAGCAAATTCAAAGGCGCGACAGATTAAATCAGCGTCCGCAGGCGTTGGGAAAACTTTGACACTTCCCCCTTCGGACGTTGTGGGCTGTTTGGTGGTTTGATTGTCCTCATGGCGTGCAATCAAACATTCCTGTAGCCAGTCAGGAATGACACAACTAATTGTAGAAGTTGGAGCTTGTGAGTTCATAGTGTTGAGCAGGTCGAGCATAAAGAGTAAAAATAGCGAGGAGTTGTGCTGACGTGGAAAATGATTTTGTCTAGAGGCTAAAAGGGGATCTCCTAGGGTCTGCATTGAAGAGTCCCTAGGTTCGCTGAATTTTGGATTTTCAATTGTCAAGGGTCGAGGGTAAGAATATTGTCAGAAATAGAGCGATCCACCAAGATACCGCTTGGCTAATGCCTACGCTTACTGCGCGTCGCGCTTCCGGTGCGACGTATCGCTCTTGCCCTTACCTAAAGCTTGCTTGAAGATTGCAAGCCTACACCAGTTAGCTGGTGCTTAGCAATTGCCTTGTTGAATAGACAAAATTCTTTACATTGATTCTAGCGGAACAACGTGCCAATGTTGCCTCAGTCTTACCAACAACGTTATCAGGAACTTTTGACAGCTCTAGAACAGCTGCTGCATACAATGACAGCCGCTAATCAAGAACAAGAAGGGATCGGTGAAAAATTTCAACACGTCAAACAAGTTTTTGCACAGCAAATTACCAGTTTGACGGGTGATGAATTAGACCCAGAGATTGAGCCTCGGTGGAGGTCTTTCCAGACGGAAATCTATCGAGCGCTGCGACTTTTAGAGATGGATATGACATTTTTGCAGGCGTCTCGCCGTTCGGCAACCGCTAATCCTCGACAAGCGGCGATAAGCGATCGCTTATCAACCCTGATTGGCTACTGTCAAGCCCTCCTGCAAGCAGACGGAGATCGGGAAAGCCAGGGAGAAATATAAGGGCGGATTTCACCGGCTTTCTCTGGTATCTCGCAGATTGCCTTGATAAACCCACCCGCTTTGACAGCAAGGGATCGCAGGAGTCGCTGTCCTGGTGCAAGTGCAAGATGTCCGAAAAAACAGAGTAAATTAATAAAAAATTAAACTAGGAGAGGAAGAAAAACTGGTGAACTGTCCAAAATGTAAGAGTGTATCCCTACTCGATGGCACCCTAGCAGGAAATTTAGCGGTAAAACACTGCACCGATTGCAAGGGAACCTGGATTCCCTCTGGGGAATACGAAGCGTGGCAAGCACAGCAGCCGGAACTGACGCCCGCAGATCCAGAATCTATCGCTCAAATCCTAAATGTGGATTTTGTGCAGTCTCCCTTTGATACCAAAGCAGCACTGTGTCCGGAGTGCGGTCGTTATCTATCTCGCGCTAAGGTAAGGCTGAAAACGCCGTTTTATGTAGAGCGTTGCCTGAATTGTAATGGGATTTGGTGCGATCGCGGGGAGTGGGAGGTACTATCTCAATTAGGGTTGCACACGACGATTGAGCAGCTGTTTTCCAGTGAATGGCAGATCAAAGTGGAAAAACAGCAACAATCCGAGAAAGAACGTGAAGCCACAATGGAAAAACTCGGTCCCGAATTGGCAGCGCGTGTGTTTGAGCTGGCGGAACAGTTAGCAAAACATCCGAATGGAGATTTTGGTGTCGCCTATCTGATGCGGCAAGTAGGCGTCACAAAATAGCGTAAATTGCGACCTTGTTGGATTACTAATTGTTCATCACCCATTCCTTATTCCCCGTTACCGAATGACTGAGAGCCTGTTTTGTGTAGAAAATCTGCGGGTTGCTTATCCCAGCCGTCGATCTACTGCTATGCCTTCTTGGGCAGTGGATGATGTCTCTTTCACTTTAGAACCTGGAGAGAAACTGGGATTAGTGGGAGAATCGGGCTGCGGTAAATCTACTCTGGGAAGGGCGGCGATGCGCTTGTTACCAGCTTCATCTCGCGTTGAGGGGCGGGTGACGTTTGCTGGGAATTCCGTGTTCGATCTGACTCCGGCACAGTTACGGCGGTTTCGGGGGGAAGCGGTGGCGCTGGTGTTTCAAGATCCGATGACGCGCCTCGATCCCCTGATGACGATTGGGAAGCATTGTCTGGAAACGCTTCAGAGTCATCAACCTCATCTGTCACGGCAGCAGATGAAGGAAAAGGTACTCGAAACCTTGGATGCGGTGAAGATCCCGGCAAGTCGATGGTCGCAGTATCCTCACGAGTTTAGTGGAGGAATGCGGCAACGAGTTGCGATCGCGCTGGCTTTGCTTCTCAACCCAAAGCTAATTGTGGCAGATGAACCTACGACCAGTTTAGACGTAACCGTAGCCGCCCAGATTTTACAAGAATTGACGCGACTGTGCCGGGAACGGGAGATGGCATTGTTGCTGATTTCTCACGATTTGGCAATGGTAGGAGAGTATTGCGATCGCATTGCGGTGATGTATGCCGGGAAGATGGTAGAAACTGGCTCACCCCAGTCTATCTTTCGGCAACCGCAACACGAATATACGCGATCGCTTTTGGACGCGGCTTTTCACATCAGGAAATATGACACGGAAGTTGGGGAGCCGAAGAGCAATCATTCATTACAAACCCCCCTCCTGCGAATCAAAAATTTGCAGCAGTACTATACCTTAGAGAGCAATTTTATCGGACAGTTTCTTTCCAAAAATGTCCCCGTTATTAAAGCGGTAGATGATATCAACTTGGAACTTTATCCAGGGGAAATTTTAGGCTTAGTGGGAGAATCTGGATGCGGCAAAAGTACCTTGTCCCGGACGATCTTGCAGTTAATTCGCCCAACGAAAGGAAGCGTTGAGTTTCTGGGACAGGATTTAGCTCAGATGTCTACTAAAGCCGTGAGGGCATCGCGACGGCAAATGCAAATGGTGTTTCAAGATCCCCATGCTTGTCTCAATCCGCTGATGACAGTCGGTGAAAGTATTGCCGATCCCCTGTTTATCCACAAACTGGCTAGCCCCGATGAAGCGAAAGTGCAGGTAATGCAGATGCTAGAGCGAGTAGGTTTAACGCCTACAAGCGAGTATTATCAGCGGTATCCCTCGGATTTGTCGGGAGGACAGCAGCAACGGGTTGCGATCGCTCGTGCTTTGATTACTCGACCCAAACTGCTAATCTGCGATGAACCAGTGAGTATGCTAGATGCTAGCGTCCAGACACAAGTACTGGAGTTAATGTTAGAGTTAAAGCGGGAATTCGATTTAACGTATTTGTTTATTACTCACGACCTCTCTGTGGCAAGATTTTTGTGCGATCGCATTGCAGTTATGAATGCCGGTCGTATTGTCGAACTCGGCTCAACCCACGAAATTTTTACGAATCCCCAGCACCCCTACACCCAGACGTTGCTACAAGCCGCCCCTTTACTGGTATCGCAGCAGCCAAAATAGAATTGTTTTGACTGGTCAGCACAACATGGCATCTACGATCGGCTTCAGAGTCAGGGACTAAATGGTGTGTTAAAATCCTTAAACATAGACTTATATTCGGCTGTAGTGTTTGTTATTTCTACTGACAGGCAGTTTCTCCGGATCTAACTCTCTACACCACTTTTTTGATTCTGGAGACATTCCATGTCAATCTATGTAGGCAACCTATCCTACGAAGTTACGCAAGACGACCTCAGCAATGTTTTTGCTGAGTATGGAACCGTTAAGCGGGTTCAGTTGCCAACCGATCGCGAGACAGGTCGGATGCGTGGTTTTGCTTTTGTGGAAATGGATACAGAAACTGAAGAAACTGCCGCCATTGAAGCTCTCAACGGCGCTGAGTGGATGGGACGAGAGCTAAAAGTGAACAAAGCTAAGCCTCGTGAGGATAAAGGAGGCGGAGGTCGTCCTGGTGGTGGCTGGGGCGGCAACAATAGAGGCGGTGGCGGCGGCGGCGGTGGCGGTGGCGGCTATCGACGCTACTAATGCAATTAATCAAATAGTTTAGGAGGACACCGGATGACCCAAGTAGTTGTAGGCGAAAATGAAGGCATTGAGTCAGCCCTGCGCCGATTTAAGCGTCAAGTCTCTAAAGCAGGGATTTTTCCAGATATAAGACGGCAACGTCACTTTGAGACTCCTTTGGAAAAACGCAAGCGCAAAGCGATCGCGAGAAGGCGTAAGAAGCGTTTCCGTTATTAAGTCTTACCGTCCGAAAATCGAGTTTAAGACAGATTAATAACTTCATCTGTAACATTCTTCAGCACAACGCAGCCTCAAGAGCGTTTAACAGCTTGCTATCAAGCGATCTTTGCTTAGGCTCTATTTCAAAAGCTGGTGAGGCTTTAAAGCAAAATTTAAAGGCATCACCATCACAAGTTTTGAAATAGAGCCATTTCTTGTATTTTTCTCTACAAATTTTAGCAAGCATGACCCCAGAAGCAATACGTATTATCGCTGACCTAAGGCGTGAGTTTTATTCTCTCTTTGCTACTGCTATGAATGTGCCAGTGAGAGTTACTGGAAGTTCCTATAGTAGTAATTTTCCGATTGCATCTTGGATAGACAATCGGAGCCAAGTGAACTATATAAGTATTTACGCATACACTGCACCAGACAAGTTAATTCCTCAACGCCCATTTCTTCTACGAGTGGCGATTAATAAGAGCGCTGGTAGAGTTACAACGGCACAATGGGGAAGAGAATGTCGAGGACTTAATCAGGGTTGGTACTTCGAGTTAACTGTACTACCAGAGGAAATCTTAGACTTTCTACCTTGGGTCGTCAGCTTGGTGAAAGCGCACGACCGGGGTTCCCTGTCGCTTGTTCAAGACCCCCCTCATCCATTTGAATTTAAAGTATCCGAAGGGCCTTTGTCCAATGATGCTTGGACTCATTCTGCTTTGAAGATTGCAGACTCTTCAAAGTCTCAATCTTTCGTTCCCGCGATACTTCCGGAACCGAAGAACCGAGGTGCAGAGGTGTCTAGGAGTAGAAGAGCCGGAATATAAGGCCGGATTTCACCTGAAAATCTTTCGATATCATAGATAACATTGATAAACTGTCCTGGGGAGCGAGGGACTAGAATTATAAAAGATTCCTTAGTTTGATTTTGGGATAAAGCCGCACAAGCGTATTCCACTTTACGTCCCAAGACTCCGGTTATACTAAACTTACTTGTCGCCTTGAATATTCATCCTGGAAGGGAAGAATCGTTTAAAGGCGGCGTTTCAAGCAGGCAGCAAGGTGACAACCGTGGGTCACACCTTTTTAATGGAGGCAGGACGATGGACGCTCCAAGGAAATTGGCTGGAGCGTCACGAGATGCCAATCACCGTGAGTGGCAGAACATTAGTGGCCTGGGGTCGAGAAAACTGGTTCACAATGGTGACAAAGCTGAGCTTTCCAGGCAGCGCCCGCGAGGAAATTTCTTTACAATATCGTGGGCGATTTGATGCTGGGGAACGCCAATATACCTATGTACTACAGCACAATCTTTTAGGTCGTGTTGAGGGCGAGGGCTGGGTTACGCCAGATTCGATCGTTCAGCGTTACTGGGTATTAGGCGATCGCCAGCGGCGCACTGGTTTCGATACCTTGCACCGTCTCAATGAGAATACCTACTACCTTTCTAGTGGCATCATGGCGGGTCATTATTTGACTAGCACGATGGAAGCAACGATGGAGCGTCAGCCACAATCATATTCTTGATCGCTCTAGAAATTCAGCTTCAGGCTCTAGATGGTCAGTAAGAAGTATAAAGTGTGAAATATGAAGCGGAATTTGGGAAATATAAAGTAAGAGGTATGAAGTAGGAAAGAACGTTTACTGGTCTTTCCGGTTTCTTGCGTGGAACTCAATATCTGTTTTCGCTTGAAGGCTTAAAACTCCATCCTGAAGACATAAGACTTCATCCTTTGAGATAAAGTTAATAGTTCCCTATAGTTAAATATTACAAATGCTCCCGATTTTAGGAGCCAAATTATGATGACAGACCCCAACACCGATCGCTTACTCGCCAATCGCTATCAACTCTTAGGGTTGGTAGGCAAAGGCGCAATGGGTCGAGTGTATCAAGCCAGGGATATGTTACTGGGAGGTGTCACCGTCGCGGTTAAGTTCCTCTCTCAGACGCTACTAAACCAAAAAATGCGCGATCGCTTTGAGCGAGAAGCAACCATCTGCGCTGTTTTGGGAGAAAAAAGTATTCACATTGTCCGAGTCAGGGATTATGGCGTGGACGAGAACGAAATCCCGTTCTACGTCATGGAATTTCTCCAAGGGGAGAGTCTGAGCGAGGTTCTCAAAGACCGGCCCCTGTCCTTGCCCCGATTTTTGAATATCACTCGCCAAATTTGTTTAGGGCTACAATGCGCTCACCAGGGCATCCTCATAGATGGTGAAGTCTGTCCGATTATTCATCGGGATATAAAGCCTAGTAATATTACAGTCGTTCAAGATACGACTTTAGGTGAGTTAGTCAAGATTCTGGATTTTGGCATCGCCAAGCTGCTCCAGTCCGACATCGCTCAGACTAACTCGTTTATGGGCACTTTAGCTTATTGTTCTCCAGAACAAATGGAGGGCAGAGAACTGGATAAACGCTCTGACATTTATAGTCTGGGCGTAATGATGTTTGAGATGTTGACGGCTGAGATGCCCTTAATGGCAGAGACTCACTCGTTTGGCGGCTGGTATAAAGCTCATCACTTTATCCCCCCAAGAACTTTTGATTCGGTTAATCCCGATCTAAAATTGCCAAAATCTCTAGAAAGCTTAGTGATGAGCTGTTTGGCAAAAGTCCCTAGCGATCGCCCCCAAAATGCGGCTCAAGTGTTGCAAGCATTAGAGCCATTGGAGCAACGTTTTGGTCAAGGTCGGCAATTAGGTCAGCGGATTGGAGAAGTTTTATCTAAACTGCCCGTCGTAGCCGATCCCAAACCTAAGAACGCCCCGACAGCCGATGAAGTCTGCCGCTTAACTTCCTGGCCTAAAAACAAACCAATTGCAGAGATTGTATTTCCCCATCTACTTCGCACTAGCCGCGAAGTTTTGCCTACCCTGTGGGTCATGCTTCACAAACCGGAAATTCAGAATCGCCTGATCAGCACTCGCTACAATCAGTTTCTGTTTTTGATGTCTCCTCATCCTATGCTGCTGTGGATTACCGCCTTGCACAACCGCGAACAAGGCCCTCGCTGGCTCAGTTGCTACCTGGATCTAAAAACTTCTATGGGTCAGGATATTGTGCGACTACTGGGAGAAAACGGGATTTACCGGATTTTGTTCTTTGCTTTAGAAGAACCGCATCGGTGCGCGAATGTAATGATTTCCACAATTGCCCCGGTCCAACGCCAAATGTTGCAAGAGTGGGCAAATACAAGCCAAACCTTACCCTCAGTGGCTCAGCCCCAAATGAGTAAAAGTCTGCTCAAGCAAGAGTTTGAGAAGCTAAAGCCCAAGATTTTGATGAAGCTGGAATCTGTTCAGACCGGAGATTATTCTTCGGATATCTCAGGCTAGTCTGGGTGCTGAGTTAGGGCAAGAGAGTCAGGAGTTCATGGAGAGTCCAATAGACTCGCGCTTGATTATTTTTAATTTTACACTTGATTGCGATCGCGTCGCCTATGCCCGCAGGAGTGCCTGCAAAGCGTCTATTGGCTAGCGGTTCTCGCTTTCGCTCATGTCTGCACAGCGATCAAGCTGTCGCATTTATTTTTGTAGTATGAAAATTTTTGTAGTACGAAAACCTAAACTCAAAAAACCAATTTCGCTTATGCCAGTACTGCCAAACTTGTCATAAACTATTCAACTTCATGTCAAAACTCTGAAAAATCGGTACCAATTCAGCAAGCTTGACACGCCAACCGAGAAATCTTGGTCTACGTTCATCTACTTAAACACGCTTCCTTACTACAAGATATTATCTTTGTCCTTCGGATATTTAAATAGACAACGCTTCCAACCGTAAGCAATTTCCTAAAACTCAACGTTCTTGAAACTGAAGTTGACGCCCCAGCACCCCCAGCTTCTTTCCCCTGAGGAACAAAGCAAGAGACGGAGGTCGCCCACTGCGACACGGATACTCTATTCCTGAGGATTTGGCTCTAAGCCCCATTGGTGCTTCAGAAGATGCTTGTATGTAGCTTCGCGCATCACCATTTGTTCATAGAGTTTGACCAAGAAGTGCTGAGCTTGTTCGCGGCTCATATTCTCCACTTGGCTTTCAAAGGAACGGATGCTGAATTGTTGTTCGAGAGACAGTTCGATAGGTTGGTTCATGGTAAGCTCCGACTTTAGAGAGAGTGTATGTTTATCAATCGCTGAAGCACTCACAGGGTAAGGGCTGAACATCGCTGAACCGTCTAACCATTTCCCTGTTATTACGAAAGATAACAATAATTTGACAAAATGCCCATCTTTCTTTGTGTATACTTCAGTTGATCCCAAAGATGGAATATGCACCCAGAAAGTTTCATCTAGGGTTGAGGTAGTTTTAGCAAGTTGTTGGAGGGAAAATTGCTCATCACGAACAAACGGCTAAGTAAATATACTTACTAAGCCATAGCAGTGCCGCTCTTCAACCAGTGGAGACGCAATGCAGTTCCCTAAACACATTGCATTCAACACATTTGCTCTCTCAAGTGACTCTACCCACCCAGAGGATGTCTGAGAAGTCGGTTATGGCACCATCCAGTCGGTACCGCCTTTTCTGCATTTGGGCGACTTATGCGGTAGCCGCCCCTACGAAAGGCTCATCGAGCAATCCTCAAGGGTTGTCAGAATTAATCGCGTTGGCGATCTCGTAGTGGGCCTGTATGGCGCTCAGCTCGCGCCTTCGCACTGCATAGCGCTAAGGAAGAGGAAGAAAAGAGATGGAAGATTTCATGAATGATTTAAGATGAATGGCGCTGACTTAAGCCCTGAACTAAAACCCTAAACTAAAGTTTGGGCTAAGAGCTAAGGTCAGTTAAAACTGACTAAAATACTGCCAGAACAAAAGCTTTCAACCTGTGAAAACACGTTGAAAGCTTTAAGGTGAGGGATTTATCTCAAGGCTCTTATGTCAGTGCCATTCGATTTAAGATGGCTATACTACTTTTCAAATATCCTCTTAAACTGATAGCTGAGAGATTAAAGGTTGACTTGCTGAATCGTTTGGCGCAGGATTTGACTAGATCGTTGCAATCGTTCTGACTCTGTAGGGGTCAAAGAGAAATTCAGAACCCTGGTAACACCCTGACGATTTACGACCGCAGGCAAACTCAGACAAACATCATTAATTCCGTGAAGACCATTTATCAAACTACTAACAGTCAAAACTCGGTTTTGATTGCGTAAAATTGCTTGCACAATCTGAGTAACCCCTAAACCAATCGCGTAGCAAGTTGCTCCTTTGCGTTGGATAATCTCATAGGCGGCGTTCTTGACCTGTTGAAAAATCTCGTCAATTTGTGCAGTTTTCGTTAAATCATTATTGTCATGAACATCTAATAAATTCATTCCCGCAATATTGGCTTTGCTCCAAACGGGAACTTCACTGTCTCCATGTTCCCCAATAATATAGGCGTGCAAACTACGCGGGTCAACTTGTAACTTTTGGGCTAACAGATAGCGAAAACGAGCTGTATCTAACACCGTGCCCGAACCAATCACACTAGAACTAGGCAACCCAGAAAGCTTCCAGGAAACATAGGTCATGATATCTACTGGATTCGAGACGATCAAGAGAATCGCTCCTGGAGAACATCTCACGATTTCTGGAATCAAATTTTTAAAAATTTCGATGTTGCGCTGCACCAAACTTAACCGATTTTCTCCAGGCTTTTGTTTTGCTCCCGCTGTGACAATTACAATATCGGCATTTTCCCCATCTTCTAGGGTTCCCGCGCGTACTAGGCTGGGTTCGACAAAGGGTAGCCCGTGGACTAAATCCATGACTTCCCCTTCTAGCTTTTCTCGATTAACATCAACAATCACCATTTCATCCAAGGTGTTTTGAATCAGGATTGAGTAAGCGCAAGCCATTCCTACCTGACCTGCACCAATAATGACTCCCTTCCGGGGACGACGAGCGATCGCTAAGTCAAGATTAGTCTCGGTAGGGGTTGTAAATAATTCTTCAAACATATCTATCTGATGGAAAATGTCGTTGATGTAATGATATCGAAAACCAATCCTTTTCAGATAAAGCTAACCTTCTTTTCCTTTAATTATTTTTATCATTGTGTCTCAACAACAGTCTTTTAGCGTCTCCAGAATATTTTGGGGACGCTAAACCACGACGTTACTTTTAACAAATTGCTACTTCTATGAAACTTTATTTAGCTCGATTCTTTCTCTATCAAAAGTTTTATTTCCGTAGTCACTACTAAACAAATCAAAAATAATAGATAACTCTCCATCGGCAAGTTGTTTTACATGAAGCAAGCTAAAATTATTTTTAGTACATACATATATTTTTTCTATTTTGTAGGGACTTTTAGTTTCATTACTTTCAATAAAATTTTCATCAATGACTATCTTTTGTAATATGTTCATAGCAAATTTACTTAAAGATGCATAGGCGATACCGCTAGAAGTAAGCTGAAACACTTTAGCCGATGGAGATTGCTCGTGGGATAACTTGAAAGCAGCTCCCATGTGTACATCTCCGCTCAAAAATACAATAGGTTTCTTGGTTTTTTGGGAAACCTCAAAAACCTTATTTAATAGTTGATCTCGTTCTGCCCAATTAGATTTATGATCCCAATGATCTCGTAAATCATCAGTGTACTTCCAATAGGGGATGTCTAAATTATTAACAGCAAAGCTCTTAAAATGAACGACTGGAACTGGCGACACAATAAATAAAACGCGGGATTCAGAATCATATTGGGAATTTAGCCAACCGTCAAAACGTTTCCACTGCTCGGCACCTAAAAGACGCAGCTCTTGCCGATTATAATCATGATGTCCCCTCATATCTAATACATAAAAACTACAGAATCCACAATTGAACTGATAGTCAAATTGATCAATACTGGTATCTGTAGGAGGATTATGAGAATGTTCATATTCTTGATAAACTTGCTTAGCCGCCTCAAACATTTCATTTGCTAGCCGCAAATGTTCTTGAGTATTTCGCAACTGCCATGAAGTATCTAGTTGTGCGGCTAATTCATTGGGTGTATAAGAACCCCAACCATCCATAATTTCATGGTCATCCCAGATCATATATGTGGGAAAAGTTTGAAAAAGTTGTTGCACCTGGGGGATGCCCCAATAACCCCGATAGATATCTCGATACCAGGAAATCATATCGATTTTAGAAGGGTTTTGTTTTTTGTTCTTCTTCAACCAGCTCCAGATATTTAATTGTTTATTGCCTTCTCCATCCACATATACTTGATCGCCAGTACCTATCAAAAAATTTGCATTTGTATCCAATAATTCTTGTTTAAATTTATCCCACATTTCCAAATTGATGAGCTGATGCTCATCGTAGGGCATATGGCAACTGTACATCCCAAAATTTACCTCTGTGGGATGGTCTGTAAACGTTTGAAACGAAAGGTTTTGTTCGTTGCCCAGTTCCCAGGGATTTTCTCTATCTAAGTGAAATAGAGCGTAATAATAGCGGGTATCAGGTTGGAGATTTTTTAGGTCTACTACACCTGTTAAGTCATGCTCTTGATTAAGTTGGAGTGGGACAAGAGTAACGCTATAAATTTCTTGGGAAGTACTTGGAGAGGTTAATCGCAACCAATGCCCTTTTTCGTCGTTGATTATCTCCGGAGTGCCATTGGTAGGAATTCGATGGCGAGAAAATACTAGCCAGTAATCTCCAGGGGAAGACGCCCGGAACCACAGGCGGGTGCTAGTGGGAGTAGTATGTCCAATGATGCTGGCACAATCGAGACGGGAATTGGGCCAGGGGCGCTGTTCGGGGTCATAAAAATTGAGGTGGGACAAGGTCAAATTGAAACTCGGCTTTGATAGAATGTCTGCGAATTTCAATATTAACTAGAAACGGTTGATATTGATGGTTTAGCGGACATTTAGGCGACAAACACAAGGAACCGAATCATCGGCGCGATATACTTTGCGATCGCGCGTTATTCCTCTGGCTGCTTATTTTGGCTTCTAACTGCTGCCCAGAACCCTTATAAATCAAACGCTGTCAGTCACGCTGCTAAAATTAAACGCCCTCACTCGTACCCCAGGCACAACACTGCTGCCGTAGCGTTGGACTGTACTCAGAGCATCCACATCCCGCAGCATTTCAGGCAAACTCTGGTTAAAGCGCAAGTTTTTAATCGGGTAAGCAATTTGACCATTCTCGATCCAGAAGGTGCCATCACGACTCATTCCCGTTACGACTAATGACCGAGGATTCACATAGCGCACGTACCAAGCCCGACTCACCAAAATTCCTCGCTCTGTCTGGGCGATTAGGTCAGCTAGACTTCGATCTGAGCCAGTCATCACAATTGGATACATCGCGCCTGTCGGCTTTTTGCCCTGCTGTGCCGCCCAGTAGCGGCTGTAGGAAAGCGTTTGAGGGATACCGTCCTGAATGACTTCTTTGTAGTCATTGCTTAATCCATCGCCAAAGAAAGTGCCTAACTGCAACAGAGGATGAGCGGCATTTCGCTGTACTTGCACGATGGGGCTAAACATTGCTTCGCCCAAACGGTTGCCAGCGGGTTTGCCTGACTCATCAGTGCGAGACATAAACGACCGCCCTTCATCTGCTGCGCGTGCATCCAAATTCCAGACGAGCCAAGGGAGCAAAGCGGCGAAAGCGGCTCCATCAAAGACAACTGGATACACGCCAGGATGGACTTCGCGGGGTTGGCGCGACTTGATTGCCCGCTCAATTAGCTGCTGGGTTAATTCCTCAATTGGCAACTGTTCTAGCGCCCAAGCGGAGCGATTACACCAGGAGGAACCATCCCCAATGCGTGCGGTAAAGCTGAAATCTGCCTCTGTAGTTTGATTGCAAGCGCGTAGTCCCCGCGTATTCGCGATCGCATATAAGTTCGTCTCTGTACTCAGGGTTCCCGAACCATCCACTCCTGCCTTGGCACTCATGGCGCAGACACGCTGAATAATTTCGCCCCGTGCTAGCGGTGAAAGGGTTGCCGTTGCCCGATCGAAGGCTGGGGTTCGCTCTTCGTAAACTTGAGGTTCTAGCAGTGGCACCCACTCCGGATCTTCTGGGGCGAAACGGGCAAGTTCTTCCGAGCGTTTGATGGCGGATGCGATCGCATCTGAATCTAAATCTGTCGTAGAACTAGAGGCACTCTTGCGTCCGAAGTAACTGGTGATGGTGAGCTTAAACTGAGTGCTACTAATATTTTGGCTAATTTGATTTTCCGAGAAGCGGCTGAGGGATTCTTCACCAGTGCTGAGATTGACAAATACCTCCTCTGCTTCCGACTGTTTAATAACTTCTTCTAATAGAGAGATCGCCCGATCTTTACTGATTAAACTGGGTGCTGTTGCTGGGGTCACGATAATCCTGAGATTTGTGGATGGTTGAGTGTGGGATGAAGCAATGCGATCGCGTTTTGATTTCGGGTGCGAGGCTTTTCAAATGCCAATCAACAAAATAATTAAAACCTCTATTCCAGAGTGCCAGATTATTCGTAAATTCAGCAACGCTGCAACAGTCAGTCGTTCTGATGTCCGTGAGTTTTCTATCTTTACATCCCAATAGGTTATCCCAGCTTGCTTTATTCTAGTTACAAAATATTACATTTATGCTAAAACAAGGTACTAAAGATAGTATTGACAAGAAAGAAATATTATTTTGCAATTCTGGAATAGAGGCGAGAGATGACCTACGAAAGAATACGAAAATCTTCTTCTTGGAATCCCGCTTCTAGCCAGAAAAACAGCCACAGCATTCAGTCGCGCCCTTTTGCAATCCAACCAAAACCTGATTCGCAGCTGCCTCCTACCCAGCAGGAAATAGAAAATCAAGCATTTGACCAGCATAAGTTTGAGGCGACCGGGCTAGAAATACAGGCAAAACACGGCAGCATAACGCCAGAGGGACAGGAACGACTAACGGTATTACAGGCAAAGATGGATGCCTTTTGGCAGCAGAAAAGAGAAAGTACGCAACGCCAAGGCATTAACTTATTAGAAATCCCCAACCTATTTGCTCCCCGCCAAATATCGACACCCCAACCAATTCAGGCAAAACTGACGATTGGAGAACCAGGGGATCGGTACGAACAAGAGGCAGATCGAGTAGCGGCTCAAGTCGTGAGTCAGATTAATAACGCACCTGCGCCTAAACAGTCAGCTTCGGGTGAAACTGTCCAGCGAGACGAAATGCCCCAGATGGATGAGGAGGAAAAACTCCAGCAGAAACCAGAAGGCAGCATCCAGCGGCAAGATACGCCCCAACTCGATGAAGAAGACGAACTCCAGATGAAGCCAATAGTGCAGCGTCAGTCTGGAGCGGATGGAATGGCTGCAACAGCGGATCTGGAAACATCCATCCAACAAGCTAGAGGGAGCGGACAATCCCTCTCAGAAAGCATCCGAGAACCAATGGAAAAGGCATTTGGCGCAGACTTCAGCAGTGTCAAAATCCATACTGATGCCCAATCTCACCAGCTAAATCAATCAATTCAAGCCAAAGCTTTCACTACGGGTCAAGATATCTTTTTTCGGCAGGGGGAATACAATCCAGGGAGCCGCGGGGGACAAGAATTGTTGGCGCACGAGTTAACTCATGTGGTGCAGCAGAATGGGGGTCAGGTACAGCGGCAAATACAGAAATCATCTGAATTGGCCCCTAGCTCTCAAATCATGAGATTGAATGATACGCAGACTGGGGAACTTCCACTCATTCAAGCAAAAGAAATTATGGGAGTGAAAGCGTTTCAAGCAGCAACTTCGGTTTCCTTCTCCCGTCGTCCATCCGAACTAAAAAAAGTTGATGAAGCACTGAAGAAAGTACAACAGGCAGGTGCAGATAGCATTCTGCTGGGTGAGTTATTAGAGGCAATCGATCGCTGTCTAGATAAATTCTCAGATCTGCATCCTAGAAGATCGGGCGTTATTAGCTTGCGCGACCAAGTTATAGAACAGCAGACAGAAATTAGCCTGAACCTTCAAGATAATGACCAGCAGGCTCCAGCGGAAGGAAGAAGCCGAAGTGGAGCTTTTTCTGCTGAGAAACAAAGTGTTGGCAAAGGCAGCAATTTTAGTGATTTTGACAGCAAGCAATATCGAGTGTCAGGGCGTTCGCCAAATCGGATAATTGAGGAGGTTAAGCGCACGCAATTAGGAAATGGGAAAGTCGTTTATTTCGCAATGGGTTTGGTGACTGGTTTTAACGGCAAAGCACCTCGCGTAGCACCCTATCCACAACCCGTCTCTCTAGGAGATTGGTACCCCTCTGTCACTCATATCAATGGTATGCAAGTAGCGCCAAAATCGGGACTTTTAAGCGCCGCAGCATTGCAAGAATCAGTCAACGAAGCGCTAGATGCTCAAGACGATGCCGCATTAGGACAGAATGCCATAGATGTTCTTTACACCTATAGCGCTCAACGGGGTGGTGTGGTAGCCGATCTGATTGACTGCCTTAAAGGAAAAGTCCAAGTTGACGACGAAGCAACAGAGAAGCAGGAAGAAATCATGCTAGATGCGGTGCGCCGCAAAACACGGGTTACTGTTTCTGCTCACAGCCGAGGAACGATTAAAACTGACAATGCAGTTAGAAATGTACACGAAGTTTTGAAACAAGAATATCTATTATTAGCAAGACAAGACCCCGCAGTTCTCAAAATCTATCAAGATTTTGCTTTGTTTTATCAAGAAAATGATATGGGACTAGGTATAGACCCAGAAATATTAGCGGCGGCGGCGCGAGAGGAAGCAGCTAAGAGGATGGCTAGCGATCGCGCTAAGGAGGATATGAATACTTATATCCAATTAATTTTTGCCGGAAATGCTGTACAGCATCCGTCTTCAATATTAAAAACCGACCTATATGTGGGTGGATTTGACCCAGTTAGTTTTGCCGTCGGGACTTATAGCCACATTGGTAGCAGGATAGACTCTGCTATTGGTACGGGAGGACACGCTAAATCAACAGTTCATAGCGTGGGTAAAACTAAGGGACATGGTTTTGTCGGGAATTATGTTCCCGCTGTTAGCGATAAAATTGCTGAAGACTTAAGCGGACGGGAAGATATCCAAGACAAGCAAGCTAACCAAGCTTTATCTAATATTGATCCCGAAAGGTTAGCAGAATTAGAGCAAATGGGTAATAACTCTAGAAGGCGTAGGGGTAGGTAGGTTCGTTCGATTAGCGATCGCATCTCTACTTAATGATTTGAATTTGCTTTTTCTGCTGTAAATAGTAGGGAAAACTATATTTTATTCAGGTCAAAATTTTGCTGAAAGACGATGTAAATGCTGGTTTAGCAGCAATAAGTAAACCAGATAATTCATCTAAATTAATTTTAGATGAATCGGGTGGCTGTACGATTCTGCTCCCCTTTCCTCCTTCAATCGTTAAGTTGTCGGGAGGACAGTTGCAGGTAGAAATAAGAATGGCAAAAACGGGTGAGTTTTTTACTTTGTTATCACCTTTAGCAGCGGTTCACGGTCAACTAAGCCGAGAATTTTTAGACGCTTTATTGCACAGGCAATTTTATGCCGAACAGGTTTCTAGTCTGAGTTTTGCGATCGCAGTTGTCGGCGATCGCGATTTACTGGTGGCAGTTCATCATTGGATGCTGGATGCGATCGCACCAGAAGAATTTAAACGTTTATTTCAAAAATTCATATCGGCAGTTTTATCTGCTATCCCAGAAATTAATAATATGGCTAGTTCTGAAATATCGCTAGCACCGATTCATTCAGAGCAAAATTCTTAAATTATTGGCAGAGTTCTCGGAAATTTTGCTGTTAAATTATCTAAAATTAGAAAAAATAATCTACTTTTTCTGTAGGAGGATAGCGATCGCCTTAGAAATTGAAGATGATAGGGATGCGATCGCATCTCCATTTCAAATTACGAGGAACTGCCAATCTGAATATCGCGCACTCGCACGGGTACGCAGGCGTGAGTCATTTGGGCAATTTGGATCGGTTCACCTTTACCGCAATTGTTAGCACCGCACTGCATCCATTCTGAGGCGGGACCAACTGCATTCACGCTATTCCAGAAGTCAGTTGTCATTGAATGGTAGGTAACATTTTTGAGCATCCCTACCACTTTCCCTTTCTCGACTTTCCAGAAAGCATCGCCGCCAAATTGGAAATTGCGGCGCTGTTGATCGATGGAGAAACTACCAATTCCGTCGATTAAAATCCCGTCTTCGGTGTCAGCAATCATCTCGGCTAAAGTGGCAGTGTGGCTACCTCCCTCTGACCCTGGTTCTAGCCCTAAATTAGGAATGCGAACCATTGGCACGCTTGACCAGCTATCAGCATAGGCGCAACCGTTGCTGCTAGGGCGTCCGAGTCGATGGGCAGTTTCGCGGTCTGTTAGATAGTCTACTAAAATGCCATCTTTGACAACGTACCAATCTTGTGAAGCAACTCCTTCATCGTCGTAGCCTGCGGTGCTGCGTCCTCCCGGCTGAGTGCGATCGCATTTAAAATTCACCCAAGGTGCAGCATATTGCAGTTTGCCCAATTTATCAGTCGTCGCAAAGCTGGTGCCTGCAAAGTTGGATTCGTAGCCGTAAACTCGATCGAGTTCTGTGGGATGTCCGACTGATTCGTGAATGGTTAAAAATAAGTTAGTCGGCTTGAGAATTAAGGTGGAACGAATCCCCGAAGGACCAACCGGCGCGTGAACTTTCTCAATCGCTTCTTCGGCAACCCGCTCGACTTGGCTAAGGATATCTGATTTATCGATATGCTCATAACCGATGTTCAAGGGTGGGCGTTCGTAGCTGCGGCTTTGAGCATCGCCATTAGCGATCGCTGTGCAGCCGAATCCCGGATAGCTGCGGTAGATTGTTTGATGAATGAGAGAGCCTTCTGTAGAAGCGAAGGTTTTGTCCTCGCGGCTAAAGCTGAGGTAAGAATAGGCTTTTTTGATGCCACGACTGCCATAACTCAACAACTGCTCATTCAAATTCAGCAGCAGTTCCGCCTTTTCGGCAATTGGCACCGTAAAGGGGTCGATCTGAATCGGAGTGATGTAAGTATCACGATGCGCTTCAACGGGAACTAACTGCACCCGCGTTAGTTGGGAAAGGCGGCTAGCTTTGGCGATATCTACCGCTAAAGCAACAATTCTGGCAACTTCTACGGGGGTTTTATTATGGCTAGCAGCGAAACCCCAAGCGCCATCTAGCAGCACTCGCACGCCAAAGCCAGAATTGACATTGTCCGATAAATTGCTCAGAGAGCGATCGCGTGCATAAAGATTCTGCGTTCGGTAGGAGCAGAAGCGGACATCTCCGTACTCGCACCCAGCTTTCCGAATCAGGTCAATCGCCAGTTGGCTCAATTCAGTCGTATCGCCTGGGTTTTTTACCTCAGTCAGGGGTGCAGGAGCTTGTACCATTGCGCTCTCCAATTAAGAATTAAAAATGTAAAATTAATGCAAAAAGACTATTTTCTAATTTTACATTTTTAATTTATTCTAATCCCGCCATAAAGCAATCCCGCCCAATAAACCTGTCACATTGGGAACAATTTTGGTATTTGTCGGTAACTCAAACGTTATTTTTTTCGCTTCGCCGCCGCCGATATAAAGGGAATCGTAATTAAACAAATGTTGAAGAGACGCGATCGCTTTTTCTAGCCGATTATTCCATTTTTCCTTACCGACTTTATCTAAAGCAGCACGCCCCATCTGCTCTTCATAGGTTTCCCCTTTGCGAAACGGATGATGACCCAGTTCCAGATTGGGTACCAGTTTCCCGTCTACAAACAAGGCGGAACCAAAGCCGGTGCCAAGGGTAATGACCAACTCAACACCCTTGCCGGAGATTGCCCCCATTCCCTGAATATCGGCATCATTTGCCACCCGCACCGGCTTGCCTAAGCGATCGCTTAACACGGTTGCCAGATCGAATCCAATCCACTCTGGAGTTAGATTTACCGCCGTTTTTGTCACGCCATCGCGCACGACACCCGGAAAACCAACGGATACGCGGTCAAACTCACCTTGTCCCGCAGCGAGGGTAGCGATCGCATCAATCACTGGCTCCGGTTTGGCTGGAACTGGGGTTTCTACACGAGTGCGTTCGGTTAGTGGTTCTCCAGCTTCGTCTAAGACAATTACCTTGATGCCACTACCGCCAATGTCAACAGCTAGGGTTCGCATATATATCTATTCTCAATTTCTCAATTAGGTAGTTAACCGGCAATTTTAGGTCTGTGAAGTTGGAGTCGAGGCAGTTGCAGAATCGGTTCCAGTTGGGGAGAAAAATTTATTTGTTACCCACGTCGTCAAAATATGAGACAACAGCCCCATTGGCCCTGCAAATAAGCACAGCACCAGCGAGTGGATTGTCCAGACACCAGTACGCTGTCCTTCCCAGTAAATGTAGCGACCAACGAACAAATCCATTACCAGGAAATGAACCCACCCAATCGCAGCTGCTTTTTCGTCGGCAAAGAAGCGAGCAATATCAGCTAGCTGAGGATTGGACATTGCTTGAGCAGATTCCGGTGTAATTGATGTAAAAAACCAATACACGTATAAACCTGCTAAAGCCACAAAGGGGAGATAAGATTCCATCACCCGCTTCGTCACGCCCCAGTTGGGTAGAAAAATCATTAGCGCCCAGAACGGCAGAACAAACAGATTAGCGCCATTGAATAGTTGAGTAATTGTCATAGATATGAAGAATTAACCTGACTATCGTCATCGTAAGCGACTGTTAAGCAGATTGCCGGTTAGAATCGGTGCCCAGAAACCTACCAATCGTCGCAGGAGCTTTCTGAATGAAGGTCAAAATGATTTTACCGGCTTTGACTGAAGCCCTCAGCCCCCACTGGCGACCGATTAAATATTCGCTGTTTCCGCCACTGGGATTAGCGACGATTGCCAGTTTTTTCAGCGAAGATGATGAAATTATCCTGCAAGACGAACACGTTGAGCGGCTAGATTTGGATGATGAGCCAGATTTAGTGGTGATTCAGGTTTATATCACCTCAGCTTACCGAGCTTACGAATTAGCCGACCACTACCGTAAAAAAGGTGCATACATTTGTCTGGGTGGATTGCACGTTACCTCCCTTCCAGAAGAAGCTGCGACTCATGCGGATACAATTTTCCTAGGTCCTGGTGAAGATACCTGGCCTGAATTTCTCCAGGATTTCCGGGCAGGTCATCCTGGTAAAGTCTATCAGTCGAAACTGCGATCGCTCCTCGGCGTTCCTCCCATTCGCCGCGATTTAATTAAGCGCCATCTGTACTTAATTCCGAACTCCATTGTCGTTTCGCGGGGTTGCCCTCACACCTGCGATTTTTGCTACAAAGAAGCTTTCTTTAAAGGCGGTAAATCTTTCTATACGCAACCTGTAGACGATGCACTGGCTGAGATTGAGCGGCTACCAGGGCATCATCTTTATTTTCTCGACGATCATCTGTTTGGCAACGCTGAATTCGCCGCCGCGTTGTTTGAGGGGATGAAGGGGATGGGGCGCGTGTGGCAAGCAGCCGCAACGGTACAATCTATCTTGCAGCCGGGATTGTTGGAAAAAGCAGTTGAATGTGGCTTACGCAGCTTGTTTGTTGGCTTTGAAACCCTTAACCCGACGAATCTCAAAGAACAGCATAAATATCAAAATCTCAATCGAGATTACAGCGCTGCGATTCGCCGTTTGCGGGATTTGGGCGTGATGGTGAATGCTAGCTTCGTTTTTGGCATGGATGACGATGATGAAACCGTGTTTGCGCGCACGGTAGAATGGGCGGTGCAACAGGGATTGGAAACTGCCACGTTTCACATTTTGACGCCTTATCCCGATACTGCTTTGTACAAACGCATGGCAGCGCAGGGACGAATTACTCATTCCAACTGGGATTTATACGATACTCGTCATGTTGTCTACAAGCCAACTAAGATGACACCGGAGGTGCTAGAGGCAGGCTACTGGCAAGCGTATCGAGATTTTTATCGTTGGAGTAATATTTTCCAAGGTGCTTGGGCTAAGGATCGTTGGTCTGACCGGATGCGGCATTTGGTCTATGCTGGGGCGTGGAAGAAGTTGGAGCCAGTTTGGGACGGGATCATTCGGGCGAAAAAGGTCACTCAATGCCTGCCAACTTTGGAAAGTGTTTTAACCAGTTTTGGCGCTCATCCATCCCCGCAACCCCGAGAAAAGTTACCTCTTAAGGAGGAGGCAGCTGTTCTACAAGAGCAGATGCCAGTTTTATAAAAGTCTCTATAATCTTCCAGAGCGGGTTTTCCCTGACCTACAGATGGGAAACAAGAGAATAGTGGTACAGGTTGCGCGGTAGGCTGGTATTTAGGGAATTGCCCGCTGGAGGGATCGACCGAGATGGAGTTCAAACTAACAAATGCCTTTAAGTTTTATCAGAATTTAGAGCATCAAAATCATGCGATTGATGAGCTTGAGCAATGGTTCAAAGATAATCACCCAGAGCAGTTAGAGAAGTTTCACCAAGCTTTATTAAATGGCCCTAGCCCCGATCTTGCCCCGGAAGCGATGGAGAAACTGACACTCAAAAGTAGTCAACCGTTGGCTTTGGCAACCTATTCGTCTTCGTCAGAAATTCATCTGAACGATCCGATCATTGCGGGTGGTGACTTGACGTGGGCAGACGCGATTCCTAATGGCGATCGCCATCTCCCCGAAAATCTAGAAGTCGTGGAGAATATTATCGCTCTTGCCAAGCAGCTACAAGTTGCCAGAGACCAGATTGGTAAGCCTTTCCTGATCACCAGTTGGTATCATCACAAACCCTTTGGGGCTAAGGTTCATGGCGCGTCCAAAAATCAACCGATGACGGGCGGTGCTGTTGATTTCAGGGTGGAGGGCTACACCGGGCGACAGCTTGCAAAGATGCTGGATTGGTGGGAAGGCGGTTTAGCGACCTATATGTATGTGCCCTATATGCTGCATCTGGACATGGGTCCCCAGCGACGCTGGCAAGCACAATATCCAGGCTAGGGAACAATTAAAGATTAAAAAGCCTCAATTTTTAATTCTTAGTTTATGCGGTGTGCAACTTTTTCTTAACCTCCCTTGGCAAGGGAGGCAGAAATACAGAGAGTTACACGCCGCGTTAGTTTCTTAACGAACACCAGGAAAGCTATTGACAAACTGAATCTGGATATCGGGAAAATTCTCGACAATCTGCACCTTGAGATCGGGAAAAGATTCAACAAATTGCCACTGACCGCACCGTTGGGGAAAAGCGGTGACAGGTTCGACGATTAAATCCGGGGAGGATGAGACAATCTTTACCTTGATATCTGGCAAGCTTTCAACAATTTTTATTTTGCCGTAAAGTGGCTTGCCATTGTAGGTGCAAGTGGCTTTGTTAATGACACTTTGAGCAGAAGCGATCGCTCCTAGCGGCAGCGCCACCAGTAGGCTAGTGCCAAATACAACCCTCAACCAACGTTTCATCATCAAGATACCTAGAACAAGTTTAAATCTGCTCAATCTCAATCTATAAATTTAGGATTTGTGACTTTTATATTCTGCTTATTCAGTTAATGTATCCAGTTCCTCTTTGACAACCCGTAGAATTCTATCGAGATAGGCTTGTCGCCACTGTTCTCTCTCTTGTTCTACCTGCTCACTTGGCTGGTAATTCTCAATTTCTTCAACCGAAATCAGACCTTTTGTTTGAGCCAACCGTTCAACTGTATCGAGACGTTCGTGTAGAACAGAGACTTCCCCAGTTAGCGCCAAAACCATTGCCAGTAACTTGTCGCTTTCGGGATTTTCAAAATAAATAGGTTTTTTTCCCTTAGCTTTTTTTGCCATTACTACAAATTCTCTTGAATAACTTTATTTGTATTTCGTCGTTTTTGACAAATGGGTAAAAAATGCTGGAAATAGACTTTTTATAGAAGTCGGGGAAAGGTTAAAGTAACTATTTTTTCCTTCTTTTTTACCCAATCAAATCAACCAGTCGATGATTTTTACCAGAAGTCTCATGACGAGTCTTTAGTCAGTCGTTACTCACTCATCACTGATGACCGATCGCTAATCACTGGTGACTTATTTACTGGCAACCAAGAGAAACCAATTGCCCCGACTGCCAAAACCGCCTCCTTGGGATGTGCCTTTCCAGCCACCTGTAGCAGCAACAGTTGGGGTAATTTTATCTGCTTCAAAACCAGCTTGGCTAGTCAGCGCTACCAAGTCTAGATCGCGCATGGCACTCCACCAAGGTTCGTTGTTATTTTGCGTTTCCCAATCAAACATGAAGGCGCTGTAGGGTTCCATGTTTTGATAAAGGGGAGCTTCCACATGAACCATCAGTCCACCCGGTGCTAATAGTCGATAGCATTCGCGCAGAATATTCGCGATCGCTGGTGGCGATGCTTCGTGCAACAAAATATGGGAGACGATAAGATCGAACGACTCATCGGGGAAATCTATAGACTCACCATTCTGCTGCGAGAAGTGTACTCGCTTACCCAACGCCTCCGCTCTTGCATGAGCGTACCGCAGCATCGGTGCCGCTACATCAATCGCATAAACTTCAGCTTCTGGGTAAGCATCCACATAAGGAAGCGTGCTGTGACCGACCGAACATCCGATGTCGAGAATTTTTCGAGGACGGAAGTTGGGATGCTGCGGCTGTAAGTAATTGCGAACCACAGACTGCCCTAAGTCGTCATTCATTGGCCCTAGACGACCCATTACATAAACGTAAACACCGCGATCGTAGATAGCCCCTGCTGCGATGTCGTTTTCGGTATATTCGCTATGGTATCCACCCGGCATACAGTGAATATCGACTGCGGTGTGATAGGCGGGTATTTTTAAATCTGCATTTAAGGTTAAAGAACCCAAAGGGGTAACCTTGTCCTGCGCCTGCTCAATCAAATCGGCAAGCTGCCGATCGACGCTAGTATTGACTGAATCCCACATCATTTCTTGAGTGGTACGCCGCAATGCACCCCACATTCGGTAATAGGGTTCGTGCTGCATCAGACGGCGAACTTCATGCCGATCTTGAGGCGATCGCTGATGCTCCTGCTCAAACTGCGGTTTAAGCCGCTTCTCGTAAATTGCTTTATTTCCTGGGGTAATCTGACTGGTCAGGTAGCCTTTTAAGCTATTGACAAAGTTTTGGCGTGCTAACTCGTCATGGGTCGCTTGAGGTAACATCCGGTGTTGGAATTGTGTATCCATATCCTAATTTCTTAACCCCTTATTGTTTACTCTAACAAGTTATCGTTAGCTTTCAGGGGTTTTGGTGTAGGTAAGCGATCGCATTCACATCACGTTACTCTTCCCGAAGCGATCGCTAACCAACATAAATGCGAGAGCGATCGCTCCTAGGACAAAATCTAGAAGCGATCGCTCTTTCCTCAGTTAAGGACTCAGTTAAGGACAGAATCGCTTACTTGAGGTGACTGGCTGTTTTTTGCCTTCTTCTATCTAGCACTGAGGTAAGCTTCTAGCTTCTCAGAACCCCCAATCAACTTGCCATCAATAAATACTTGGGGAACCGTTGTTCCGCCTGTGACAGCCCGTAAAGAGCGAGTAGTAATTTCTTTGCTTAAGACAATTTCTTCGTAATCCAACCCATGCTCCTTCAGCATCACCTTTGCACGAGAGCAGAAAGGACAACCTACTTTTGTGAACAGGGAAACGATCTGAGGCTTTGCTGCCTCAGGATTGATATAGTTGAGCATTGTCTGGGCATCAGACACCTCAAAGGGGTCTCCCTCCACAACTGGCTCAATAAACATCTTTTCAATCGTGCCATCCTTCACCAGCATGGAATAACGCCACGACCGCTTCCCAAACCCTAACTCAGCTTTATCAACCAGCATTCCCATGCCTTCGGTGAATTCACCATTTCCATCGGGTAGCAGAGTTAGATTCTCTGCTTCTTGGGATTTAGCCCATTCATTCATCACAAAGGCATCATTGACGGAAATACAAATAATGTCATCAACGCCATTTTCATGAAAGACTCTAGCCAACTCGTTGTAGCCAGGGAGATGGGTTGATGAACACGTCGGAGTAAAAGCACCCGGTAGAGAGAAAACAACCACTGTCTTCCCAGCAAATAAGTCGTTAGTCGTCACATTCACCCACTCATTGTCATGGCGAGTACGGAAGGTGACGTTGGGAACTTTTTGTCCTTCTCGATTAGGAAACATGAATTTCACTCCTTGACTACAAGCGATCTGAATGATGAACTTCTATTAAGCGTACTCATTATGACTACATTTTGTCAAGACAAAGACTTTTTTAACTCGCTTTCACGGCTAGAGAAACATTAGACCTCCTGCATGAATCATGAAGGGTGTGCCAGTTCATAGTTGAGTAGCCCAGCAATTAGGTTTAAGCGCAGGCCAAACCGTTTTCTGCGGTTGCGATACCGACCTGAGAAAATGCGGAATATCTTGAAGCGACGAATCACATGCTCCACTTTGACTCGTAGCCGAGCTAAAGCCCGATTATGCTGCTTTTCCTCTTCAACTAAAGGTTGCTGGCGTCGCTTCTTGGCGGGGGTACAAGCGCCAGCATGACGTCTGGCAAATCCTTGGTATCCTCGGTCAGCTAAACACAACTGGGATGAGACAAACGGCAAGCGACTGCGCTTGAGCAGCTTGAAGTCATGGGTTCTACCCGTATCGACAGCCGTACAAATGATTTGTTCGCTTTCAAACTCCACTACCAACTGTGCTTTTAGCGTATGGCAATGCTGCTTACCGCTGTAGTAGCGTTTCTGTTTTTTTGGGACGTTCAATCTCTACCTCGCCGACATCGACCACCATTACCTTCCACTCCCATCCGGGCTGATACAACTGACGCTGACTCGGAAGGCGAAACTTGCCGCTCTTAACCAGCAGGTCTTCCACTTTTCTCACAATTCGTCCGACTGTGGTTTCGTGCAATCCCCAACTCACGCCGATGTGAAACTGACTACGATACTCTCGCCAGTATGCCAAGGCCACTAATACGTGGTCTTCGACACTTAGTTTCGCTTGCCCACCCCGTCGTCCTTGCCGATCTAAGTGCGGACGTACCACCTCGACCATCTCGCGGAAAGTCCCCCGGCTCACTCCACACCAGCGCTTGAACTCAGTCTTTGATAGATGCTCTAACTCCCGATATTGCATTGCTGCAACTGAATATTTGTTCCTATCCAAAATCTAGCGTGCTTTGCTTCCCTACGATCATCAACTGTCACACGCTTTCCTATTCATGCAGGAGGTCTATTAAATAAAACTGGGAAACCTGGCTCTGAAGCGTGGGGCTACATAAACGAAGCCTGCTCTGGGCAGGCTAAAATTCTTCAGGCTCCCAGCATTTGGACGCGCCAGCCCCGCCCTGAAGGGTGTGGGCGTATACATGGCGTATACATTGGGTGGGATGCTCCCATGATTTTCTTGTCGTCTTATCGTCTTCTCGAAGCTCAGAAAAAATGCAGGCAACGGTCGAACAGCTTTCTCGGATTTTGGTTTTTGTAGATTTAACTTTGCCAGAATTAGAGCGTTTACAACCCCACACGCAGGTGCAGCACTACAGCCAAACAGAGATTGTCATGCAGGAAGGCGATCGCCTTCCTGCAAAGCTGTATGCTCTCCTGAGCGGTTCCTTACAAGTCGTTAAAACGGCAATAACCGGCAAGGAAACGATTCTCCGTACTTTGCCACCAGGGGAAATCTTTGCGGCTCCCGCCTTATTGGGTGATGGAATTGCCCCAGCGACCGTTACTGCTGAGTGTGATTCTCAAATTCTGACGGTAAAACGAGATGCTCTTCTAGAAGCCATTCAGCAAACCCCGGAAATTGCCTTACGAATGCTGATGGTTTTCAATTCTAGGCTGCAACAACTCCATGAAACGGTGCATGGATTGGTTTCTGAGCGGGCAATTGTGCGCTTAGCTAGATTGATTCAGTATTCTGCAACTCGATATGGTACCTCTCCAGCGGCGGAAGGTCAGTGTTTGAAGGAGAAGCTTTCTTATTATCAAATGGCTCGCAGTATTGGTATTACCTATGAGGAGTGCGTGCGACTATTTAAAAGTTTGAAGCCGGTTATGGCTTACAGTCGGGGTGGAAAAATTACGGTGCTTGATGCACAGAAATTGGAGGCGATCGCTTCTGGCACCGTTAATTGGTAAGGAATACGCCGGGTGTTAGGTTTGTCTCGGCTGAAGTTGGTCGCTACTTTGCGATCGCCCAACCAGGAGAGTCATGAAACCTTTTCTTCTTTACCTAACAAACGCTTTTAGAAGCTAGCTAGCAACACTCCCAACACCATTCCCCTCAGCTTGAGCTTTGAACTTTCTTTTCGCTTCGTAGAATCGACAGGCGACAGATCCCAGCGAGTAAAGCAATGCAGCGTTATTCGACGCTCCAACCACAGCACCGATTACAGGCAAGAGTTCGATAAAGCCTAGTCCAACTTTCAGGACTCCAGAACCGCCAACAGACAAACCGAAAATGGCTAGAACTTCGCCTCGTCGAGTTGGATCTTCTAACGGAAAACCGTATGCAGCCGCAATGCGGTAGATCATCTCTGCTTGAAGCGCTGTAACCGCTGCCACATCGACTGCAAACAGAGTGAGCGCTATCGGAGGCACGAAGTTAGTGAGTAATCCAACTCCCCCGCCTTTCAGGGAGGTGTCCACAATAATTCGGTGAGCAAGCTGCTCAGAGCTTTCTAGAGGATATTCTTGTCGGAGCTTGTTTACCTCATTCTGAGCTTTTTGGGCATCAACTTGACCCAATGCAGTCGTTAACCAATTGATGCCTGGAACCTTGGCAGCAAACTTCACGACTGGATTTTCAGCGATTGGGGTGACGATTTTGCCTACGTTTTCCGTTCCCTGCTCCACGAAGCGCACAGCCGCAGATCCAACCGTTTCTCCTACAGCAGTAGTCGTGCTATTAACGTTTTCAGCAGTTGACTGCAATGTATCAGAAGCCAATTTAGCAAACTGAATTGCTGTAGCGATCGCTTCACTCATTGGGTCGGTGCTGGAACCTTCTTTGCCTGGTGCTGCCATAGATTTTGGTGACTTTTAAACTTTAGACTGAAACCTACTTTATAAAAGGCAAAGACTCCGTAGCCTCTATCCTCTGATAGTGATTGAATCTTCTAAAAGTCTGAAATTCAGTACCCAGTCTCATCGCTCAGTTTTTTACAGATACCAGTCTTTGGAAGTTTAGAACAATAAGCGATCGCGTTTTCTCTGCTAGATTTCGGTGCTGGAGGCGATCGCTTTGAAATAACTGCCACGCTTCAGCACCTTTAGAACAAACCCAAAGTCAGGGATTTGTCAATCGGTAAAGTAGCACCAATTCCTAGCCAGAGTGTAACTAAGGTACCCACTAAGAAAACAACTGTGGCAACTGGGCGACGGAATGGGTTTTGGAACTTGTTAACGTTTTCGATGAAAGGAATTACGATTAAGCCCAAGGGAATCGAAGCATTGAGTACAACTCCCAATAGTTTGTTAGGAACAACGCGAAATATTTGAAACGTTGGGTAGAGATACCACTCTGGCAAAATCTCTTGAGGAGTCGCAAAAGGATTTGCCGGTTCTCCTACCATCGCTGGATCGAGAACTGCCAGCCCTACACACAATGCAATGGTTCCTAAAATCACTACTGGAAAAATATAAAGCAGATCGTTAGGCCAAGCTGGTTCTCCATAGTAGTTATGCCCCATCCCTTGAGCTAGCTTTGCCCGCAGTTTTGGATCGCTCAGATCGGGTTTCTTCTTGATTCCTGTCATATCACAAACTCCACTGCTGCCATGTAAAGCGAGTTATTTGCTTATGGCTGTTCAGTTTAGCGATCGCTTGATATTGCTGTCTTGCCTATTCTTCTGAAAATGTTCTAATCTTCCAAAAATCTTAGAGAGCGTCCCTATAGGCTTTTGGCGTAGTTGTAGTATATTGACGAAAAACTCTGGTAAAGTGGCTCTGACTCTTAAAACCTACTTGCTGAAGTATTTCTGCAATTGTCAACTCTTGCCTAGCTAGCAGCAATTTAGCTTTCTCAATCCGACATTTGGTTACATATTGATGCGGTGCAAATCCGGTAGATTGTTTGAACAAGCTGGCAAAGTAATGTGGACTCATCTGAACGGTGGCGGCAATTTCAGCCAACATCAAGTCTTGATCTAAATAGTCGTTGATGTAAGCGATCGCTTCTCTTAACTTGTGAAGAGGTAATCCTCCGGTGTAGTCTGACATGAGCGATCTCTTGACAGAGTATCGCTGTAGCAAATGAGCCGAGAGAGCAGTTGCCATAGACTCAGCGTACAGACGACTATCTACTCCACCTGATTCAAGTTCAGTTTTCAGTGATAAACCAATTTGCTGAATCAGCGGATCGTGTACTTTGAATTGCGGCACTATCTCTACTCGATCTGCATCCACTGATTCATACGCAACACGAGCAAATGTTGCTGGTTCAAGATAAAGATTAATAAACTCAGCTTTGCGATCGCATTTAGCGATTAAATCTGATTGATTTGCCGGAAAAATGCCAACATCATCTTCTGTATAGTACTCACTTTGCCAGTGTCCATTTCTTTTTAGCCTTATCTCGAATTGCCCAACACAGATAGTGATAATATGCTGGGCAAAGCAACATTCCGGAAGTTCGTGAGCAGACTGCCGATGATACGCGAAGTGAATACCTGACCAAGCAGAAGTGTTACTTGAGAGTAAAGGTGCGTTGAGGACAAGCTGCTTCCAAACTTTTTCTTGTGTGAGATCGATATTCGGTAGTTGAGCTTCTGGCATGACTGGTATAGCTTTGCATGGCTATCCTTAGTTTATGGGGTTAACCGAATGAATGTGACACCGGGACACTTTATCCGTGAAAAGAAAAGCTTAAAGCAGTTATTAGAGTTACCTTTTTTGCGATTATTGATTCTGGTACTTACTATTTACCCTGCTATCAGAATGGACAACGATATCGTTCTTTTTCTTGCCGGTGTTGGCGTACTCGTCTTCTATCTCATCTTCTCGGCGCTGACTGAAATGGGGACTAAACTCCCCTGGAAGAAATAGCTAGTTTTGTTGTATGGTGGGCTTCTGCCCACACGTTTTGAAACATTTATAGAAAGATGCGATCGCGTCCTTCTAGGCCTAAAATTATTGAAGATCCGCAATCATCCTTGGGCAGAAAGAAGGGCGCTCGCACCTGCTTCTTACGTTACTTTTCACAGTTACAGAACCATTGGAAGCAGGCGTTAGGTAAACATTCTCTCAGTTTTCCGTTTTGGGGCTGCTGAGAAAGCTTAAATTATTCAATCATGTATCGTCAAGAAGTTAGAGGCAAACTGCGGAAATCATTGCCCTACTTAGTGACTGAAATAGCATTTTTGAGAAGAGCAGCAGTCTCTTCTGGTTTTCCGGAAGAGGGAAAAACCAAAATACTCTTAATTTTGGGGTTATTAACCAATTCTTTTAAGCGATACAACTGCTTATCTGAGATAGCTACTCCCTCATACTTTTCGGCGTAATCTAGTTCTTGGTTGAAGTTAGCATCGTTATAAATTTGAATGAAAGCGCGATCGACATTCCAATTTTGCCAATCAGCCGCAAAATAACGTTTACCCCAATAAGGATTATGATGGCAAAGATCGAAACTAACACTGGGGTTAGCTTTCTTCATATCAGCTCTCATTTGGCGCACAAAATTAGTCAAGTGGGCGGTGCGATCGACTTTTCCAGGTAATTCAGCATGATAACCAAGGTAATCATCCCACTGAACCGCATCGATGTTTGGATACTTTTTGACAAATTCTACTGATATCTTTTTGAAGAAGTTAGCCACTTCTGGGAGTTCCACATCCAGTAAGTAGTGATCGATGCCAGCATAGGTTTTATCCACCCCAGGCACAATCCATCGTTTAGAAATTGCCAAGTCAAAAATTGGGCTATTTTTGTCAATTTTAATGCCCTTCTCAAAATAGGCGTGAACTTGCATTCCCTGCTTGTGCGCCTCATCAATCAGCCAATCTAACCATCGATCTTGAAATTGGTTAGGACAACTTTTATATCCGAGGGTTTGCTGCATCACCTCACTGTTATACATCGTGCAACCATTCCCCCACACTCCATGAATAATTGTATTGATTCCTTGAGAGCGGTAATAACGAACTCGTTCGCGAATCGTTCTTTCGTTAGCATTATTAGTTACTTGATATCGACTTAAATAAATTCCCCTTATTTTCTTCTTCTCCCAAGGATTTTGAGGTGATGGTGAATTTTTGGGGGTTACGGGTAATGCTGAAACTTGTGGTTTGGTTGTTGGTGTGCCAGCCGGAGTCGCTTGCGAAAGGGGCGAATTTGTAACAGGTAATGGTATAACTTGTGGCTTTGTTGTTGGTGTGCCAGTCGGAATTGCTTGTGGAAGGGGCGATTTGACAACCGTTACACCCTGGCTAGGCGCAGGGGTCAAAATAGGAGTCGTTGGTTGTTGATTATTTTGTTGATTATTAGGCAAAAATTGGCTGATATTTAGACGATCTAGCTGCCTAAAACCCCAATAACCAACTCCAAACAAAACGATGATTAATGAAAATGGAATACTCGCACATCCACATCCATTATTTTCTTTTTTAGGTGGCATGATAACAAGGGTGATTGTTCAACTCGGAGAGTAACTCTCTTGACTCAATTGAGGCTTGCTTGTAGTAACAGATACTTTGGAAGCGCGGAAGGAAGAATTTAGAGAGAATGGTGGTATATCTAGGTACTTCACTTCGCGATCGCTTAATTCCGCATCACTGCGGCGACGAAAACCAACAACCTGTCCTAAGACTGCGTTCATCGTTGTCAGAATTAATTAAATGACACGAATTGGTTTACAACGTCGTTAAACGACATTAATCTGTTAACGACGACAAATAATGTGTTAATTGACAAAATAAATGGAGGTTAGCGGACTCGAACCGCTGACATCCTGCTTGCAAAGCAGGCGCTCTACCAACTGAGCTAAACCCCCAAACTTGAAGTCGGAACTTCAGACACTTTTGTTATATTAGCTCATCTGCTTCCATTAGGGAAGGGGGTAGAGGAAGAAATATTTAGATGCATATCATCACAGAAGCTTACTCTGTTAGGTTAGGTGATGAACCAGCGTAAAACATTTTTACTCATTGCTGTTGAGTGGGGAAATGACCCAAGTTGTTGTAGCTTTCTATAAATTTGTCAAGTTGCCAGATTTTGCCGATAAGCAAGACCCCTTATTGTCGCACTGCAAAAGACAGGGTATTAGAGGGACAATTCTGCTGGCAGCAGAAGGTATTAACGGGACGATCGCGGGTTCTCGTGAAGCAATCGACTCAGTTTTATCATTTTTACGCTCCGATCCGCGCCTAGTTGACTTGGAGCATAAAGAGTCTTATGCCGATTCTCCGCCGTTTGACCGGATGAAGGTGCGGTTGAAGAAAGAAATTGTCACCTTGGGATTGCCGGAAATCGATCCGAGCGATCGCGTCGGCACTTATGTCAGTCCACAAGCGTGGAATGAACTGATTTCCGATCCAGAGGTGACGATTATTGACACCCGCAACGATTATGAGGTAACGATTGGCACCTTCAAACGAGCGCAAAATCCCAAAACCGCCTCATTCCGGCAGTTTCCCACCTATGTTCGCAATAACCTCGACCCCAGCAAACATAAAAAGGTCGCTTTATTCTGCACTGGCGGGATTCGCTGCGAAAAAGCGACATCGTTTATGATGGCTCAAGGGTTCCAAGAGGTTTATCACCTCAAAGGCGGCATTCTCAAGTATTTAGAGGAAGTTCCCCCAGAAGACAGTCTCTGGCAAGGGGAATGCTTTGTCTTCGATCAACGGGTTGCTGTACGCGAGGGTTTGGAGATAGGAACGCATGAAATGTGCCCTCGTTGCGGTCATCCTATCTCCGAAGCGGATCAAACTTCGCCTGATTATCAGCAAGGGATTTGCTGTCCCTACTGTTGCGATCGCTTCACCCAGGAAAAATAGGTAGCACCGTAACAAAGGTGGCGACAAATTAATTTGGGCAGATTCTCAGGATACGCGATCGCAGTGCAAAGCTTACCTTGCAAGTGGCTGTGTTTTCCTTGTTGCGACATCAGCTTGGAGTGCTAAGTCTGTTCGCCCTATCGTGGTGGGTATAAGAGCGATATAAGCGCGATCTCTTCCATGCATTGCAGACATGGATAAATAGCGATCGCTCTTATCCTTGCACAAGAGAAGATGGGCGATTCCCTGCGGGATAGCTTTGCTTCACGGAAATTTTACTTAGGCGGATAATTTCCGTACATAATTCAATATTTTAGAAGTTTTAATGAAGTTTGATTTGCCGTCCTTGACGGTTTCACAAATAGTAGCTTTCAATATAGTTAACTCGTGTTGGATGTTACAAGGCTAGAGTGAAATTTCCCAGTATTTCAGGGGAATAAAAGAGGCGTTCGCGCCTCTTTTATTTAAGCTGCATTGTATAGGCACTGGTTATACATATTAATTGTCTTTAGTTTTTTACTTAGCGAATAAATGTTTAAAATTAATATCCAGGAAATAGAAGCTGTAAGTTCTAGGTTCCAAGAAACAGCCTCAGAGATTGTTTCAAATACTCAAGGTGCAGTATCAGAGGCAATCTCAACAACCCAAGAGGCTACAGATAGTGCAATTCAAGAGGTTTCCAACTCAGTCACTTCCATAGCTTCTACGTTTCAAAAAACAGCATCAGAGATTGTTTTAAATACTCAAAATGCAGTATCAGAGGCGATCTCAACAACCCAAGAAGCTGCGAGTAATTTAATTATTGAGGCTCAACAAACTTCTAGCGCCGTTACTGGCGCTGCAACAATTGCTGCACAAGAGGCATTCAAAGTTGCTCATAATATTAAATTTGAGAACTTACCTCACAACTTACAACTGAAATTTCACCGAGCTGGGGTACGCGAAGGCATTCGTAATGTTCAAGAAGCTGCCAAGGTGTATGAGACGATTCCAGCACAAATTCGCGCTCAAGGATATGAGGCGATTCGCGAGTTTTGCAGTGATAAGGATTGGAGCCATATAAAAGCACACGTTAACGGTGGAGGAAAAGAAGCTTCAAACGGCATCTTCGAGAACTTCCGAATCAACCGATCTCGTGGTGGAGTTGATATGACTCCTGAAGAACTTGCAGCAGCACGTAAAGTCCTTGGCGATGCAGCTTTTAAAGCAAGTTTAGAGCAAGTAATTGGAGCCGTTGTTCAAGGTGCTTTGGTAGCAGCGGTGATTGAGCTTGTCTTCTCAACTTTAGAAAATTCACTATCCTTTGCTGAAGGAAAAATTACGCAAGATGAGTTAATTCGTAACGTTGCAGTTGCAACAGCAAAAGCTGGATTAGCTGGTGGTGTGGTTACAGCTATTTTGATGGTCATCTGTATGATTTTCCCACCAATTGCGGCTCTACTTGGTTACGCTGCTATTCCTCTTGCAGTGATTGGTATCGGCTTCATGTGCGTTCGCGCCTGGGAAATTTTCATCCGTGCGGATAAGCTCTTTGGCATTACTGAAGAACTGGAAAAATTTATACAAAACATTGAGCAATCAGTCTTAAATTTTGACGCGATGTGAGAAGCGATCGCTCTTTGTTAAACTCAGTTTATACGCACTCAGCTCCTATCAAAAAATCTCCAATTTTGAATGAACGGTGGGAGCGATCGCGCTAATTAGTTAACCAATAATTCTAGAAGTCTTTAAATATGATAGGAAATATGGCTGCTGGTGCATTTTATCCTTTGACAGGCTTGTTTGAGACTCTTATCAAAGAAGTTTATGCTGAGAAGCAAAGAAAGCATGAACAGCGAATGAAAGAACTTCAAATTATTGCTGATTCTAGCCTTCGCGATGCCTATGTACAGCAGCTTTTACTTGATAAGTTTCTTGCTCCTGTTGAAAATGCACAGCATCAAATTCAAAATACAGCTAAACACGCACAGTATTTAGCAGAAACCTTTAACTATTACTATCAAGACCACAGCGCAACAAAAGAAGAAGCGAAAGAAATATGTTATCAACTTCGGGTTTTAGCAATTAATATCTCTCAAGTTGATTCACTCTATGAATTAAAAGTAATTTATCAAGCAGCTACTCTGTTTGTTTATCAATTATCAAGATTTCAACACAAAGAACGCAAATACTCTTTAGAGAGAGCGCTCCGCAAAAACATATTAGATGTATTAAATACTTGCATTGCTGTTGAGACAAATTTTCAAAGACGAGTTGACTTTATGGGTGTTAACTGAGGTGAAAATTGCCATAACAAACCAGAGAAACTGAGCCAAGAATTAGAAACTAGATAAAAGAATCATGATTGTGCTGTGTCATCGACGCATCAGTAAAACCTCGGCCTGTACCAAGTTTGCAAGTTGAGAGAGGGATGCTGTTTAGCTTCCGGTGGCGTGGTTGAGATGCGATCGCTTACTGGTTTCATGGTTTGTTCTCCTTTCCACACTGGAGATAAGAGCGAAGTCTGAAAGAGGGCGACTACAGTGCAGCCACCCTTAACAAAATTAGGAAACTAATGAGCGATCGCCAACGCCAACTCGATCGCGATCGCGGGCATCAACTGCAAGTACGAGACACAAAGCAGCGATCGCTGTTTGCCATTCCTGACGCACTTGGGCATCCTCTACAGCCTCAAATAATCCTACCAGGCGAGGAGTTGAGCGTTCTAGAGCGAGACGGGGAACGGGACGATGCAGCTCAACTAAGCGCATCAGGCTTTCCTGACGCTTTAGGAAATTAACCACCCATTGAGTCGTATGATCGGGACCATCTGGGACGCGCTGCACCTTTAACTCATTTTTCAGCCAATCATAAAAAGGCGGGAGCTTGTCTTCCAAAACGGTCTTTGCTATAGGCAAAGTTTGTTGCAGCAACGGGATATTTAAACTGTCTAGTTTCTGCTGAATTGCAGGCGAGTTGAGCAAATCCTGCAAGCTGAGTGAGAGTAGGGTTTCTACTTCAGAAGTCGAGAGATTGAGGTGTTGAGTAAAGGTATTCAGCATGGTTAATTTCTTGGTGACTGAGTATTAGTATTGCAGTTTGAAGATGGTGGGACTATGAGCTACCTCAGTTAGTCGCCACTTATTTTTGTTGGGGATTTTCCGAAAGCGTCAGCAGAAAAGCTAGATTTTCTTCGGCTTTCAAAGCGTGGGGAGCATTGGCAGGCATGAAGATAAAACCGCCCGGTTCAAGTGCTATTTCTTGCCTTTGCAAAGTTAATAGCCCTCGCCCTTCAATGACGTGGACGGTTGCATTTCGAGGCGAGGAGTGTTCAGAAATATTTGTACCTGCGGCTAGACACAACAGCGTGTATTGACAGCAGGAATCTTTAAGCAAAACTTTGCTGAGGACTCCCTGCTGGCGATACTCAATCTTTTCTGACAATTGAATCGCTAAAGATGGATGAGGTATCAGTGTATTAGTCATGATTGATTCACTTTTTTAGGCGCGTTTTGCACGCAGGACGATGTAACCCAAATCCTGTTGATATTGCTGGAAGACACGGCGCATTGCCAAAACTCGTTTCCGCAGCGCTGGGCGCGTCAGAACATTCCACAGAATCCGGAGGGTATCCATAACGCCTTCGTCTTGAAGTACTCGATGCAGATTCAACAAACCCATTGACCCGGTTTGATGCTGTTGTACTTGCAGTCCAGCAGCTTCACAAGCAGCCAGCCAATTTGCCTGGGATAACGGGGTAGAATTGACCCGAATTACCTGTGCTAAAGCTTGATGAATCTCTGCTTCCTGGTTACGGGCGAGTAATTCGTGGCAAAGAAATTTGCCTCCTGGCTTCAAGCGATCGCGCACCCCAGCCAAAATCCTGGCTTTCCCTGGTACAGATTGCATGGTTAGAATCGCTTCTGCCAAAACATAATCAAACTGTTCGGAGATAGCCTCCAGGTGGAACACATCGCCCTCAATGATTTCCACCTGACCTGTTAACCCTGCCGCCTCAATGTTGGCACGGGCACGGGCTGCACTTTCGGGGTTTTTCTCTACGCCGACCACCCGCACGCCGTAGCGTTGAGCCAGAGCGATCGCGCTGTAGCCAAAACTAGAAGCTAATTCCAGAACTGTCTCACCTGCTTGGAAGTCTGCCCACTCAAACAATTGCTCTGTCGCAATTCGTCCGCCGGGTCGCAACATTTTCTTGCTGGCTGCGGCTAGAACTTGATGTCCGGTGGCGGTTTGGAAGTTGAGGGTAGCGTTGGTCATTTCCTTGACCCTCCTGTGTGGTGATATCTTCACTTTGACAGGAAGGTTCAAGTAAGTCTTTGAGCTAGCTCATATTGGGGGAATTATCTACAGCAGTTCTCTATGAGATGTAGTAAAGTTTCACCCCACCCCTGCCCTTTCGGCGAACGGGCAGGGGTTCAATATTCGCCCCTCTCCGTTTACGGAGAGGGGTTGGGGGTGAGGTTCCTTAGGATTGTGGATTCAATAAAAGGCAAAATTCACGTTTTGTAGGGGAATGGCAGTGCCATTCCCCTATCGAGTGCCCCTTCCCTCGTTGGGAAAGGGTTAACTGAGCGTTAATTAGCTGGACTGAGTGGCTAGTAAATCAGCAGGGAGACGCTTGAAGGAAAGGCGCTCATTTTCCACATCGACAAAGATGGTGTCGCCGTCGTTGAATTCGCCTCGCAAGATCCCTTTAGCGATTTGCGTTTCCAGTTCCCGCTGAATCGCACGCTTGAGCGGACGCGCTCCATAAACAGGGTCGTATCCGACTTCCGCTAAGAAGTAAAGGGAAGCATCGGAAAGTTTCAGAGACATCTTGCGATCGCTCAACCGTGATTCGAGTCGCTTGACTTGCAACTGCACAATCTGCCGCAATTCCTGCTTGTTCAAGCCGTGGAAGATGATAATCTCGTCGATCCGGTTCAGGAACTCCGGACGGAAACTTGTCCGCATCGCATCCATCACCCGACTCCGCATTTCTTCGTAACGGGATTCATCGCTAGCAACATCTAGGATGAACTGCGATCCGATATTGCTGGTCATGATAATAATCGTGTTCTTGAAGTCTACGGTGTGACCGTGAGAATCGGTGACGCGACCATCATCAAGAATTTGCAGCATGATGTTGAACACATCCGGGTGCGCCTTTTCGATTTCATCGAACAGCAACACTGCGTAAGGACGACGCCGGATGGATTCTGTCAGCTGTCCGCCTTCGTCATAACCAACATAGCCGGGAGGCGCACCAATTAAGCGAGAGACGCTGTGCTTCTCCATATACTCAGACATATCGATCCGTACCAAGGCTTCTTCTGTATCGAACAGGTAAGCTGCCAAGGCTTTTGCGAGTTCTGTCTTCCCGACGCCCGTGGGACCGAGGAAAATGAAACTAGCCGTTGGGCGATTCGGATCGGCTAAACCAGCACGCGCCCGTTGGATGGCATCAGCAACTGCTGTCACCGCTTCGGCTTGCCCAATCACGCGCTTGTGCAGTTCATCTTCCAATTGCAGAAGTTTTTCTTTCTCCGATTCCACGAGTTTGCTGATGGGGATACCAGTCCACTTGGAAATGATTTCAGCAATGTCGGACTCGGTGACTTCTTCCCGTAAAAGTGACTTACCACTATGCTGAGTTTGAATGAGTTGGGCTTCTGTCTCTTCTAGCTGATGTTGCAACTCGGTTAACTTGCCGAATTTCAGCTCAGCCGCTCGGTTAAGATCGTATTCTCGTTCCGCTTGTTGAATTTCCACATTCACCCGGTCGATTTCTTCTTTCAGGGTTTTGCGGCGTTCGAGAACATCTTTTTCAGCTTGCCACTGTGCATTCAGGGTTCGTTGATCTTCTTTGAGATCGGCAAGTTCTTTTTCCAGTCTTTGTAACCGTTCTCTAGAAGCAGGATCGCTTTCTTTTTGCAGAGATAGCCGTTCCATTTCTAACTGGAGGATCTTGCGGTCGATTTCGTCGAGTTCCTCTGGTTTAGAGGTACTTTCCATCTTCAATCGCGCCGCCGCTTCATCTACTAAGTCAATCGCTTTATCTGGGAGAAAGCGATCGCTAATATATCTCGTAGAGAGCGTTGCTGCTGCCACTAACGCACTGTCAGAAATTTTCACGTTGTGGTGCGTTTCGTAGCGATCTTTTAACCCCCGTAGAATCGAAACTGTATCTTCTACACTCGGCTGATCGATATAAACTTGTTGGAAACGACGTTCTAGCGCCGCATCTTTTTCGATGTATTTGCGATATTCATCCAGGGTTGTGGCACCGATACAGCGCAATTCACCCCGCGCCAACATCGGTTTGAGCAAGTTACCTGCATCCATCGCGCCTTGAGTTGCACCCGCACCAACAACGGTGTGGATCTCATCAATGAACATGATAATGCTGCCCTGAGAATCGGTGACTTCCTTGAGAACCGCTTTCAAGCGTTCTTCAAATTCACCCCGATATTTGGCACCCGCAATCAACGCACCCATATCGAGAGCAATCAGTTTGCGATCGCGCAACGACTCCGGCACATCCCCGCTGACAATTCGCTGTGCCAAACCTTCAGCGATCGCCGTTTTACCCACTCCCGGTTCCCCAATCAGGACAGGGTTATTCTTGGTGCGACGAGACAGAATCTGAATCGTGCGGCGAATCTCATCATCGCGCCCAATTACCGGATCTAACTTCCCTTGGCGAGCGAATTTTGTCAAGTCGCGCCCGTATTTTTCTAAGGATTCGTACTTGCCTTCTGGATTTTGGTCAGTCACTTTTTGGCTCCCGCGAACTTGGGCGATGATAGTTCTTAGCTTGTTTTCGTCCAGCTTAAATTCTTGAAACAAAGCCTTACCAAAGCGATCGTCTTTGGGATAAGCCAGCATCATGTGTTCGATGGAGATAAAATCGTCTCCATACTCTTTGCGAAATGCTTCAGCCCGATCCAGCAGAGAATCTAAGCTACGTCCGACATAAACTGAGGTGCTACTGCCGGAAGTTTTTGGCTGACGCTTGATGAAATCTTCGGTGCGTTCTCTGACTCGCGACACATTTACGCCCGCTTTGTTCAGAATACTGCTGACGAGTCCTTCTTGCTCCAGCAGTGATTTCATCAAGTGTTCGCTTTCGATTTGTTGATGCTGGGCAGATTTAACAATATCTGGGGTGCGAGTGATGGCTTCCCAGGCTTTTTCTGTAAATTGGTTGGGGTTGGTTGGTTGCATAAGGAGTTACTCAATTAATAAACCCTAGAGACACCCATAACATACAGAAATTTGCAGTTCATCCCACTTATGGCTGTCCCTATCAGTCATTGTAAGTAGACTGGCTACACTCTTAGGATCGGTGTTCACGGCTTTTAGATAGGTATCTCCGTCCGTTTTTAAGCTTCCGGTTCAACTCCAAGCGCCCGTAACTGTGCTGCTAATCGCTCGGCGCGTTGACTTTCTTGCTCAGCGCGTTCGTAACCCGTCAACAAGAGATTTCCTTCTCGATCCCACCAGCGCAACCAGGGCAGCGTAGCATTTTGATATTCACCCTGCCAAATTCCTAACTCTACTCCTAGAAGTGAAATTGGATAGTGTCCCCGCTCGTTAGCACTCTCAATTGGATTTTTATGCCCATAACGATTAATTTCTTTTATTAACTCTTAGATACCCAATTTTTATTCATCACTGCCTGTTGTTGGTGCAAATGGAGAAAGCCAAGCTAAGAACTGACCGAAAAAGCCTCGCTAAAGCGGCGAGTCACCGGCTCAATTAAAAAAGTGAGAACTGATTTTTTCCGAGTAATAATTTCTCCGGTTGCAGCCATACCTGGAATAAAGGCGACTTTTTGATTTTGCACCTGAATTGAATGCTGTTTAAGTTGAATTCGAGTCGGAAAAACTAAGCCTAATTCTTTGTCAGCGATCGCATTCGGACTCACTTGCACCACTTCACCCTCAACAGTGCCAAATTCCTGAAACGGGAAAGTAGCCATTTTGACTTTTGCCTTCATTCCCTTACGGATAAAGCCAATATCGCGGTTGAGGACTTTGACTTCTACCAACAATTCTTCGGATTCGGGAAGAATTGATAACAACTCCTCTCCCGCTTGTACAGGCCCGTTGGTTGCTTTGATGCTGTAGACTGTCCCCGTAACCGGAGACTCGATGGTTTCTACTTCTCGCTGCTTTTTCGCTAGCTCCAACTGACCAGCAACAGTGGTTAGTTCTTCTTGGCGCTGGTTAAACTCACTTAGAATTTCACTTTGACGCACAGACTTTAATTGGTCTGCCTGATTGCGAACAGATTGATACGCTTGTTCAGCTTGGCGAATCGCTTGCACTTGAGCAGCGATATCTTTTTCTAGAGAAGTTATTTTGTCCTGAGCTTCCGTGACTTTGTTTTGAACATTCGTAATATTATCTTGGGCTGTGGTAACTTCAGCTTGCGCCCTCACGACTCTCTCTTGTGCATCAACGTAATCGAGTCGAGGGACAGCACCGGGAATTAGGAGAGTGGTAAGCGCCTTTTCTCTTTTTTCGGCTAAAGCGAGGCTGTTGTTCGCTTTGTTGAGAAGGCTTTTGCTGTTGGCGAGATTGGTTTTGGCGTTGACGAGGTTGATTTTGGCGTTGACGAGGTTTTCTTGCAGGCGGGTGAGGCGAACTTTGGCTTCATTGATGACTGCAATTTGGCGATTCGCTTCTGCGATCGCACCCGCTCTTTTAGCTTCAAAATCTTGTAAGCGAGCGGTTAAAAGCTGATCTTGCAAAGCGGTTCCGGCAGTTGCACCTCCCGTTCGTTCGGCTTCCAGACGCCCTAAATCTTCCCGAATCAGCTGGGTAGATTTGGCGAGGCGGTCAACTTCTGCTTGCGGCAGGTCGGGGTCGCGTTCGATCAGGATATCGCCTTTTTTTACGCGATCGCCTTCTTTGATTTTTACCGCTTTGATTGTGCCTCCTCCTAGCGATCGCAGGGGTCGCACTTGCGTTGAGGCAATCAGTTCGCCGGGAGCGATCGCGACTTCATCCACTTGGCTGTAGTGTGCCCAAGCGATCGCCCCAAATACCAGTAAGCTAATGCTTGCTGCCAATAACCGCGTGTACAGTGGCGGCAGCTCTTGCACTGCTTTCCCTAATTCATAGGAGAGTGAATCCTCTGGATTCGCTAGCTGCTGTCTTGTTTGACGAGCTTGAGCAGGTGTTGACGCTAAGGGCGATCGCATAAAATTTTGACTCAAAGGCTTTGAGCGGGCAGAGAGACACTCTAGCTGTGATTCTATCGACTGAATCTGGCAATGGATTGTCGAAAATTAAGAATTTTGGCGTAAGTTATTGTAATTGTAAGTAAATTTACGCGAAAAACTATTGTCCTTCTCCCCTTAGAGAGATTTTGAGCGAGTTATATATAAGATACTTTTTCCAATCGTTGGGTGCATTTAAACCTTAAAATGTTCTGTCCCTAACTTTGAGAAATTATCCCGTTGCTGCCTAATTTTGTGGGGACTTAAAATCGATACTATAGCAGTCTTACGATGCTCCATCGTGTGAGAAAGCAAGCAAATGTTAAATGGATTTAAATTTTCAAATGAGCGCCAGTTTTTAAGTGCAGATTTCGCTAATTCTGCACCACTAGAGTTTGATTCAAAAATAGCCGGAATCTGGTCAGGATTTAGAGGGCTGGGCGATCTGCTACAGCAAAGAAGTCTATTTAAAAGTAGCGCGATCGCTGCTGCTTCTACTTTCAGTGAGGCCGGCGGTACAATCGACACCACCGATTTGAAAAACCCACTCCGTGGCGGTAGCCTTCGGGATGACTATCTGTTGACTGGCATTAGCGCCGGAGAGCAGGTGGAGGTGAAACTAAACTCCACAGAATTTGACGCTTACCTGCAAGTGGTAAATGCCTCTACTGGAGCGGTTGTTACCTTCAACGATGATTTTGAGGGTCTGAACTCTCAAGTAACTTTTACAGCCGCTCAGGGTATTGATTACATTGTTCGAGCCACGACTTATGAACCAGATGCTACTGGTAACTATACTCTTCGTAGCAATTTGGGAGTCCTCAAACCAGCGTCTCCCATCAGTGGAAACCAAAGCTTTAGCGGCGCGATCGCGAATAGCGACCCAAGCAACCCCATTCGTGAAGGCAGTTTTTACGATGGCTATGTGTTAGGCGATTTAGTTGCCGGTCAGCAGGTGCAGGTGAACCTTGATTCGCCTAGTTTTAATGCCTACCTGCAAGTGGTGAATGCTGGAACCGGAGCAGTTGTTGCAGAAAATAATGATTTCAGCGGTACGAACTCGCAGCTAACTTTCACGGTTGCTGAGGGAATTGATTATATTCTGCAAGCTACAACTTTTGAAAAGGGTGCGACTGGCGGCTACACTCTAACTACTAAGATCGCTAGTATTCCAGACCCTTTAGATCCCGGTAATACTCTAGGAACCGCAAAAGATCAAACTTCAGCGGTTTTCTCAAACAACCAACAAGTCAATGCTAGCGATCGCGATGACTTTTATGGCTTTAATGTTGCTCAATCTGGCATCTTTACCGCTAATTTATCTGCATTGAGTGGTGATGCCGATGTCCGACTCATTCAAGACAGCAACAACAACAGCATTATTGATCAAGGCGAAGTGTTGGGTTGGCAATGGGAGCGCGGGACTAGCAACGAATCAATTCGTCGTTTCCTGAGTGCTGGTAATTACTTTTTGCAAGTAATGAGCTACAACAACCAAGCTGCTAACTATTCTGTGGCGACTACCTTTACTGCTGCTACCAGCGATCCTCTCAGTTTTTCAATCAAAGTCAATTTTGGTCAAGGCTTGGGTAGTTTGAGTACAGAAGCTCTCAATGCTATTACAGAAGCTGCAAAAGTTTGGGAAAAAATTATTCCCTACAGCACCTTTAGCGATTCCCAAATTCTAACCATTGATGTTACGGGGGATACTTTTGGTGAAGATGAATTTCTTGCTTTTGCGGGGCCAAAAGCCTTAGCCTCCGATGCTTTTGGTAATCAAATGACGATATCAGGAGCTTCAACGATTAACACGAGCTTGGCAAATACATACAACAACAATCCAAGTTTCTTACAAGAAACGATGGTGCATGAATTTGGTCACGTTCTAGGAATTGGAACACTTTGGTCAGATTACGGACGCGATTTAATTAATGTCTCCGATGCCACATATAGTGCTAATACCTATGCAGGGTGGGCTTATGGAGAATTAAAAGGTACATTTTTACAAACTGCTGTTCCCGTTCAAAAAGGCGTGTTTGGTCATTGGGATGAAAATGTCTTTGACAATGAATTAATGTCACCTATTGCTGAAAAAAGCTCTGAGTTATTGAGTCAATTAACGATTGCTTCTTTAAAAGATATTGGGTGGAATGTGAACTATGGGGGAGCGGAATCTTATACTCTACCTGGATTCAATACTCCTTCAAATTCATTAAATTCTAACGCTTCGCTGATGAATTCATCTTTTCCTTTCCGCTGTGGCTGTGCCGCTCACTTAGCATCTTCAAGCTTAGCGACACTCGGATCTTCGAGCTTAGCTGAGCATATATTTAGTAAAGTAGCTTAATTCTCATCTTGCAAAATAATGTACAACCCCATAGGAGTTAGAAACCTCTGAGGAGCTTTTGAGTCAAATTTGCTATATTCCGACCTGGGAGGAATTCTTTCGTGGATTTTCTAACCTGCGTGACTTGCATAACGATAGGAACTCATACCAAGTTGCTTTCAGACAGGGTAGGTTGGGGAGCCATACAAAAAGCAGGGTTCCCCCCGTTGAGCGCCGTAGTGTTTGAGGTAACGAAACCCAACAAGCCGTTTGAGTTTGATTTCGCGCTCGTTAAAACTAACCTACGATCTTCTCCTCTACAAAGTTTAAGTAGGGAAAGGCAAATTGGGAGCAATTCTCAAAGAGCGAATATGACGATGACAATCAAGTTACTTCCCTACGAAATTTTAGCGAGAACCGCAATTAGCTATGCTGATATTTCTCTGAGTTTTACCAATCCATCTAAAAAAAATCAGTTGATTGAAATTAGCAAAATAGAAATAGTGCCAGCGAAATCTGAGGAAGTTCTTATGAGTGCAACTCCTCAAGAATTGGAACGTCCCGCTAAAGTAGTGCTAAAGCCAGGAGAAAGTAAAGTATTGGAGTATCGCCTCAAATGCAAATCGAAAATTTATCGGCGGGGTGAGAACGCGATCGCTCGCATTCACTATCAGCTAAATGGTCAAACCCAAACTGTTGCTCAGTCAGAGTCTCAAGCAGCTGCCTTTATGATTCCTTAGAATGACCAGACAAGTCTGAATAACAGTGACATCTGCATCTGGCGGTGCAAAATCAAGTACCCATATAACGCCGCAAGAAAGCCTCTAAGGATTCCATCTTCATTCCAAAAATCGACTCTAAATGCTGAACTTCCTGGGGTGTGCAGAAAAATTCGTTGTCCAGTAACGTCCGGAGAGTACCTAAGGCTTTAGAGGCTTGAGGATTCAACAATCCCAGCGCCCCGCGTACCCCATCAAACACCAATAGCGGTGGGTTAATCACGATCGGTTCTTGGTTGAAGATGCGACTGAAAATACGAGGAATATCTTGGCGCTGGAGGATATCTGGACCTCCGACAGGGAAAATTTGATTCCGGGCACCTTCAACGTTTACGGAGTCAATCGCAATCCTCGCTAAGTCATCGGTACTCACAATTGAAGTCCGACTTTTGGGATCGCCGATGAGCAGATAAATCCCAGTATCCCGAAACCGTTCTGCCAGGGGTAAAAGGTTAGAGGCAAAACCTGAAGGACGCAGGATAGTGTAATTGAGTCCACTGGATTGGAGATACTTTTCTACTTCCCGCTTCGCCTTAAAGGATGGTGCGTCTTCGTACCCGCGATCTGCTCCCAGTACCGAAATGAAAACAAAGTGCTGGACGCCAGCTTCTTTTGCCCGGTCAATGAGTTCAATATTCGCTCGGTAGCCTAACGCTTGAGCATCGCTCTCACCGCCGTGAGCAGCGATGATGTACTGAACGCCTTGGCAAGCTTTTTCGATATCTTTATCGCGCTGCAAATCACCAATAAAGATTTCTGCTCCTCGGTGTTCCAGTTCGCTGTAACGGGATGTCAGGCGGACAAATGCGCGTACCGGCATTTCCCTCTCCCGCAGTAGCCGCACAATTCGGCGTCCGAGTCCTCCTGTGGCTCCAGTTACTAAAAACATGATCTTAAGTTCCTAATCAATTTTGGGTGTTGGATTGATGCTGGAAAATTTAAAATTCGACAATCACGGGGGTATGGTCGCTGGGTTTGGGCAATTTTCTGGGAGAGCGATCGATGGTGCAGCTGGATGAACGTTCGTAAAGGTCTGGCGTCAAGTAGTGATGGTCAATCCGCCAACCCCAGTTGCGTCGAAATGCCCCGGTTCGATAGTCCCACCAGCTGAAGTGTCCTGTTTCTATTGTGAATTTTCTAAAGGCATCTGCCAAACCCAGCTCTAAAATGCTGCTCAAGGCTTGACGTTCTAGATCGGATGCCATAATCCGACCCTTATAACTGAGTGGATCGTGAATATCTCGGTCTTCGGGGGCAATATTGAAATCGCCGCAGATACAGAGGGAAGTGGGCTGTTTTTCGAGTAGTGCTTGCAGGTACTCGCGGAGGGCTTTCAGCCAAAGCAGTTTGTATTCGTATTTCTCGCTACCGACGGCTGAGCCATTGGGTACGTAGAGATTCACGATGCGAATGCCATCGATAACGCCAGTAATGACCCGCTTCTGTTCGTCAAAATCCTCTTTCCCCAAAATTGGGGCAAACCCGGTGCTGACATCTTCAAGGGGCGCACGGCTGAGAAGGGCAACTCCGTTATAAGATTTTTGACCGGAAATGTAGAGGTGAAGCCCTAGTTCCTCAAAGGGCGATCGCGGAAAATCCTTATCTACGACTTTAGTTTCTTGCAGGCAGAGGACATCGACCGGATTATCCTGCAACCACTGCACCACCTGCTCTAAGCGAGAGCGAACTGAATTGACGTTCCAAGTAGCGATTTTCATGGGTTATTCACGATTGGTCATTGGTCATTGTTCATTAGTCATCGGTCATTGACAACCGACTGATGACGAATGACCAATGACTCATGATTATTCCCAAATCTTGCAACTCAAATCGCCAGCCTTTTGTGTGAGACGGAAGTTTTCGCGGTAATCTACTGGACAATCAATTACCGAGGGAACGTCCTGTTCTAGAGCAGTTTTCAAGGTTGGAATCAGATCCGCAGCGGATTCAACCCGATACCCCTTCAGCCCCATACTTTCTGCCAATTTGACAAAATCGGGATTGCTAAAGTGGACAAACGCAGATTCGCCAAAGTGATTGTGTTGCTTCCACTCAATCAAGCCATAGCCCCCATCATTAAAGATTAGGGTAACAAAGGCAGTGCCGACGCGAAGGGCCGTTTCTAATTCCTGGCAATTCATCATAAAGCCGCCATCACCCGTGACTGCGATGACTTTTTTCTGGGGATAAACTAACTTGGCGGCTAACGCACCGGGAATGGCGATTCCCATTGCAGCAAAGCCATTAGAGATGATGCAAGTATTCGGGCGATCGCAGTGATAGTGACGGGCGATCCACATTTTGTGCGCCCCGACATCTGAAATCACAATATCTTCTGGCCCCATGACTTGCCGCAAGTCATAAATTATTTTCTGCGGCTTAATCGGAAACCCATCGTCATTGGCATACTCTTCATAATCAGCCCGGATATCTGCCCGTAATTGCAAGGCATAAGGATCGGGTTTGCCTTGCCGGTCAGCTCGGTCTAAGATTTCCCGTAGCGAGTCGGAAATATCCCCCACAACTTCCACGAGGGGAATATAGCTACTATCAATTTCTGCTGGCGTATCTCCAATGTGGATAATCGGAATTTCTCCGAGGGGATTCCACTTTTTCGGGGAATATTCAATCAAGTCGTAACCGATTGCAATCACCAGATCCGTTTGGTCAAACGCACAGCTGATATGGTCTCGCTGTTGCAATCCTACCGACCACAAGGCGAGGGGATGGGTGTAGGGAATGACCCCTTTGCCCATGAAGGTATTCACTACGGGAATATTCATCTTTGTGGCAAATTCGGTCAGTGCTAGGCTAGCGTCGGCACGAATCGCCCCATTTCCCACCATAATCAAAGGATTTTTTGCCTGAGAAATGGCTTCAGATGCCTGTTCAAGGCTATGGAAGGCAGCAAAGGTTTTTTCCCCACAATTCTTGTGTAGGGGCTTGCCTGCGGCTGTCATTTCGGCAATGTTTTCCGGCAAATCGATGTGAACTGCCCCTGGTTTTTCGCTCTGAGCAATCTTAAACGCTTTGCGGATAATTTCCGGTGTGTTGCTGGGACGAACAATTTGAGTATTCCATTTGGTGACTGGCTCAAACATCGCCACTAAATCCAGATATTGGTGGGATTCGATGTGCATCCGGTCTGTGCCTACCTGTCCGGTAATTGCCACCAGTGGCGCACCATCCAGGTTCGCATCGGCAACGCCAGTCATCAGGTTGGTGGCACCTGGCCCTAGGGTGGAGAGGCACACTCCGGCTTTTCCGGTCAGGCGTCCGTAGAGATCCGCCATGAAGGCAGCACCTTGTTCGTGGCGGGTAGTAATAAATTTAATCGAAGAGGTTTTTAGGGCTTCCAATATGTCTAGATTTTCTTCGCCAGGAAGCCCGAAAATGTATTCGACTCCTTCATTTTCCAGACATTTAACTAATAGTTCAGCAGTATTCATTTTTCTTACTCCCCTCTGTATGCTCTTGGCATCTGTAGTGGTTCGTTTCTGGTGTAGGGGCCAGATGCGTGAATCGCCCCTATTTAGACCAATACGGGCGCACGGCTGTCCGCCCGTATTGACATCCCCATCCCACTTGTGGGATGGGATTTAATTCATCGTTGGAATGCACCACCGCTTATTTCACCCACACGGTTTTGATGTTGACAAACTCGTGAATTCCCTCTTTGCTTAACTCGCGTCCGTATCCGGAACGCTTGATACCGCCAAAGGGGAGACGCGGATCGGATTTAACCATGCCGTTAATAAACACGGCACCGGCTTCGAGTTCGTCAATCAAGCGATCGCGTTCTGCCTCTACTTGAGTCCAAGCACTAGCACCCAGTCCAAAGGGCGAGGCATTGGCAAGTGCGATCGCGGCGTTGATATCTGGCACCCGGAATAGCAGCGCCACAGGGCCAAAAAATTCCTCCGCTTCTGCTGGGCTACCGGCTGGGATATCTGTCAAAATTGTCGGCAGATAAAAGTTACCAGGACGATCAGATAATGGCTGTCCACCTGTGAGAACTTTTGCTCCCAATTTGGCGCTTTCTTGAACTTGCCAATCCAAATCTTTGAGAATCGATGGGGTTGCCAGTGGCCCTATATCGGTTTCCGGATGCATCGGATCGCCGATTTTGAGTGCCTCAAACTTCTCAATCAGGCCTTTTTCAAATTGGTCTGCGATCGCATCCACGACAATGAACCGTTTCGCAGCAATGCAAGATTGACCGTTATTCAGCATTCTGGCACTCACTGCTGTCGCAATGGCTGCATCCAAATCGGCGCTTTCTAGGACAATATACGGGTCGCTTCCCCCCAATTCCAGAACGGTTTTCTTAATTTGTTTTCCGGCGGTGGCGGCGAGGCTCATCCCGGCGGGTTCGCTTCCGGTCAAGGTTGCGGCTTTCACTCGCTCGTCTGTTACAATTGCAGCGACTTTATCTGCTCCCACTAGCAAGGTTTGAAAGACACCTTCTGGGAATCCTGCTTTGTGGAAAATCTCCTCCAGAGCCAATGCACACTGAGGCACGTTAGAGGCGTGCTTGAGTAACCCGACATTTCCCGCCATCAGCGCTGGTGCGGCAAACCGAAACACTTGCCAGAAGGGGAAATTCCAAGGCATGACTGCCAAGATGACGCCTAAAGGCTGATAGCGCACAAAGCTGTGGCTGGCGTCGGTTTGGGCTGGAACATCCGCGAGGAATTCGGGGGCGCGTTCGGCGTAGAAGCGACAGACGAGGGCGCATTTTTCCACTTCTGCGATCGCTGATTTTAAAGTTTTCCCCATTTCTAGGGTCATGATTTTGCCAAAGCGTTCGCGATCGCTCTCTAAAATCTCAGCAGCGGCATTCAGCCAATCTGCCCTTTTTTGCATGGGTGTCTGCCGATACTGTTTAAAGCTTGATTGCGCTAGTGCTAGCTTCGTTTCAATCTCTGTATCTGTTAGTGCCTCAAACGTTTGAAGCGTTTCCCCAGTTGCTGGGTTAATCGTGGCTATACCCATTGCTTCAACCTCCAATGCCTAATTAGGATCGGGGTAGCCCTCAAATCGTGAAGGCTGATTCACCCCATTCATCAACCCGCGCTTTTCTCAAATGCGAACTCCTAGCCGCATCTAAAACGGCATCTACTCTATAGGTCGCATCTGCTTAAAGTTAGTTTCTAGACGCAATTCCTCGCGTCTTATTGCTCCGGTTAATCCCGGGCTAACTCCGGATGATGTGGTACGACTACCAGTCTGCTATCTTGCTACTCCCGAAGATTTCTATTCTAGGTTGCCCCCTAGCCTATGTTTAGTAAGTGCTAAGCATACTTACAAGAATTGTATTTTCTTAACAAAATCTTTAGGTTATTGTAAATTTTATGTACAATAGCAATGTCAATGATAATAAGGCTCCTACTAACTTGGCTCGTCTTTTCCTCTAGCTCGAGCATCGGCTCTCCAACTTAGTAGGTTACACGCGAGCCATTCCATTGCAAGCGCTTCGCCACCGCTTAAGGAGTGCCTCGTCCACTCTTCTGGTGAGGGTGACTGCCAGTCTAGAAATTAGCTGGAAAAAGAGGATGGATGATTTGGAACTTTCCCACCGTACCCGTCAAAATTTTTTGAGCAGTAGCAATCAGTGTCTTACTGCCAAGTTGCCTGTGGTATTGGCAGTCGATGACGATGAAGACAACTTATTATTGCTTGCTTACGTTTTAGAGCCGTTAAATTGCTCAATCATCACAGCAATTGACGGTCATAGTGCTTTTGAAAAGGCACGAACCGAACAGCCAAACCTGATTTTGCTGGATATTATGTTGCCTGACTTAGATGGTCTTCAAATTGTCCGTCAACTCAGGGAAGATCCTGAAACCCGGACAATTCCTGTTATCGCCGTCACGGCGCTGGCAAGGGCGGAAGACAGAGATCGCATTCTCACGGCAGGCTGCAATGACTATATTAGCAAGCCTTACTTGCTGGAGGATCTAGAGGCTGTTGTCCGGCGCAACCTGAGATGGAATCCGTCTCAGGTCGATTCGGTGGAATTCAGTCTGGATTGCGCGTCGTAGGGGTTGCGGCTAAAATCGCAACGGTACTGGTACGACTTGTTTTTAGGGCGGAGTCGATCATCAGATCGATGACTGGGACTTTCACCACTTCCTCAATTAGCTGTTTAAGTTGCAGTTGTAGGACGTGGTTTATATTCTCTCGAACTCTCTGTGCCAGCCTTTGCTGACCGCTTTGTGCCAGAAGTTGTTCGGGTCGAGTAATAGAATCTTCGATAAGAATCGCAATTTTGTCACCCATAAATTGGCAAGTCACCTGACCAGGCTGGTGACTTAGTTGGGCGTGGTAGAAAGCCCGAATTTCCTGTGACAGGGTTCGTTCTAATTCACCACGAGTGGGTTTGATTGTGTCCTGCATAGCGATCGCTCTCAGGAAAGGTAAATTCTTTCACCTTTTTTATTAGACTGTAACAGTGCGAGCAATTTTCCGGACATCTCCTAAAGATAGAGATCCACAACATTGGAAAATTTCAATATTTAGTATCTTGACAAGGTTAGTTGTTAAGCGCTAAATCCCTGATGAGGGTAGAGAGTGCCAATCTTACAAAGTAGGGATAGGGTTCGATTCCCCCAAGTATCCGAAACGGTTTTCAATATATTTGTGATGCTTTGCAGCTAACCAAGAAACGCCAAATGTATTCAAAAATTTAGTTTTTCAACGATTCTTAGCACAGAAGTGTGTATATATCTAGTGCTAAAAGTAACAATGAATATTAATGTTTAAGTTGTGCAGTTTTTTAACTAATTTTTTATAGAATCAGGGGACAAGCAACATCACCACTAGCTTGCTGTGTTCTCTTGCCAAGATGAACTTAAAAGATCAACCTAGTGGGGAAGCTACGAGCCAATCGATTCCAAGCGCCAAAAAATGCCGCCTGGGGAATGCCTCGTAATACCGTTTCACTTTTCCCGCAGCCGATCCCTAAACCCTTGTAAAACAAGGGGCAAACAGGGAATCATTCGTGTACCGTCAATCAAGTGAATGGGTATAACTTGGGCAACCCCTCGGTTGTCCACTTCTGGAGAGGATAGCTTCGTATTTTGATGAGTTCCCCCGAACAACGCTTAAATCTGCACTCTTTCTCAAAACCTGCCTCCCAGGCAAATATCGAATCGCCTCTCATTTTGGTTGTAGAAGACAATGAAGACAACTTGCTACTCATGAGCGAAGTGCTGCTCGCTCTTGACTGCTCATTTATTACGACAAAGGAGGGTCGGGCAGCTTTATTTATGGCGCAACATTATCAGCCAAAGCTGATTTTGTTGGATATTCTTCTACCTGACATCCACGGCGTAGAAGTTGTGCGTTCTCTAAAACAGAACCCCGAAACGATGAAGATCCCCATTGTTGCTGTGACGGCTTTGGCAAGAGCAGAAGACCGGGAAGGTCTTCTGTTTGCAGGCTGCAATGACTACATTAGCAAGCCTTATGTCATTGATGAGTTAGAAGCTCTCATCGATCGCTATCTCAATTAATTTAAATAAATAAATCTAGATTTATAGATTGAGTCATCAATTGAAAATGGTTGTTTGTTAGTTGTTATAGAGAGACGGGATGCCGCGATCGCATAAGGGTCAGATACACCCTAAAAACTGAAAAAGGCTGCTGAGGGCAAACCATCAATATAAATCTATGCTGAGCTAGATACTTAGCAGCGAAGGGGGATTAATTACGAACTTTAGGGGCGTTTGCTAATACAGCAATCGTACCAGTACGACCTGTGTCTACTTTGGCATCGCTGAGCAGGTCAATCACGGATACGCCAACCACTTCCTCAATTAGCGCTTTCAGTTTTGGCTCAAGTGCTTTTTCTAAATCTGTCCTTACTTGCTCAGCCAGCTCTTCTTGACCACTATTTGCTAAAAGTTGTTCTGGTGCCGTGATGGCATTTTCTAGAATAATGGCAATTTTTTCATCAAAAATTTGACAGGTAATTTGACTAGGTTGATGCCCCAGTTGATCCCGGTATAAAGCTTGGATGCGTTGCGATAGAGTTCTTTCTAGTTGTCCGCGCGTCGGAGAGGAAGTATCCATACTTTAAAGATTTTAAAAAAATTCTATCATCAGATAGATGATAAATCTATCTGGTTGCCCTGTCAAAATCTTTAAAAAAAGACTCTCTAAAAGAGAGTTAAATGAAGACAGACTGTTACTAAAATCACTCGGCTGTTTGGGGATAGATGAGAATTTTGTAAGTTTCGGGGGTGGGAGCGATCGCTTGTTCCACAGCAGCAGCTAAATTTTGCAAAGGATAGCGATCGCTAATTAATGCTTCCACATCAATTCGCTGGTTGAATACGATATCTGCTGCCAAATTTTGTATCCGGTAAGAAGAACTATAGCTACCCATTAAATCAATTTCTCGGCGGTAGAGAATATTTGGATTAATCGGGATTTCTACTTCATCAGGAAACTCAGCAAAAAATAAAATTTTACCGCCCCGACGGGTACAATCGAGGGCTTGGAAAAAAGCTTTGTCACTGGGAACTGCAAGCAAAGTCGTATCCACTCCCAATCCGCCAGTAAGCGCTTTAATTTTAGTTGATAAATCCGGGTCGCGGGGATCGAATGCAGCTTCTGCCCCCACGCTCAAAGCTTTCTCAATCCGAGAAGGAATTAAGTCAGTCGCGATCGCTCTGGCTCCGAAATACTTCACCAGCATGATAAACATTAGCCCAATTGGGCCAGCACCTGTAATCAAAACGGTTTGACCAGGAGCAACTTGGGCTTTTTTAACTGCTTTTAGACAGCAATTTGTCGGCTCCACAAAACTCGCTTGCTCAAAGCTGACATTATCCGGAATGGGAATTAATCCGCCACTGCGGACAATGTGACCGGGCACTTTCACATAATCTGCAAAACCGCCGCCGCTAGGAGTAAATCCAGCCGTGGTCGTGACGTTTTTGTAAACATCGCACATCGAGAAGTTGTCGTTGAGGCAATAGTCGCAGCGCATACAAGGAATATGGTGCATGACCACAACTCGTTGCCCAATCTGCCAGCCAGTCACTTCGCTTCCTACAGAAGTAATTACTCCAGCAGTTTCATGACCAAAAATGCGCGGTGGCTGGTAGAGAGGATAGCGAATTTTCTTAATGTCAGACTGACACAATCCCACAACCTTTACTTGTACCAGCACTTCATCGGGTGCAATTTCCGGCGTCGGCACTTCTTCGTAACTGAGCTGATTGACGCCTCTGAATACTTGTGCTTTCATGCTTTTCCTTAAACGATGGACTTTATACTTTCGATAGCCGATTGTTTATAGCTAATTGTCTATTGTTCGCGATCGATTGTCTATTCTGAAACGGAATTGCTGATGAATGAATTAATAGAAGTAGATGTCTTGGTTGTGGGAGGTGGAACGGGAGGAACCGCAGCTGCGATACAAGCTGCCCGTCGCGGTGCCAAGACAATGCTGGTGAGTGAATTTACCTGGCTGGGGGGAATGCTCACCTCAGCGGGGGTTGCTGCCCCGGATGGTAATGAACTTGCTGCCTTTCAGACGGGGCTTTGGGGTGAGTTTTTAGGGGAATTGCGTTCTCGGCAAATGGGAGGCTTAAACAATAGTTGGGTGAGTCTGTTTAGTTACGATCCCCGGATTGGTGCCCAAATATTTGCCGATTGGGTACGAAAATTGCCAAATCTAGACTGGGTTGCGGGGCAAGTGCCCTTAGAGGTTTTGCGAACAGGCGATCGCATCCTTGGGGTTCGATTTGCCGATTTCACCGTTCATTCCAAAATCACCCTAGATGGCACCGAACTGGGAGACTTGTTGCCTCTAGCATCTGTGCCCTACCGCTGGGGATGGGAATTGCAATCGGAGTTTGGAGAACCCAGTGCGCCTGTTTCTCACAATGAATTGACTCAGCGATACCCAGTGCAGGCTCCCACTTGGGTGGCAATTATGCAAGATTTTGGTGAGGAAGCAAGTGCGCCGGAAATTCCCCCTCCTCCTTCATCTTTTATCCTTCCTCCTTCATCCTTCCAAGGTAGCTGGGATCGCTACGGTTGGGAGAAGTTTCTCAATTATGGGCGTTTACCAGGGAATCTTTTCATGATCAACTGGCCCCTGTGCGGCAATGACTATGGGGAAGGAGTGGGACGTCTGATAGAGTCGGAGGCGGCGTGGCATCAATTTCTTCAAGAGAGTCTGTGGCACACTCAAAGCTTTGTCCGCTTTATTCAAACTAAGCTGGGGCGGCGTTACGGCTTAGCAACTCAAATCTTTCCCTCACCCTTGACTCCCAAACTCAATCAAAACTCAATCAAAACTCAAAACTCTCTCGGTGGAGGTGGTTATGCCCTACACCCTTACTTTCGAGAAAGCAGACGCCTTATAGGACTCGCGACCGTGCGAGAGCAGGATATCTTGCCAGTAGCGGGGGGAAAGGTTGCACCCCTACCTGTGGATGCGACTGGGGAGGTGAATGCGATCGCCCTCGGCAACTACCCCAACGACCACCATTACCCTAACTACAACTTTCTTATTAAACCAAAATCAATTCGCTGGGGTGGACGCTGGACTGGCACTCCTTTCACCCTTCCCTACACTTGTCTAATTCCAGAGTCTGTGGATGGACTGCTGGTTTGCGAAAAAAATATCTCCGTCTCCCATATTGCCAACGGTTCCACCCGGTTACAGCCCATCGTCATGAATATTGGTCAGGCGGCGGGAATGGCGGCGGCGCTTTGCGTGCAGCGAAGTTGTCAACCCAGAGATTTACCTGTCCGAGTCCTGCAAGAAGCATTGTTACAAGATGAGCGATCGCCAGCAGCAATTTTCCCTCTGTTCAATTTACCGCGCGATCGCGCCGGCTGGCTGCACAGGCAACGAGATTACTTGGATCGCCCTGACACCTATCCCTTCAATGGCAACTGCCCTTACCTGGAACCCCAGACGCCACAGGATTCAAAATATGTGGAAGTTCCCTCACCCTTTACGAAACACAGAGATGGGGAAGCGGTTGGCGGAAGCATTGAAAAATCCGCTTCAAACTCAGCACTCTTCTGTGGAGTGTTCCATCGCCATGCCGAGCAAGATTACACCTTCACTGTAAAGGAGCCAGCTGCTGGGGAAGCGCAAACCTGGATAGCGATCGCCTTGCGCCCAGAAGTAGACGGAGAACTCCAAACCTGTCTCGATCGGCAGATGCTCTCTGTGCGGGGATATCTCAATCAATCGGGCAAATGGTTGATTGTGGAAAAAATTATCGCTCCTGGGAGCGATCGCACCCATTTTTGAGCCTTAGGCATCGTACCTCTAACCTCAAAAAAAAGCAGAACTCGATCGGAACCAACTAAGCTCTAACCGAAGTTTTTCCTGGTTGACGATCAAGAACTCCGTATCAGGGACTATAACCCTGACACGGACATCTGCTATGCGCCCTTACACCTCTATCATGTTGTTGAGCTTACTATCAATCTCTTCAGGTAATTTCTTAGGGATCGAGTTCGCCTCTGCCCAGCAACTGCCATCCACGTCTTCCGAGCTAGCTGTATCGATAAAACGTGGGAACGAACCGTCTCCGGATAAAGGAACCGGACGCCGAGATGCGTTTTCGCCCGAATATATCTCTATCGTCTAAAATTATCCTCTATTTAGCCAAATCCGAACAAGTCATCGATCCGCTTTTCACCTTGCGACTGAGGTCGATGAAAGCCTATCTGAAGGCAGCAAACTAAGCTCTAGCAGGTTTGTGCCGGTGTACTTGGGGCACTATTTTTCTAATTTTGTCTGTCACGGAGAATTTATTCCCTGACAAAAGCTATATATTAGGCCGTCCTTTTCTATAATTAGAGATTATTTACGTTCATGCTATCGGGGTGCCTAGAGTTCAATAGTTTCAGCGAGTGAATTGAACTCACTGCGAATGTGGAAACATAAGCTTTTCACCATTTTCACCAAGGAACCAGTGTTTTGTCCCCTTGCGATGCGATCACCCCTGATATGAGCAACGACCTGGATCTGATCAAAAGCCTTAGCCCCGGTGCGATGGATCAGATCATGTTTTATCTGGCCTTTAGTGCGATGAGAACCGGCGGGCACCGACACGGAGCCTTCCTGGATGCTGCTGCCACGGCAGCAAAGTGTGCGATTTACATGACTTATTTGGAGCAGGGTCAAAATATCCGGATGACGGGGCACCTGCACCACATTGAGCCGAAGCGAGTCAAAGTCATTGTTGAGGAAGTTCGGCAAGCGCTGACCGAAGGGAAACTGCTGAAGATGCTGGGTTCCCAAGAACCTCGGTATTTAATTCAGTTTCCCTATGTTTGGATGGAGCAGTTTCCGTGGCAACCGGGGCGATCGCGCATCTATAGCACCAACCTGACCGCTGACGAAAAGCGATACCTTGAGGAAAAACTGCCAAATAATCTGCCGGATGCCCAGCTAATCAACGCTTTTCAGTTTCTAGAATTAATTGAATTTCTCCACAGTCGTTCCCAGGAAGACTTGCCAGAAGAACGCCGCATTCCTCTAAGCGAAGCATTCGCCGAACACATCAAGCGGCGCTTAATCTATTCCGGTACGGTGACGCGAATTGATTCTCCTTGGGGATTGCCCTTCTACGCCCTCACCCGTGCTTCCTACTCACCCGCTGAGGACGAAGAACGCACCTACATCATGATTGAGGATACCGCCCGGTACTTCCGACTGATGAAAGATTGGGCAGACCGACAGATGAATGTGATGCGGATACTAGAGGAACTCGATATTCCACCGGATCGCATTGAGGCAGCCATGCAAGAACTGGATATGGTCATTCGGGATTGGGCAGATAAATATCACCGCGCCGATGGTCAGCCAGTGCTTCTACAAATGGTTTTTGGCCCAAAAGAAGAATAAAACACTTAACTTACATTTTCGTTGAGCAGGGTGGGCATTGCCCGCCCTGCTTCAGTTAGAAGCTACGTCGGTAAAATTTTTGCCTTAAATCGGGGAAAAATTAACTTAGCCTTGTGTAGGCATTGCCCCAATAGTTTGATGCTGAATGCGGGGTTCTACAAACAAATTTGAAATGAGTATTGCTGCTCAATTGACCCACATTTGTATAAAGTTTTCACTCCTCATGCAAAAACACAATCGGGATCATTCGCACACTGCATAGCCAAACAGTTTAGTGTAACAATTTTTACAAACTTACTTTTAAATCTTTTATAGGACTAATTAAGAAGATTGTAAAAATAGGCGTTATAAAACTGCATGACCGGCAAAAAGAATCTTATTGTTATCGGCAACGGTATGGTAGGACACAAGTTTCTAGAACTGATGATCGCTAAAGGAGCGACGCAGGAATGGAACTTGATCGCATTTTGCGAAGAGCCTCGTGTTGCTTACGATCGGGTTAATTTGAGTGGTTTCTTTTCAGGCAAAACTGCGGCAGATTTATCGTTAGTTCAACCGGGTTTGTACCAAGAAAATGGAGTTGAAATCCATATCGGTGATAAGGCAGTTGCGATTAACCGGGAAGAAAAAACAGTTACATCAGCGAATGGGATAACAATTGCCTATGACAAAATTGTTCTAGCAACAGGCTCCTATCCTTTTGTACCGCCAATTAAAGGGAATGATGCGAAAGGTAATTTTGTCTACCGGACAATAGATGACCTTGAGGCAATGTCATCCTATGCGAAAAATTGCCAAACTGGTGTCGTCGTTGGGGGTGGATTATTAGGTTTGGAATGTGCGAACGCTCTCAAAAATATGGGTTTAAAAACCCATGTTGTTGAGTTCGCACCCAGATTAATGCCACTACAAATTGATGATGTCGGTGGCAACATCCTTCGCAACAAGATAGAAGAACTTGGGGTTTCGATTCATACTAATAAATCTACAACGGAAATTGTCAGCATTGATGGCAAGGTTACTAAAATGACCTTTGCTGATGGTGAAGAGTTAGAGACAGATATGATTGTCTTTTCTGCGGGAATTCGCCCTCGCGATGAAATCGCGAGAGGATGTGGATTAGCAGTAGGCGATCGCGGCGGGATCGTTATCAACGATTCTTGCCAAACTTCAGATCCAAATATTTATGCCATTGGAGAATGCGCCCTCTATCAAAATCGTATCTACGGCTTAGTCGCTCCTGGCTATACAATGGCAAGCGTAGCGGCAGATATCCTGAGCAAAACAGGGACGAGCAGCTTTACCGGCGCGGATATGTCCACCAAGCTCAAACTGTTGGGAGTGGATGTTGCCAGTTTCGGGGATGCCTTTGCCAAATCTCCCGGCGCTAAAGAAATTTCCGTTACTGATACTATCCAAGGTGTTTACAAAAAACTGGTTTTAAATGAAGATGGTAGCCATCTTTTAGGTGGAATTCTGGTAGGAGATGCTTCAGCTTACGGTACGCTGCTGCAATTTGTGCAGAATGCGATCGCGCTCCCGCCTCATCCAGAAGATTTGCTGATGCCACCCCGCGAAGGCAAGTCTGCCACAGTCGGTATGGGTGTGGAGAGTTTACCAGATACTGCCCAAATTTGCTCTTGCAATAATGTTAGCAAAGAGCAAATTTGTAGTGCCATCCAAGAAGGGCAACTCACTGATATTACCAGTATAAAGAAATGCACTCAAGCCGGCACAGGTTGCGGCGGTTGCGTACCACTGGTAACAGATATTCTCAAAGCTGAGATGAAGAAAGCAGGGATAGAAGTAAAAAATTATCTCTGCGAACACTTCGCCTATTCCCGTCAGGAACTTTATCACTTGGTGCGTTCTCAAAAAATCCTGACTTTTGAAGATTTAATTCAAAAACATGGAGAAGGGAAGGGGTGTGAAATTTGTAAGCCTGCTGTAGCTTCTATTCTCGCTTCAACATGGAACGAGTATATTTTAGAAATGCCGCATGTGGGGTTGCAGGATACCAATGATTATTACCTGGCAAACATTCAGAAGGATGGAACTTATTCAGTAATCCCCAGAGTTCCCGGTGGTGAACTAACACCAGATCAGCTGATTGTGTTGGGAGAAGTTGCTAAAGATTTTGGTCTTTATACCAAAATTACAGGTGGACAACGGATCGATTTATTAGGTGCGCGGGTAGATCAATTACCCCAAATTTGGCAGCGACTGATAGATGCTGGATTTGAATCGGGACACGCTTATGGGAAGGCACTCCGAACGGTCAAATCTTGTGTAGGTAGCACCTGGTGCCGCTTTGGGGTTCAGGATTCAACCACTTTGGCGATTGAGATCGAACTGCGATATCGAGGCTTGCGATCGCCCCACAAATTAAAATCAGCTGTATCCGGTTGCACCCGCGAGTGTGCCGAAGCTCAAAGCAAGGATTTTGGGATCATTGCTACCGAAAATGGCTGGAATTTGTATGTATGTGGCAATGGTGGAATGAAGCCACAACACGCAGTTTTGTTAGCAACAGATATTGACAAGGAAACGCTGATTAAATATTTGGATCGGTTCTTGATGTTCTATATTCGCACCGCGAATCGACTAGAACGCACTGCAACTTGGTTCAATAAGCTGGAAGGAGGCATCGAGTACCTGAAGCAGGTAGTTATTGAAGATTCTCTGGGCATTTGTGCTGAATTAGAATCAGAAATGCAGCATCTTGTCAATACCTATCAGTGTGAGTGGAAAGCCACAATTGAAGATCCAGAAAAAGTGAAGCGATTCCGTCACTTTGTCAATTCTGACCAACCCGATCCTGGTTTAGTTCATGTAGAGGAACGGGGGCAAAAACGTCCAGCTTATGACCACGAGAAGGTTTTAGTTGGTATTTCCGAATAAGCTGACTGTTGCTCTGGTGCATTACCTACAGTTTAAAAAAACTGATGTTATTTCAACTAGGAAAAACATACACACGCTATCAAATTCATTCTGCATTGGGTGGAGAACTCCAAACTTATCTTCCTCAGCGTGCTGGAAAGATTGTGTGTGGATGTTTTAAGCCCACCCTGGACTCAAAAGCTCCTGATGAAGTTTTGGTAGAAGATTCACCAAAAGTAAAACAGAAAGCTGAGATACTCTGCCAACAAGGAGGTGCTATTCCAGTGTTCCTCAAGCTACATCGAGCTAGGTGGAAGTATATAGGAATGTTTCGTGTCAAGAAACATTCCGTTGACCTAGAAGAAATTAGGCGTAAGCAGCAGGGATCAGGCAGAAATAACATTGCAGCCGTGCTGTATTTGGAACCTGTGTTAAGCGAACTATGCAGTACGGTTCAAATAACCAAAGAGCGAGTTTTTGAGTTAGTTTGAATTGCTGCAATGTGTTGAATTTTTCAAGCTAGGCTACACCAACCCGTTAATCAATAGGAAAAGAAAATGGTTCAAGCATTACCGATTCGTCAGACAATTTCTACATGGGTTGATATTTGTCCGCTGTCAGCGATCGCGCCCAACACTGGAGTTTGCGCTTTAGTTGAAGATCAACAGGTAGCAATTTTCCGTGTGGGACAAGAAACTGATGTATTTGCGCTAGGCAATTACGATCCCTTTAGTAAAGCCTTTGTCCTATCGCGGGGAATTTTAGGCGATCGCAATGGCATTCCCAAAGTTGCATCCCCCATCTACAAGCAAAATTTTAACTTGCTCACCGGAGAATGCTTAGACGATGAAACCGTAAGCGTTCCTACTTTTCCTGTAAGAGTGGTGGAAGATAAAGTGCAGGTAGCGATTAGCCAATAACTCCTTCTACATTGCATCTAAGAACCCGGTTTCAGGAGAGAAACCGGGTTTTTTAATCGGGATACTATATATACAGCTAATGAAAAGGAGTTCTCCTATCGCTCTTCTGTCACTCTAGGCAGCAGAAAATAGGAACTCATGCATTTGAAGAGAGATGGGAACTGCACCATGAAAGTAATTCATAAGCGCAATCAGTCGTGAAAATCCCAAAGATAGAGCCGGAATTGGAAAAACTCTCAGCCAAGGTCGAATCAGGTTAAACAGGACAAAGGGTTGAAGAACTAAACGCAGATTATTTAACAAATTCTTCCATCCAGTTCCTTCATCCCACCAAGGATGCAGGGAAAATTTATTGACCACAACAGAAAGTTTATTATCCTCCTGAAAATCAGATTTAGTATAGAGTGAAGTCGAGTGCAAACTTACTAACAGATAAGCGCTCATTACCACCTCCCACCATTTCTGGATTTGAACATAATCAGTCACCCGAAAATCCGCCCATCCGAGTTCATTTTTACTTTGCTTTAAGCCATATTCTACCCAATTCCTCAAACCGTAGAGATTACCTACTTGGTGATATTTGATTTCTGGCACATGAGTCATTACATACCAAGTTGAATTTTTAGGTAAGGTTTTGGGGCCAGTTGTAATTTCCCAAAACTGAGTAGCATGACGCTTGCCAAAAATAATCTCACAGATATATCTCTGCTGAGTTGTTCCGTCGGAAAATACCCGCGTAAATTCCCGCCAGTGATTGCATCGCACCCGTTGCTCTTTGGGCAACCATACGGCGTGGTTGCTACGAATGGCTACAACAAACGGCAGTTTTAACTCGGACAACACATCAATAAAGTTACTGCCACTTTCTCCATATAAACTATCAGCCAGTACGAGTTTGAACTTAAAACCAAAAGCTTGTAATTCTCTAATTATACGAGCGGCGATTTCCGGCTTGCTCAAATATTTATCTCCCGTTTGAAGACGTTCTTTAGGTTTATAAACTTCAAAGGTTAACGGGAGAGTAATTCCGTCCATTACTCCATAAGCTGTGACCGCCACAATTCCGTTCTCAATCTTTCCTAAATTTCCAATGTATTGCCGTTTGACATAATCCGTATCATCCCCTTTTTTTCGGTCGCCTGTTTCATCAATTATTAAGATAATCTCTCGCTCCTCTAGAACTTGTAAGATTAGCTTTAATCGTTGCTATCTCAACTGTTCTACCTGCCAGGGGGATACTGTGAGAAAGTGGTGTAAGGATTGTTCCTGATCTAGCCCCGCTAAAGATAGCTATTGCCGGCAGCGATTTCCTCTTAATCTCTGCTAGCATCCCGATATGCAAATTTTTAAAAGCTTCAAAACTTCTGACTTCTGGAAATAGGGATTGATACCATTGGCAGTAATCATCCACAAATTTCACGGTTGGCTTGGCTGGACGTGGCTCTGTCATATATGGAATCTGACTTTTAGCGGTTTTAGCTCATTATCCTCCCCCCAGAGTGACAGAAGAGCGCTATGCAGCCTACGGTAACTGATAGAGTACGTTGGACTACTACAGACATAAACCTCTTACCTGAAAACGAAGGCACGCGCTATGAGATTATTGATGGAGCGTTGTTTATGACCAGAGCGCCCCACTGGAAGCATCAACGCACCTGTGGCAGAATCTTTCGAGAACCTGATGATTGGTCTGAGTCAAGTGGTTTAGGGCAAGCCAGCATCACACCGGGTGTGCTATTCAGCGAATCAGATAACGTTATACCAGATGTGGTATGGGCTAGCAACGAAAGATTAGCTGTATTGCTAGACGAGGCGGGACATCTAACAGGCGCACCAGAATTAGTGGTGGAAGTGTTATCACCTGGTATAGAGAATGAACGCCGAGATAGAGAACCAAAACTCAAACTTTACGCATTACGGGGAGTCCAAGAGTATTGGATTGCTGATTGGCGCTTGCAACAAGTTGAAATCTACCACCGCGAAAATGCGACGCTAAAATGCGACGCCAAAATTGATAGCAACGCTACTAAATAATGATGAGTTAAGTTCACCTCTATTGCCAGATTTTACCTGCACTGTGGCTCGGTTTTTTGTGTAGGAAAGTGGTAGGGAAAAAGGCGATCTCCACTAGCTGTGCTTACTTTTAGAAGCTGTTTTAAAAGTCTAATAAGTTGTTATTTTGCATCCTGAGTGGAGTGAAGCGCAACGCTCAAGGCGCGATCGCTCTCCTCATGCAGTGTCCCCAGCCACCCCTAAAAAAATACATCTTGCCAGAGCAAAATTACTGGCTGATAACGGGGTAAAGAGGCGATCGCACCCCATCTCACTCCATCAGCAAAGTGCGATCGCTCTCAACTCGGACTAAGTCTTCAGACTGATGTATAGCTGCAATAAAATTTCAACACTTGTGGCATAACTGACAGAAAAAATCTGTAGTTATAAAATCTCATTTGTGCCTTATAGCCGGAGGAAAAACAATGTTTTCAAATCAACCGAAGCACGTTGATGCCGTTGGCGCTGATAACACTGGCAGTGGGTTTCTCACCCCTGATGCTGGCCCCGATACCGCACGCGCCGATTATTCTGAGGAATCGGATCTAAATGACGCAACTCATGATTATGACAACGTTGATGAACTTGTTCCCGATACCTCTGTTGAGGAGTCTAGGGGTAACGTTGTCGATCGTCAAATGAGAATTATTGGACGCACTTCAGGATGACATCGCAAGTGTCATTCAAAAAATCAAAATCGGGATGACAGGATTTGAACCTGCGACCCCCTCGTCCCGAACGAGGTGCGCTACCAAGCTGCGCTACATCCCGTTGTCATAAGTGACAAACTAGATCCACAATATCACGCCAAATCCCAAATCACCAACCCACTCCACCAGAAATTAATTCACTGAGTCCGTTGCTTGCTACGATAAACTCTGTATGACTGAAAGTGGAAAAAGCGGGTTGTGGCTGTTAAACCAGATTGGTTGCGCGTCAAAGCGCCTCAGTGGGAGCGAGTCGGTAGTGTTAAAGAAATTTTGCGGGATTTGGGGCTGAATACCGTTTGTGAGGAAGCCTCTTGCCCCAACATCGGCGAGTGTTTCCAAGCCGGTACAGCGACATTCTTAATTATGGGGCAAGCCTGCACGCGGGCTTGCCCCTATTGCGATATCGACTTTGAGAAAAAGCCCAAAGCGCTTGACCCCACGGAACCAGAAAACTTGGCGGAGGCAGTTAGACGACTCCGACTCAATCATGTCGTAATTACCTCCGTGAACCGGGATGACTTGCCGGATGGCGGTGCGTCTCAGTTTGTCCGCTGCATTCAAGCGGTACGCGCCACCTCACCAAAGACGACAATTGAGGTATTGATTCCTGACTTGTGCGGCAACTGGGGGGCACTCGAAACAATCCTCCAGGCATCACCCGAAGTGCTAAACCACAATACAGAAACGGTTCCCAGCCTTTACCGGCGGGTGCGTCCTCAAGGAAATTATCAGCGATCGCTCGAACTACTACATCGAACCCGCGAGTTAGCCCCTTGGGTTTACACAAAATCTGGTTTGATGGTAGGGCTGGGAGAAACTGACGCCGAAATCCGGCAGGTAATGCAAGATTTACGAGATGTCGATTGCGATATTTTGACGATTGGGCAATATCTCCAACCCTCCCAAAAACATTTGAAAGTCGATAGCTTTGTCACACCTGCTCAGTTTGATGCTTGGAGACAGTTTGGCGAGTCGCTGGGTTTCCTGCAAATCGTCTCCTCTCCCCTGACTCGGAGTTCTTATCATGCCGAACAGGTGCGGGAATTGATGGAACGCTATCCTCGATTCAAGAGTTATGAGTGACCAGAATTCCTCTAACTCAATCAAAATCATTCCCTTGAGGGAAGCGAAAGGTCAAAACTCAAAACTCACGATAGCGATTCTTGGATCGGGCGCTTGGGGTACGACCCTTGCCTCTCTCGCATCTCAGAACGGTCATCACGTCCGTGTGTGGTCGCGTCAGTCTTCCCTATGCTTAGAGGCGGTTCTAGAGAATGCTGAAATTGTTTTATCCGCCATCTCGATGAAAGGTGTCGGCGAGGTTGCGGCGAATGTAAAAAAAGCTGTCTCTTCTAAGCCAATTTTCGTTACTGCTACCAAAGGATTAGATCCCGTTACCACCTGCACCCCTTCGCAGATTTGGCAGGCGGCATTTCCGACTCGCCCAGTGGTCGTTCTATCGGGGCCAAATCTTGCTAAAGAAATTCAACAAGGATTGCCAGCTGCTACGGTGGTAGCCAGCCGGGATGCTGCCGCTGCCTCGTCGGTGCAAGCGGTGTTTTCGTCCCCCAGTTTTCGGGTTTATACCAATGCTGATCCTTTGGGAGTGGAACTCGGTGGAACGCTAAAAAACGTGATGGCGATCGCTGCCGGTACTTGTGATGGGTTGCAATTGGGAACGAATGCCAAAGCCGCTTTGTTAACCCGTGGTCTTACTGAAATCATCCGCATCGGCAACTGCTGGGGGGCACAACCTGAAACGTTTTATGGATTGTCAGGACTTGGTGACTTACTCGCCACCTGCAACAGCAGTCTCAGTCGCAATTATCAGGTTGGTTACAGGTTGGCTCAAGGTAAGACACTCTCCGAAGTTTTAACCGAGCTGGAAGGAACCGCTGAAGGGGTCAACACCGCTTCCGTGCTGATTCAACGAGCGGATCGAGAAGAAATTTCAGTTCCGATTTCTTACCAAGTCTATCGCTTGCTCAAAGGGGAAGTTACCCCACTCGCAGCAGTTGAAGCACTCATGCTAAGAGACAGCAAACCTGAGTATAGCTAGGTTTTAGCCCTTAAAACCATCTATAGGGAACTCTTTGAGCCAATATTCTTTCTTAACCCTAGGGATTTTTCAGGAAATCCTTCAATTGGTGATGTAGATTAACTTGGCCTTTGACCCAAATCACTACTCTAAGATTGAGCGCTGCCTATACTACCCAAAGATAGAAATCTGAATCCTACTAGAGACAGGTTTTTCTGAATGTCACGTCGTCCCTACCTGCATAACCATCGATATCGATGAATTCAGTAAGTGTCATGCAGCTAAATGTAACAGAAAGTAACAGAAAGGTAAGCATTAGCTGTTTCGTCCTGGAGGGTGGGAATTCTAGCAATAAGTAGTGAAGTGATTAATTGAAAGACTATTCCGGACGCAATTGAGAGATCCCTATGCCAGCCACTCCTTTTTATGCAGAGACAGATACAGAATTTGACTCCGAGTTGCCAGATTACAACTTTGGGTCTGCCGTGTTGAACGACGATGCTCGACCCCCGGTGGATGATCTCGATAGCCCTGAGATGGAAGGTCTAGATGCAGAGTACGGGCGACTCGGCGAGGCATCTCTACGGGCAACTGCCAGCCGTCGTACTACCGATCTGGTTCGGTTATATCTTCAGGAAATTGGCCGGGTTCGGTTACTAGGGCGAGATGAGGAAGTCTCGGAAGCTCAAAAAGTCCAGCGTCATATGCGGTTGCTGGAGCTGAGAAATGATACTGCCAACCAGGCAGATCCAGTGATTCAGCCGTATGTGCATCTGATTGAAGTACACGATCGTCTAGCATCTCAGTTGGGGCACCGTCCTTCTTTGGAACGGTGGGCGACGGAAGCGGGTATTGAGCTGAGCAACCTGAAGCCTACATTAGCTGCTGGGAAGCGTCGCTGGGCAGAAGTAGCAGGTCTGGCAGTTGAAGAGCTAGAGCGGATTCAGGCCACTGGCATTCGCGCCAAAGAACACATGATCAAGGCCAACCTGCGTCTAGTGGTTTCTGTGGCGAAGAAGTATCAAAATCGCGGACTGGAATTGTTGGATTTAGTCCAGGAAGGAACCCTTGGGCTAGAACGGGCGGTTGAGAAGTTCGATCCGACCAAAGGTTATCGGTTTAGCACCTATGCTTACTGGTGGATTCGCCAAGGAATTACCAGAGCGATCGCAACTCAAAGTCGTACTATCCGCCTGCCGGTTCACATCACCGAAAAGCTCAACAAAATTAAGAAAGCTCAGCGCAAAATTTCTCAAGAAAAAGGTCGCACGGCAAGTATTGAGGATATCGGCGTTGAGTTAGAAATGACACCGGAGCAGGTACGGGAAGTTTTACTCCGGGTGCCTCGCTCTGTCTCTTTAGAAATTAAAGTAGGAAAAGAGAAAGACACGGAACTAGGAGACTTGCTGGAAACAGACAGCATATCTCCCGAAGAAGTGTTAATGCGAGAAGCTTTACACCGAGATTTGCAGCAGCTGCTTGCCGATCTCACCAGCCGCGAGCGAGATGTGATTCGGATGCGGTTTGGCTTAGGAGATGGTCATCCTTACTCCTTGGCAGAAATTGGTCGCGCTCTGGATTTATCTAGAGAACGAGTTCGTCAAATTGAAGCCAAAGCTTTACAAAAGTTGCGGCAACCCAAGCGCCGCAACCGTGTACGCGACTATCTGGAGTCCTTGGGCTAAGAAATAGTAATTTCATTTTCACAACTGCCCAATACTAATTTCTCAAAACCCCCCTTTTTAAGGAGGGTTTTGTGATTTCAAATATAGAAAGTCAGGGAGCGGCAAGCAGTGGTAAAAAGCGGTAAATACTGCACCCAGCAGGGACAAGGCATAAAACTAGATCCTACAACTAACAACTGACACGCACAGCAGCGGTCAAAAGGAAAAAAGAAAAAAGTAAAAGATATAATTCTTTACTTATCTTGTTTCCTTTTTCCTATTGCTTTCCCTATCTCTTAGCCTTGTTTCTTATTAGACATTATTCTCAATAAGCTTCGATTGTTGCAAATATTCTAGGAATTCGCTATTCTTCTCAATAGGGCTACTTTCTTGAGAAGGTCAACATGTCTTTCTACACAGCAACCTCACTCAAGGCTGAACTGAACGAGCGGGGCTGGCGTTTAACTCCCCAACGGGAAACCATCCTGAATGTCTTTCAACATCTTCCCAGAGGTCAGCATCTTAGTGCTGAAGACCTCCACGAGTTGTTGCACAGTGAAGGTGAGGACATAAGCTTATCCACCATTTACCGAACCTTAAAGTTGATGGCTCGGCTGGGCATTTTGCGCGAACTTGAACTGGCAGAAGGACATAAGCATTACGAACTCAATCAACCTTATCCTCATCACCATCACCATTTGATCTGTGTTCGGTGTAACAAGACGATTGAATTCAAAAATGACTCGATTTTAAAAACCGGCACCAGAACAGCCAGAAAAGAAGGGTACCACCTGCTTGACTGTCAGATGACGATTCACGCTATCTGTCCAACTTGCCAGCGGGCGTTACTACCCATTTAAAAAGCGATCGAGTAGGGTTAGGGCGGGATGCACCACTTCTACCATAGCGATTAGCTAGTAGTATAGCTAATCGCTAATTGCTATGTTTGTTTAAAAACGTCCCTTGACGATGTCATCAGCGCTGAGACCATAAGCACGTTGGGCAGCTTCAACTGCTGCTTTGGTTTGCGCCTCGAAAACCCCATTTAAGGGTCCGCGATAAAAGCCGTTTTCTTTCAGACGCTTTTGTAAAGACAATACATTAAAGCGATCGCTTGTATTTTCCAGAGCCAATATAGTATCGGGTCTAGCGATTCCATCAGCTGTTAAACCTTGCGATTTCTGAAACTGAATCACGGCGTCTTTGGTGTCTTGATCGAAGTAGCCAGTCATGGCACCTTGAAAAATTCCCATCTGCCGCAACCGTCGCTGGAGTTCTACCACCTCCCGGTTGTTACTGCCTAACTGTAGGAGCTGTCCGCTAGAAGCTGTATTAAAGCGATCGCTTGTATTTTTCAGAGCCAATATAATATTGGGTCTAGCGATTCCATCAGCTGTTAAACCTTGCGATTTCTGAAACTGAATTACGGCATCTTTGGTGTCTTGATCAAAGTAGCCAGTCATGGCCCCTTGCAAAATTCCCAGTTTCCGCAACCGTCGCTGGAGTTCTACCACCTCCCGGTTGTTACTGCCTAATTGTAGGATCTGCCCACTAGAAGCGATATTTTTAGGCGGAGTCCGATCCTCGCCGCCTCCCACACCTATCAAAGCTGCCTGGGTATCCGAACCGACAATGCCATCTACTGGCATTCCCGCCGCTTGCTGGAATCGGTTAACGGCTGCTTTTGTGATCGGGCCATAATAGCCAGTGATATTTGCTTGAAAATAGCCCTGTTTTTGCAACCGTTGCTGGAGGGCTACTACCTCCGGACCGCTGTCTCCTTCCTGTAGGACTCCACTCCTCGAACGTTGGCTGACCTGAGAAGCCTTGCTGACCGGCTGAGGACGTTGCCTGACAGACTGGAAACGTGGGCGGCTGACCTGTCTGACCTGCCGAGATTGGCTGGCCTGCGCCTGGATTGGCTTGCCTCGCTTCTTCTGTAAGGCGGCTTCGGTTCGCGGTCCCACAATGCCATCCGGTTCCAGCCCGTTAGCTTTCTGGAATTGGATCACAGCTTCCGTTGTAATCGGGCCAAAATTGCCTGTGATACCTGCTTTGAAATAGCCTAGCTGCTGTAAGCGCTGCTGGAGAGTGGCTACCTCCGCGCCGGTGTTTCCTGGCTCAAGTATTGCTAAAGCTTGAGACATTCCCAAGAGGCTCAGTGAGACAAAAAGCGATAGCAGAGACAAACTCGCTCTACTAGACAGCTTTTGGCGGTTCAGTCCTTCAAAAATTTTTTGGCTATTCCAGACTATAGGAAACTCGCTGTTCGTAGATGCTTCGTAGGCCAGGGCAAGATGCAGGTAGGCAAGGGTTTCCATAATTTTACTGGCAAACTCTTGATAGACAGTTTAAGAAGGTCAATTTCATCAACTAGCTATACCATACTAGTGCCTAGGGGCGATATACCACCCGTGCATCTAGTCCGCGCGATCGCAGTAGCTCGGAGCGGCTTTCGGCAAGCTGCCGATTGGAAAATGCCCCTGCATTTACATAGGAACCTCGTTTCGATTTCGGCCCCAGATCCGCATTCGGTACATAGCGGAGGACTTTATTCAATGTTGTGTAATTCCCTGGTACGACTACCACGTAGCGATTCTCAGCAAAATTAATTCCTAATTCCTGTAGGGTTCGTGCATCTGCAATGCCGTCAGGGTATAAACGCCGAGCTTGCTGGAACTGCCTGACAGCTCGCTGGGTAGCGGGACCATAAACCCCATCAATGCGACCAGGGTTGAAGCCTTGATCGCTCAATCGCCGTTGGAGATCCTCGACCTCGGAACCGCGATCGCCAGGTTGGAGACTTCTACGACTCCTGTCGTTCCGGTTGCTGTAGTCACTTAGTTGTTGACTTGGACGACCGGCAACGTAGTCGTCTAGTGCCCGCAGCGTTTCTGAATTAATCGTACCGCTGGGGGATAAACCTACAGTTGTCTGGAACTCCCTGAGAGCTTGCGCCGTATTTCGACCAAATACTCCATCAATACGACCGGGGTTGAATCCTGCCTGTGCTAACTGTTCTTGGACAAGCCTAATGTCTGAATAGGTATTTTCTGAATAGGTATTTTCTGAATAGATATCTTCTGGATAGATATTTTCTGCTCTCAGTGTAGGGATGTTGGGAGCAGACAGTGTAGGGTTGTCCGGAAGCGAGTCAAGAGTTCTGTCCGGAGGTGGCAGGGTAAACGGGTCATTGTTGAAGCTTTGGCTTATAGTCGGTCTAACTTGATTAAATAATTCTGCCCTGGTTCCTCGACCCACAATCCCATCTGGTGTGAGCCGATTGGCTTGCTGGAATCGAATCACCGCATTTTTAGTTTGCGAGCCAAAATTTCCAGTGGCGGGCACACTAAAGCCTCGCGCCTGTAACTGCTGTTGTAATGCGCGTACCTCAGAACCGCGATCGCCTTGTTTCAGCGTTCTCTGTGCTAACGCCTGAGAAGCGATTCCCAGCATCGCTAAGGCAACGGCAATCGATAGAAAATGAATCGTTGCGTGGCTAGAAAGCTTTTTCCAATTCAATCCGGTCAGAAATTCCTGGTTTTCCCCAACCGGAGAAACACCGGCTTCTTGTACAGGTGTTTCGTAGACTAAGGCTAGATGAAGATAGGCAAGGGTTTCCATTACTTTTAACAGCATAGATTTTAACGCCAGTCTAGCCGATTGATTGCATCAAATCGCACTTCCTATCGACGATATACCACTCGTGCATTCAATCCTTGCGATCGCAACATCTCTGACTGACGTTCTGCCCCAGACTCAGTGGCAAATGCTCCTGCCTGAATATTTGAATCGCTACTGGAAGTATCCAGATAAGCATTCGGCACATACTGGCGCACTTGGCGCAGCGTTTCGGTAGTCTCAGCCATTACGATCACCGAGTAAGGAGAATTTGAAGTCGCAAGATACCCGGCAGCAAACCAGGTTTCCCGCCCCATAATGCCGTCAATCTTTAAACCCCTCGCCACTTGAAAGCGCTTCACAGCTTGCTCTGTTTTCCAGCCAAATTTTCCATCAATAGAACCCGGATCAAAACCAGCCGCTTTCAGCCTTTGCTGAGCTTCGGTGACTTCCCGACCGCGATCGCCCAGTCGCAACCCGCGCTTACCAATGTTCATTGCACTCGTCTGCGGAGTGTTGTGCGACTTTTTACTTTTCTTGCTTTTGCTCTCCAGATATCGCTTTAATGCTTCTAGGGTCTCCGAACCCGCGATGCCGTCAGCATCTAAGTCACTGATCGCTTGGAAACGCCTCACCGCTGCCTCGGTCAACTTGCCGTAGTATCCAGTGACAGGTCCCTTATAGTAGTTGGCTGCCATCAAGTTTGTTTGCAAAGCCGTCACTTCAGCACCCCTATCCTCTATCTGGATTGCGCTAGCACTGTGGAGCAAACTGAGGAAAGCTAGATTTAGAGCCAGCGATAGCAGATAGCTTGTCGCGGTGCTAGAAAGCTTTTGCCGATTGAGATCCTTAAAAAGTTCTAACTTTTCTATAACTGGAAAAGCCAGAGGATCTGTCGTTTCCTCGTAAGCTACTGCTACATAAAGATAGGCAAGCGTCTCCATTCTTGTCCTGCAAAACTCTTAGCAGCTAATCCACTCACTGAAGTTTTCAGAGAAGTTTTAACTGCTATTTTTGGCTTATTTTACGTTATTTTCACGTTTTTTGTTTACTAACTACAGAGAGAATACTTTAAGCTAGATGGTTTCTAGGTCTTGTTTTTGAGAAACTCTAGACGTTTTCAGCGATTAAACTAAACCTTAGCATCAAAAATTAAGGCAACTATCACCGCTACACCAGTAATGCCTAAAGCTACGAGCGGGTGTTGACCTTGACTTACAGCAAAAGAAGTAACGATACCAGCACCCAATGCCGCGATAACGGCAGATCCTAATAAATCTTGATGAGAGTTTTTATTGAACATTGTTGCGCTCCAGCAGCCAAGTTAAAAATAGCTGTGACTTACAGTTTTTCAACCTACCACCAGACTTTAGTAGGTTAAAAAGTTGCTGGAATATTGCAATTAAGATTTAAATTAAGCTAATTTTCTTAACACGTCCCAAGGTTACAGAAACGGGGGAACTCTATGCTTGTACTGCAATCCCCCGCACTGAAATCTCTGTCAGATTTCGCCTATTGCTGTTGTTCTGTCTCAACTCGCTCAATGTTACCGGCTTTGATCCAGCCTTGTTGTTCGCCCTCTTCCAGACGGATCTGTTGCCATCTTTTATCATCGCTTTCTTTGATGACTACAATCCGCTGATTGTATCCGACCCCACCGACGCGGTTGGCTTCCAAAGTTGGTGCCTCTCGTAAGCTTAAACCTTCGCGCCAGGTAACGCGAGCGGTATACGCTCCAGGTTCTAGCACTTTAGCAGGAGCAGTGCTGGGCGTCGGCGTTGGGTTGGGTTGAGCGGAGGACGCCGATGTTGTCTTGACAGCGCTAGGAGAAGCTTTGGCTTTTACCTCTGGTTTATCATTTGCATAAACCGGCTTGGGCGGAGGAGCCGACAGTTTAGTTAGGAAGTAATAGGCGGTAGCACCACCACCCACAGCGAGGAGGACGATCGCTAGGAAGAAACCAATTATAAATTTTGCTAAACCCGACCAACTCATGCTTGTGATTCCGGTTGTTGCAGCTGATGAAAGCGACTACTCAAAGGGCTGTGTCTCGATGCCATACGGGCTTTACCGGCGGCTGCCCAATCTTGCAAAAACTGGATTTGCTCTTGGGCAGTCCGAGCTAGGGGCACAATCTGACTGGCGGCTTCTAAAATATCATCGGTAGTGAAGTCTCGATTCTGGCTAAAGCCAATGTGCATCGCTTCTATCAAGGTTTGCTCAATTTCGGCCCCAGAAAAATCGGGGGTTTCGTATGCTACCCGATCGAGATCGTAACTACTCAAGTTGTGAGGCCGCAGCCTGGATAAGTGTACCGCAAAAATGGCGCGACGTTCCTCTTGTTCGGGCAAACCCACAAAAAAGATTTCATCAAATCTGCCTTTGCGAAGCATTTCCGGGGGTAAAGCTTGAATATTGTTAGCAGTCGCCACGACGAATACAGGTGAAGTTTTTTCTGCCAGCCAAGTAATAAAGGTACCAAAGACGCGGCTGGTTGTTCCGGCATCGCTTTTGCCATCAATGCCAGAGAAAGCTTTGTCAATTTCATCGATCCACAGTACGCAAGGAGCTAAAGCTTCTGCTAGTTGAATCATTTGCCGAGTGCGAGATTCCGATTCTCCCACCAATCCTCCAAAAAGACGCCCTACATCTAAGCGTAATAAAGGTAAGTGCCAATGATGGGCGATCGCTTTTGCCGTCAGCGATTTTCCGGTTCCCTGAATTCCCACAAGGAGTAACCCTCTGGGATAAGGTAGACCATATTGCCTTGCGCGTTCTGAAAAGGAACCACCACGCCGTAGCAGCCAGTCTTTTAGGTTATCTAAGCCGCCAATATCAGAAATTTTCTCGCTACTCGAATAAAACTCTAATATTTGCGTCTGGCGAATGGTTTGACGCTTTTCTTCCAGCACCAGTTCCACGTCTTCAGGGCGCAATTCGCCGTGAGTCGCGATCGCTCGTGCCAAGACACGACGAATCCGTTCCATCGATAGCCCTTGGCAGGAACGCACCAGTTCATCCAAAATTTTGCTGGTGAGGGATTTACCTGTGGCACCGAGTAAGCGTTCCACTTCTGTCTTGATCTCAGCTGGCGCTGGCAACGGAAACTCCAGGATGGTTAAGACTTCACTCAAGTCCGTTGGAATGGCAATTTGCGGCGCGACGATGACAATATTTTTCGGCTGGGATTTCAGACGCCGTGACAGATTCCTCAGCTTGCGATAAACTGATATATCTTCTAAAAAACGGGAAAAATCCCGCAAAATAAAGATTCCTGGGGCAGATGCTGCCACTTTTTCTACAAATTCTAATGCTTGAACCGGATTGCGTCGTCCAAAACCGGCATCGTTGGGGTTGCCCTGATAGCCATCGACAAAATCCCATATATAGACTGGGCGATCGCCTAACCGTTGAGCTACCTGCGCGATCGCTACTTCTACTCTCTCCTCTTCGGGAGTTGGAATATAAATTAATGGATATCGGGCGCGTAGCAGCAGTTCAAACTCTTCACTGAAGCTCATAGCTGTTAATAGGATGTCAGTTGGTAGAAGACTTGCGGTTGTCGCGTCTCCAGGTCAGTGGTCAGTTGGTAGGGCGCGAACAAAAATCTTGGCAACCCAAAACTCTCTCCATTTAACCCGCCCGTACAATCATTGTTGCTTGATTAGTTGCCAACTCCCTGTAAAAACCAAGAAAAAGCATCTCGCCTTACGGTTCAGTTAGTATACGCAAGGGCGATGCTTGTTCCCTTAACTTGTTTGTTTCTTGCCGCTGACGCTAACCACTGACCGCTGACTATTTAGGAAATTGTTTTTTGAGTGCTTTTAAAGCTTCCCATCGGCGGTCAGATAAACTGTCCGAGCCATTCGTATTTGCTGGTTGAATCCCCGAACAATCTTTGTCACAAAGCTGCCTTGGGGGAATCGCCAAACACATTTGTTCGTATAGCCAAACATCAGGCTGAAAATGACCCTGCGGCGGCAGCATTTCCAACAAATCTTCGAGTGGTGTTTCTCGTTCTACAGGCCCTGTGTCTGGTTGATCAGCCCCTTCATCTAACCAAATCATTTCTGATGTATTGATAGCTAGGCGGTGATTATACTGTTGCAAGCAGCGATGGCAAGTGAGAGTGACAATTGCTTCTGCTTTCACAGAAACATCCAGGTAATTTCCTTGATGGGAAACTTTCATCTGTCCGCGCACGGGCGTCAAAGTTTCCAGCTCTGGTAAAAAATCATCAATTTGAATGACTTCTGAGCGCTCTGGCGCTTTCAGTAGCCCAGGAATATAAATCGCCTTCATAATGCTTCAGCCATCCTTCCAACCCGATTAAAAAAGGAAAACAAAAAACAAAAAATTATTTCTTATTTTCCTTTTTTAACTCTTAATTTTTTAATCGTACAACCAGACGCCGGTCTGGTTCTTGACCCCGACTATAGGTTTCTAAATCCTCGCACTCTTGGAAAAAAGTATGAACTTGACGCCGCTCTGCTGAAGACAAGGATTTTATTTCAAATTCTTGACCAGAAGAACGAACTTGCTGAGCGGCATCCTCAGCAAGTTCTTGGAGTTCCGCTTGACGCCGAGCGCGATAGCCATCAAGTTCAATGGTGTAAGCCGTCTGCTCCTCCCGCTCTTGACCCAAGTTCAAAATGGCATTGGCAAGGTACTGGATGGCATCGAGAGTCGCACCTTCAGAACCTACTAAGGCTTGAATTTGTGCGGATGTTAGTTTAGTTTCGTCGATTGTCAACCAGTAAGTTTCTAATTCTGCTTGGGAGGAGTCGCTGCTTTGTGGAATCGTTTGGATTGCGGTTTCTTTAACGCCGGTAGGAAATTTGGCTAGTTGTAGGAGTTGCTCTAGCCACTGCTGACCCCGCTGCATTCTGCGATCGCTCATAGCTAACTCGAAGCCTTTTTCTTAGAACGACCTGGTTCAAAGGGAAGTGCTTCTCTTTCCTTTGCTTTCGTTTCTTTTTCTTGAACTTCTACCATTTTCTGAAGGTTTTCTGGTAGGGGTTCGCGCGACAAAATAAACGTCTGAGCAGTTTGGAAAATGTTAGCAATGACCATGTACATCAACACCCCTGCTGGCAGCGGGAAGAACAAAAACATCCCAGAAAAGAGGATTGGGGTAATTTTGTTGACCGTAGCCTGCTGGGCGTTTGCATCGCTGGAATCGTTCTGTCCGGAGAGAACCTGGTTGAGATACAAACTGATGCCAAAGAATAGCACCATGCCGATAATATCCCAGTGAATGGTTCCGTCTTCATCAAAAGCGCCCACACGACCTAACGCATCAATAAAGAGAAATCCTTTATCTGCCGCTAGTCCTGGAACTGTTCCCTGAACGGTGACTTCCCCAGGCTGAAGAGCTTCCACGCTGCCATCTTCATTCACCTGTACCCGTTCTTCGCCTTTAGTGACCTTCCAGCGGGGAATCAGCTTAGTTTCAGGATAGTCGGCGAGGAGTTCCCGAAGGGGTTTGCCCTCCACGGTTTGAAATTCAATTTTAGCCTTTTCCCCAACCGTCAGGCGGTTCCCTCCCGGCAGCAGCGCCGCAATCGGGGCATGAACGCCATCTGAAAAGTAAATGTTTTGTGGCGCTGTCACGAAAGCTTGCGGCTGAATCCGTTCAATTTGTTCTTGAGGAAAGATTTGCAAATTGACCGTGTAGTTCACATCCGAGAATGGCGATCCCCGCAAGGTGGCAAACAATGCAAAGAGAATCGGCATTTGCAGCAACACGGGGAAGCACCCGGCTAAGGGATTGCCAAATTCTTTGAACAGCTTGCTCATTTCCTCCTGCTGTTTTGCAGGATCGTCCTTGTAAAGCTTCTGAATTTCTTCTTGTCGCTTTTTCATCAGCGGTTGGGAAACTTTCATCCGCCGCATATTGCGAATGGAGCCAGCACTCAGGGGATAGAGAGCAAAGCGAATTACAAGTGTCAGCGCCACGATGGCGAGACCATAGCTAGGCACAATCCCGTAGAAGAAATCCAGGATTGGCAGCATGACATTATTGGAGAGAAACCCGATACCAAAGTCCATTCGTTCTGAGTTAGAGGGGGCGCTAGTAGCTTGTGGAGAATCTTAATCTAAGTTATCTAATGTTTGTGATTTTTGGGTTATAAAACACACAAAAGCCAGGGTAGAGTCGCTGGGGAATTTTAGATAAGCCATTGACAATTCAATTCGAGCATCTAAAATTACTTGACTTTTGAGGCAATTCTATCGACTCGCGGAACCATCCGCTGGTTTGCCGGTTCTGGCTGCCATTTTCTCGTTGATGTAGTCATAAATTTCCCGGAATCGAGGTAAGGCTCTGAGTTCCAGGCGACTGCCATCTCGAAGAGTGACTACCATATCGCCCCAGAGACCAATTCCACGGGGAACCTTCACGACATTAACAATTTCTGAGTAGATAATGTCGGTGCGATCGCGTCCCATCCAACCACCCGTTACCGAGATACGACGAGTAGTAATCCGGTAGCGCAACCAAAGCGCTCTCACAATTGCCCCTACCGTCAGAGGTATACAGATGACTGTAAATCCCAGCAGGATATTAATAATCAAATCACCTATGTGGGGACCGCCTTCATAGAAGGTTTCCTCTTTGATGCCCATTGAGTACCTCTGCTTCTGCCAACAACTGCTCTAATTCTCGCAAAATTTGACCATAATCGCACTCCACTGCTATGGGTCGCACAACGATGACCAACCGCCAGCCAGGTGCAATGCGAGGTAACATCTGACGAATCGCTGCCCGAATCCGTCGCTTGATCCGGTTCCGGATGACTGCTCGCTTGCTGACTTTTTGGCTGATGGAGATGCCGATGCGGGTTGGCATCACTTCGGCAGTTTTCATGCCCTTCGCGCCGCTTGATTGCCTCAACGCTCTTAAAGCAAAGTGAGGGGCATTGCGACGCAGACCGCTCTGGTACACAGCGGTAAAATCTTGCCGGTGCCTGAGTCGATTTGCTCTGGATAATGCCACTAGAAACTCCGCCCTCCTGGGTGGCTTAAAAGAAGGATGAAGGCGAAATAAATTCATCCTTCATCCTTCTTGTGTTTCTAAACGGAAAGGCGATAACGTCCCTTTTTTCGGCGAGCTTTGATGACAGCCTGACCATTTTTGGTACGCATCCGTGCTCGAAAACCAGATGTTCTTTTTTGCTTACGATTAGTGCCGCCCAGAGTGCGCTGAGTCATCGGTTTTTACTCCAGATTTAGAATCGCCGCTATAGAAAAAGTCACGATTCTCCAGCATAGCATCACACTGCGCTCCTTTTACAAGCGCCCCTTGGCTGCACAGAAGCGGACGTGGACTGTACCTTAATTAATACTCAGAATCCAGGTACCGAGATAACGGGGCAACGGTACATCGCCGGGAGTAAGAATCGCACCCGTGAAATAATAAGTTCCACCAAAAGGCGGGTTTTTCACGTTAGACAAGATTAAGTCTACGCTGTTACCAGCAGCCACTGGCTCCTGCATATAAATCAGAAGCTTGTAATTTTCTTTGTCCCAGACAACCTCTTTGAGGGGCAGCTTTTTCCCTTTGACACGGACTTCAACGTTTTTCGTGTCAAACTTGCCCTTATAGTAATCGGGATAAGTGATGACAAACTGAGCTGCCCCTAATTCCATTTTTTTGGCGGGAATCTTGAGCCGGTAGCGATCCCAAGCATCCGATTGACCGCCAAAATCTAACCGATAGCTCAGCTGATTTTGCCGTTCAACACCGCTAAAAATGGTTAACCCCGGTAGACTCTGTGCTTGGGTGAGGCTGGCAAAGCCCGTTAGCACGCAACCCGTCGCCGCTAGGGCAGAAATTAGGCGTCGCTTAGAGGATTTTGTTGACAACATAGGCTCTTGTATCTCAACTGTAGAGAATGGGCTAGAGAGTGGGCTTCGTTACTAAACTTTACTATTTTTGACTCAAGCGGGGATGTAGCCGCCCCGAATGAATCCTCCCCCGTGACGCGGGAAGCGAGAAGAAAGTGCCCCCAGATGCAAGCTTGGTGAGCTTTTGAGTCGAGCGATCGCTCAGGTTAGGGCAATGGAACCAGACCGGCTCATAAAGACAGTTGATTTTAAACTAGTTGCCGCTCGGCGCGATCGCGCTGCTCGGCATTTTTTATGTACTAATGTATATCATTATGTATTTTTTTGGTTATTTATTGAATAAATTTGAAAAAATCAGCCGGAAACAAACCCTTCAATTAATCTGAATTGACGCCAGAGATTATAGGCACCAGAGGGTTTAAGAGAAAGCTTTTTATCATTGGTTAAAGCTTTGAAAACGGGTTCTAGGTGATATCGTCTTAGGACGTGCGTGAGTGTGGAACTCTAAATTCATAAAACAAAGTTAAAGATACGGATCGGAATTTAGAAATCCGCCTAGGATGCAAAAGGATAGGATGCAGAAGGGTTTCGTAGAATTGATTGGGAGAGTTCATGAGAATTGCGGTTGCAAAGGAAGTTGAAGTTGGCGAACGTCGTGTGGCACTGGTGCCTGACACTGTAGGCAGGTTAGTAAAACAGGGTCTAGAAGTGTGGGTAGAGGCGGGTGCTGGTGAGCAAGCATTTTTCTTTGATGACGCCTATAAAGCAGCTGGTGCAACGATTGTCTCGGATACAGGTGCTTTGTGGCGCGAGGCGGATGTTTTATTAAAAGTTAATCCGCCGAAAGAGCATGAAATTCATCAGCTCAAGGAAGGAGGCGTGTTGATTGGGTTTCTAAATCCTTTGGGAAATCCAAACCTAATCCAGCGTTTAGCCGAGCGCCGAGTCACCGCCTTCAGTATGGAATTGATCCCCCGCACCAGTCGGGCGCAGAGCATGGATGCTTTGTCTTCTCAGGCGGGAGTGGCTGGATACAAGGCGGTACTGATTGCAGCGGCGGCTGTGCCGAAGTTCTTCCCGATGTTGACGACAGCAGCTGGGACAATTGCACCGGCAAAAGTATTTATCATGGGTGCAGGAGTAGCGGGACTGCAAGCGATCGCTACTGCTAGACGCCTAGGTGCCATCGTAGAAGCCTTTGATATTCGTCCTGCCGTGAAAGAAGAGGTGCAAAGCCTAGGGGCGAAATTTATCGAAGTGCAGCTGAATGAAGAAACTGTAGCGGCGGGTGGCTACGCGAAAGAAGTTTCTGAAGCCTCTAAGCAACGCACCCAAGAAGTCCTCACCGAACACGTCAAGCAAGCCGATGTCGTCATTACCACAGCTCAGGTTCCGGGCAGGAAAGCGCCCATCCTGGTGACTGAGGAAATGGTAGCCCAGATGAAACCGGGTGCGGTCATTGTCGATTTGGCAGCTGAGCAAGGCGGCAACTGCGCCTGCACGGAACCTGGCAAGGATGTCCAGCGCAACGGAGTCACGATTATTGGCCCGATGAATTTACCTGCGTCTATGCCGGTTCACGCCAGTCAAATGTATGCCAAGAATGTTTTGACTTTGGTGCAATACCTGATTAAAGAGAGTGCATTGCAGCTGAATTTTGAGGATGACATCATTAGTAGTACCTGCGTCTCTAATAACGGTGAGATTCTCAATCAACGAGTCCGGGATGGTTTGACTCAGGTAAAGATTAACGCCTAGAAAAATGGTGGAGGAAACCCATTTTCTCTCTAGAAAACGGGTTTCTTAGCTATCAAATTAGGTATCCAATTTGAAGATTGTCGGTGGGCAGTGTCCACCTTGACCGCTGAATCAAGAAGGAGTATTGAGCTGAATGACAGAAACCTTAATTGGCGCTTTGTTTGTATTTGTATTAGCGTCTTTTATCGGATTTGAAGTAATTAACAAAGTGCCGCCGACACTCCATACTCCCCTCATGTCTGGGGCAAATGCAATTTCTGGAATTGCCGTGATCGGGGCGCTGATTGTCTGTGGACCGCGCGAGTCAAATCTCAGCGTCATTTTGGGCTTAATTGCCGTAGTGCTAGCAACCATCAACGTAGTAGGTGGTTTCTTAGTGACGGATCGGATGTTGCAAATGTTTAAGAAAAAGGTAAGCGGGTAATGGATAAGCTTTGAATTTTGAAAAGAAGAAATTTCTCACTCAAAATGCAAACCCGAACACTCAAAACTTTTCTGATTACCAATCACCAATTACCCATTACCGACGAACAAGTGATATGACGGAATTTCTGCCAACTGGGATACAGCTGACTTACTTAGTAGCAGCGTGTTTGTTTATTCTGGGATTGAAGAAGCTGGGTTCACCGGCGACAGCTCGCACAGGCAATCAGTGGGCAGCGGTCGGGATGCTACTGGCTATCGTGGCAACACTGCTAGATAGGCAGGTGTTGAACTACGAAATGATTTTGTTGGGTTTGCTGATTGGTTCAGTGTTGGGAGCGATCGCAGCCTATAAAGTAGAAATGACCGATATGCCCCAAATGGTGGGTTTACTCAACGGTCTGGGAGGTTTAGCTTCTGCCCTCGTCGCCGTAGGGGAATTTTGGCGGCTCTTGGGCACGCAGCAAGCAATCCCCTTCGACGCCAACCTCTCGATTATCAGTAGCGTATTTATCGGCGGCGTCACCTTCACTGGCAGTATGATGGCCTTTGCCAAATTGCAGGGACTCATTAGTGGTTCTCCCATTACTTTTCCCTTACAACAACCCATCAACGCCCTCCTATTAGTAAGTTTTGTAGCAGCGAGTGCCTTCCTGCTAATTACCCCAGACAACTTACCTGTATTTCTAGCAATGGTAGGGATTTCCTTACTGCTGGGCGTGCTGTTCGTGATTCCGATTGGCGGCGGCGATATGCCTGTCGTAATTTCGCTGCTGAACTCGCTTTCTGGGGTCGCTGCGGCGGCTGCTGGTTTCGTGGTGATGAACAATATGCTGATCATCTCCGGAGCCTTGGTAGGCGCTTCAGGCTTAATCCTGACCGAAATCATGTGTAAGGCGATGAACCGTTCCCTTGCCAGCGTGCTGTTTGGTGCCTTTGGGAAAGCTGGGGCATCTGGTGGCGCTGGTGGTGCAGATGGGGGCGATAAAAATGTCCACAGCATTGATACCGAAGAAGGCGCGATGATGTTGGGCTATGCGCGTTCCGTCGTGATTGTTCCCGGCTATGGCATGGCAGTGGCTCAAGCACAACACGCTGTCCGCGAATTGGCTGACGGCTTAGAAAAACTAGGCGTTGAAGTGAAATACGCCATTCACCCAGTCGCGGGACGGATGCCAGGACACATGAACGTATTGCTAGCGGAGGCGAATGTGCCTTATCCGCAGCTATACGACATGGATGATATCAATCCGCAGTTAGAGCAGACGGACGTGGCGCTGGTGATTGGGGCGAATGATGTTGTGAATCCAGCGGCTCGTCACGATTCTGCTAGCCCAATTTACGGGATGCCGATTCTGGAAGTAGATAAGGCAAAACACACGATTGTGATTAAACGCGGGATGAGTGCGGGTTTTGCCGGTGTGGATAACGAGCTTTTCTACAAAGACAAAACGATGATGCTATTTGGCAGTGCGCGGGATGTCGTAGCGAAGCTGGTTGCTGAAGTGAAGCAGCTATAAACAAATTTTGAGTTTTATATCATCACTCAAAATTGCGATCGCGATACGATACCAGTCTGCTTCAGGAGTTTAATACTCCTGAAGCTATCTTTTCTTTGGAATAAAAGATAGGTTAGGCTGGGCTTACCAGAGGCATCTGCTACATTCAGAAACCACGGCTATGTGATTTTGCATGAAAGCAGCATGAGACAATTCATCGCGGGTTTTACCGCCGCTTTAGTAGGTTTGGCGATCGCTTCGGTTGGTTCCGCTATGGCTCGTGAACCTGGTATCTATTTTAGGAATTCCTCTGCGTTGTCAGACAAGGCAGATGCGATTGGGACTCCAAAGCCGATTTTAACCAGCCAAACCGCGTCCACCACTCCAAAACAACCAACAGAGGAACTTTCCGCACTTTTAGATACGGTGGTGGAGGGCAACAGCTCGTTTGCCCTCGATCTCTATAACCGTCTGCGGAAACAAGAAGGAAACCTATTCTTCTCCCCTTACAGCATTTCAACGGCACTCGCCATGACCTACGCTGGAGCTGGCGGACAAACGGCGACCGAGATGGCGAAAGTTCTCCACTTCACCTTAGAGCAAGAACGCCTGCATCCGACTTTTGCCGCGCTCATGGCTGAGCTAAATGCCAGCGAACAGCAGGGATATCAAATTGCAGTTGCGAATCGGCTTTGGGGTCAAAAGGGCTATGGCTTTAGCGATCGCTTTTTGAAAACTACCCAAAACGACTACGGCGGGGGACTCCAAGAGGTGGACTTTGCCGGTGCGACTGAACAGACTCGCCGCACGATCAACAACTGGGTCGCAAAAAAAACTGAAGACAAAATTCAAGATCTGATTGCGCCAGGGACGATCTCTTCTAAGACCAAGCTGGTGCTGACAAATGCCATTTACTTTAAAGGTGCCTGGTTCAGCCCGTTCGATCGGCAAAAAACCAAAGATGAGCCGTTTTATGTCACTCCAACGCAGCAGGTTAGCGTGCCGATGATGTGCAAGACGGAGCAATACGGCTGGGCAGATATTGGCAGCTTGAAAGTGCTAGAGCTACCCTATGGTCAAGGGGAGGAGATATCCGAGGAATTATCGATGGTCATTCTCTTACCCAAGCAAGTGGATGGGTTGGCGAAGATGGAGCAGCAGCTGACGCCAAAAAACTTGGAACGGTGGCTATCGTCCCTCAAATACGAGCAGATGGTTGAAGTTTGGGTGCCTAAGTTCAACCTCACTTCAGAGTTTGACCTAAGCAAGGTACTGGCAAATATGGGGATGCCCGAAGCTTTCAGCGTTCAAGCTGACTTCTCGGCGATGACCGGCAAGAAAGGGTTGTTCATCTCCAAGGTGATTCACAAAGCCTTCGTGGAGGTAAATGAGGAGGGCACTGAGGCAGCTGCGTCTACAGGGGTTGGGATGACTAGGGGGGCAAACAAAGAGTTTCGAGCCGATCGCCCATTTGTGTTCCTGATTCGGGACAAGCAGTCGGGTAGCATTTTGTTCCTGGGTCGTGTGTTGAATCCGCTACAGTCAACAGCGGCTGTTGGGAAGTAAAGTTGATGCCGATCGCTTGGGAAATCGAGAAAATAGAAGATAGAGGGTTCCCAGCATTGATGCCTTTATCCTGAATTAGGAGTCTGCCAGCCGTGGTTGTACAAATATCTGATAGCACCTACGAAGTCAAGACCCAAGAAATTGCCAAACAACTGTTGGCAGCAACGAGAGAAAATCGCTCCTTTTTTGCCCAAATGCGCGACCAAATGCGCTGGGATGATAAATTACTTGCTTGGGCAATGGCTAACCCTGGTTTGCGAGTGCAGCTGTTTCGCTTCATTGACTGTCTGCCTGCGCTGCACAGTAAACCGGAAGTTGCTCGCCACTTGCAAGAATACTTGGCGGATGAGTCGGTTGAACTCCCGACGAGCCTGAAAGGGATGCTCAACTTTGCGTCTCCAGACTCAATGCCCGGTCAGGTAGCAGCGACAACGGTGAATACAGCAGTTGAAACCTTAGCGCATAAATATATCGCTGGGGAAAGTATTAAACAGGTTATTAAGACGGTTGAGCGATTGCGTAAGGAGAAAATGGCTTTCACCATCGACCTGTTGGGGGAAGCGGTGATTACGGAAACTGAGGCGCAGTCGTATTTAGATAGATATTTGGAATTGATGCAGCAGCTGACGGAGGCAGCGAAGACGTGGACGCGGGTTCCGGCAATTGACCAAGCAGATGGAGAAGAAATCCCCCAAGTTCAAGTATCTGTCAAGCTGACAGCGTTTTATTCGCAGTTCGATCCGTTGGATGCGAAGGGAAGTGAGGAGCGAGTGAGCGATCGCATCCGGCTTCTATTACGTCGCGCCCAAGCCTTGGGGGCTGCTGTTCACTTTGATATGGAACAGTATGCCTACAAAGATTTGACGCTCTCCATCCTGAAACAGTTGTTGATGGAAGAGGAGTTCCGGAGTCGCACGGATCTCGGAATAACGCTGCAAGCTTATCTGCGCGACAGCGAACAAGATTTGCGCGGCTTGATTGACTGGGCGAAACAGCGTGGCTATCCTCTGACAGTGCGCTTGGTAAAAGGGGCGTACTGGGATCAAGAAACTATCAAGGCGATGCAGAAAGATTGGCCGGTGCCAGTTTACAGCGATAAAACTGCAACCGATGCCAATTTTGAGAAGATGACCCAGCTGTTGCTGGAAAATCATGAGTATTTGTACGCGGCAATTGGCAGTCATAACGTGCGATCGCAAGCACGGGCGATGGCGATCGCGGAAAGTTTGAAAATTCCCCGCCGTCGCTTTGAGATGCAAGTTTTGTACGGCATGGGAGATAAGCTGGCAAAAGCTCTCGTCGATAAAGGTTATCGGGTGCGGGTGTATTGTCCTTATGGGGATTTGCTACCGGGGATGGCTTATTTGATTCGCCGGTTGCTGGAAAATACTGCCAATAGTTCGTTCTTGCGACAAAATCTGGAAGAGCGTCCGATTGAGGAATTGTTAGCGCCTCCCGTCGTAGAAAGTTCGGAGTCTTTAGTCAAAGCTCAAAACTCAAAACTCAAAACTCAAAACTTGCCTTTTCACAATGCAGCGGATACGGATTATGCAGAAGCTGAGGAAAGGAAGCGATCGCAACAAGCCTTGCAAACCGTGCGCGAACAGTTGGGTAAAACCTATTTACCTCTGATTGACGGTGAATATGTAAACACATCCGATATCGTCGATTCAGTGAATCCTTCCAACCCCAGTGAGGTGGTTGGCAAAATCGGATTAATTAGCGTAGAACAAGCAGAACAGGCGATCCAAGCCGCAAAAGCAGCATTTGCTAGTTGGCGGCGGACTCCGGTGCCAGAAAGGGCTGGAGTGTTGCGGAAAGCCGCAGATTTGATGGAAAAACGCCGCGCTGAATTATCCGCGTGCATGGTATTAGAAGTTGGGAAGCCAGTGCGGGAATGCGACGGTGAAGTTTCCGAGGCGATAGACTTCTGCCGTTACTACGCCGATGAAATGGAACGGCTGGATGCTGGGCACCATTATGACATCGCCGGGGAAACCAACCGCTATAACTACCAACCACGAGGGATTTCTCTGATTATTTCCCCGTGGAATTTCCCCTTGGCGATTCCCACCGGGATGACAGTGGCATCATTGGTGGCTGGAAATTGTACGCTTCTCAAACCGGCTGAAGTTTCGTCGGTGATTACAGCGAAACTTAGTGAAATTCTGGTAGAAGCAGGCATTCCTCGTGGGGTGTTCCAATACGTACCTGGAAAAGGTTCAACGGTGGGTGCTTATATGGTGAAGCATCCCGACGTCCACATGATTACTTTCACAGGTTCTCAGGAAGTTGGCTGTCGGATTTACGCTGATGCGGCGATTTTACAACCAGGGCAAAAACACCTGAAGCGGGTGATTGCCGAAATGGGTGGAAAGAATGCGATTATCGTCGATGAAAGTGCCGATCTCGACCAAGCTGTGCAAGGTGTGGTGCAGTCCGCCTTTGGTTACAGCGGACAGAAGTGTTCGGCGTGTTCGCGGGTAATTGTTCTAGAACCCATCTATGATGCTTTTGTGGAGCGTTTGGTAGAAGCGACGCGATCGCTCAATGTTGGCCCTGCGGAGGCACCCAGCACCCAAGTTGGCCCCGTGATTGATGCAAACGCACGCGATCGCATTTTGGAATATATCGAGAAAGGGCGTCAGGAAGCCAAAGTGGCGCTGGAAATGTCCGCACCCAACAACGGCTATTTTATCGGGCCGACGATTTTCTCAGAAGTCCCGCCAGAGGCGACGATTGTCCAAGAAGAAATTTTTGGTCCGGTTCTAGCCATCATGCGGGTGAAGAATTTTGAGGAAGCGATCGCAGTTGGTAATAACACCAACTTCGCCCTGACTGGCGGTCTATATTCCCGTACACCTTCCCACATTCAACAAGCTGAAAATGAATTTGAAGTGGGCAACCTTTACATCAATCGCGGCATCACTGGCGCAATTGTAGCAAGGCAACCCTTCGGCGGTTTTAAACTCTCAGGGGTCGGTTCTAAAGCAGGTGGCCCAGATTACTTGCTCCAATTCCTCGAACCCCGCGTAGTGACAGAAAACATCCAGCGCCAAGGATTTGCTCCGATTGAAGGAGTAGATTAAAAAGGCAAAAGTAAAAAGGCAAAAGTAAATAGAAAAAATTGGTTTTTGTTTTACTTTTGTCTTTTTATTTGGGTAAGGTAATTGGGACAAAATAATAGAGCCGTTCTCAATTTGATGCAATAAAAAATGGGAAATAAGTTAAAAGAACCTATCTGGATTCTGTGACCGATAAAGATAAAAGCCCTAAGTTTAAAAATAAAAGTCTGCTAATTCTAGGGATCGTTTGGCTGGTAGGGGCAGTCAGCGATCGCATTTGGTTTGCGCTTGATCACTCAGTGCCAGCTTGGGATCAGGCAGATTACTTGACGGGATCGTTGAACTACTGGCGGGCTTTGCAACAACCCCAGTGGTTTTCAGGGGAGTGGTGGACGAGTTTTTGGCTGTTGACCTCCAAAGTGCCGCCTTTTACCTACATTGCGACTGCTATCGTCCAGCATCTCTTTGGGACGGGGGCGGATCAAGCCACGCTGGTTCTGTTGCTATTCAGTGCGATGCTTTTGGGTTCGGTTTATGGTTTGGGTGTCCAGCTATTTAGCATTGAAGTCGGTTTATGGGCGGCTGGGCTGTGCCAATTGTTACCGGGGATTTATCAATATCGCCTGGATTTTCTGCTGGATTATCCGCTGACAGCGGTTGTGACATTGAGTTTCTTTTGCTTGACGGTTTGGCGGAATTGTCGAACCGCAGAGGAACAGAGGACGCAAAGAACAAGAGAATGGGTTTGGGCGGCGGCGTTTGGACTTTCTTTGGGGCTGGCGCTGATGGTAAAGCAGACAGCGCTGTTCTTTCTGTTGACGCCGATTTTGTGGGTGGGATTTGGGACGATTCTTCGGCACCGGGCATGGGGACGCCTCGCGCAACTGGTTTCTGGGTTGCTGCTTTCGGTTTTGGTCTTTGGTCCTTGGTATCGCACCAATTGGCTGCTGATGCTGACAGCGGGAAAACGGGCAACCGTGGATTCAGCGATCGCGGAGGGAGATCCCGCCCTCAATACTCTAGACGCTTGGACTTACTATTGGAAAATTCTTCCTTACCATCTGTCTTGGCCTTTGTTACTCATTCCAATTGTGGGATTGCTGATTTATTCAATTAAAAAAATAAAAACTCAACAAGAGAATTCTTCAACTTTTAATTTTTCATTTCTAAATTTTGATTCAATTGCTTGGCTTGCGGTATTTTGGCTGGGAGCTTATTTACTGGGTTCGCTGAATATTAATAAAGATTCTCGCTATGTCTTGCCTTACTTGCCGGTGGTAGCGCTATTTTTGGCTTATGGTTTGACGCGCCAGACAGGACGCTGGAAACATCATACCCGTTGGGGAACCGTTGGTTTGGCGGTGCTGCTAATGTTTCTGAACCTGTTCCCCGTGGGAGGGATGTTTGCCAATTTCACGCAAGTCCTCAGTCCCTACGCCCAGCATCCCGTTTATCTGGGAGAAAAATGGCCTCACCAACAAGCGATCGCCCAAATTATTCAAACCGAACCTTATCTGCGTTCCACACTGGGAGTATTACCCTCAACCGCCAAAATTAACCAGCACAATTTCAATTATTACGGTGCGTTAGAAAATTTTCAGGTGTATGGGCGTCAGGTAGGAACCCGAAAGAAGTCTGTCCCTCAAGATGCGCGATCGCTTTCCTGGTTCCTCACCAAAAGTGGCAACCAAGGATCGATTCCAGACGCGCAAGCAATCATCGTCCAAACTGTTGAACAAGGTTCGGATTTCCAATTGCAAAAGAGTTGGGATTTACCCGATGACAGTGTTCTGAAACTCTATCATCGCAAAACGCCACCCATTCAAGTACAACCCCTCACAGAACCCCGTACCCAAGTCACCCTAGAACGGGTGAGTATACCTAATCAAGCCCCGCCAGGGAGTCCCGTACCGATTACCTACGAATGGTCTGGTTCCTGGGAACAGTTGCAATCCGGTTTAGTGCTGCTGACTTGGCGAATGAGCGATCGCATTGTTGAAAATTCCACAGTTAACAATTCCAAAGTTGAAAATTCCAAATCTGAATGGCTGCACGATCACGGGATTGGCATGGGAGAATTGTATCCAAAAGTTCTTCCCTCTAAGCTTTCTGCGAATGGCTTTCGAGTTACCGAACAGATGGCGATGCTGCCGCCAGCAAATATATCGGCTGGAATTTACCGCCTAGAAGCGACTTACCTGAACCGGCAAACGGGTGAAACTTACCCGATACAGGTTCCCTCCGTGACACTGAAGATTGAACCCCTTGCCGCCGCCACACCCGCACCTGAATTGGATTTGCTGACTCAGTTGCGGACTCTAGCGGCTACCTTACCCCAAGGGACAGAAGCTCTAGAGTCGATATTTGAAGAAACTGGGCGCATCAACCAGTACGACCCGATTCAAGACTATCTGAATCAAACCTTGACGGCATTGGAATACCGACTGCAACGGGAACCGCAAAACCGGGATTGGGCATACACGCTGGCTTTGTCAAAGGCACTAAAGCGACAAGTCAAAGGTGCGATCGCTGCCTTAGAACGAGTCGTTGAGATCGACTCCCAAAATCCCTACGCTTATGCCTATCTCGCCTTTGTCCATCTGTACGATTGGCATCCCGCCGCCGCCCAGAAAGCTTTGAAACCGGCTCTTGCCATCAACCCGAACTTATCCGAACTTCAAGCCCTGAATGGCGTAGCAACGCTTCTGCAAGGCAATCTCGTCAAAGCTTGGCAAATTCTGAAAGAATTAAAAATTCCGAATTAGAAACAAAATTCTTGCTTTTGCCTTTTACTTTTTGCCTTCTTCAGAGATGTTTCATCAAAATTAACTCCAACTGAGGAATGCCTATCGGCTTGCTGAGATAATCATTAGCACCAGCCTCTAGAAAACGGTCTCGATCTTCTGCCATTGTATTTACCGTCACCATTACCACTGGCAGTCTTTCCAGTTCCGGCTGCTGTTTTAAGTCTTTTAGTAAATCTAACCCGCTGTATCCACCGGGTAAATTTACATCCAACAAAATCAGATCGGGCTGGAAGTTTCGCACCCGCTGGAGGAAATCCGTCCCATCAAGCAAATGTTCGACGGTATGGCCTACGACTTGGAGATAGTCTTGCAACAGCAACCCACTATTTTCATCGTCTTCCACAATTAGAATTCGTCCTTTGCCAGGGATAGAAAAAGGGTTGGCGGCGGCTTTTAACTCGCCTTTTAACTCGCCATTGTTAAGTCCAGAAGACAATGAAGAAGAATCGCCCCCCTCGCTTGGAAACTGATAGATGGAGACTGATTCATTGCTCATATCGGGCAGATATAGAGTAAACTCACTGCCTTTTCCTAGGGTTGAGGAAACCGTCACATCTCCACCATGAAGTCGGGCTAAACTGCGAGTCAGTGACAACCCCAAACCAGTGCCAGCAAACTGCCGGTTCAGTCCGCTGTCCAATTGGCGAAATGGCTCAAATAACAATGACAGCTTCTCAGGGGCAATACCAATGCCCGTATCCGCTACGGTAAACGCAATGCATCCAGGCTGCTTTTGCACAATTAGGGAAACTTGACCCGATGGTGTGAACTTAATTGCATTCGATAGCAGATTCAATAACATCTGCTTTAGACGTCGTTCATCGGCGACACAAACATCAATTTCTGTGTCAATCTGACTGGTGAGTTGTAGCCCTCGTTCGTAGGCTTGTTCCCGCATAATCGTAACGATGTATTCGCACAAATTCGGCACGATAATTGGCATCGGGCAGAGTTTCTCTTTGCCTGCTTCGACTTTAGAAAGGTCAAGAATATCGTTAATCAGCGATAGGAGATGTTCGCCACTGTTATTAATGCAGGTGACATACTCTTTCTGTTTCTCATTGATTGTGCCAAAAATTTCTTGCCGCAGGATGTGAGAGAGTCCTAAGATGGCGTTAAGGGGCGTTCGGAGTTCGTGGCTCATGGTGGCAAGGAATTCACTTTTTGCTCGACTTCCCGCTTCTGCCGCTTCCTTTGCTTCCCGCAGTTCGATTTCTTTGTTCATGCGATCGCTAATGTCATACACGACCGCTTGCAACACTTTTCGGTTGTCCAGCTTGATTGCCGTTAGCGTCACCTCTGCCGGAAAATCTTTACCATCCAACGTCCGATGAATCCAATCAAAGCGACAGTTGCCTTCTGTTAGGGCAGTGGTAATGCGATCGCAAGCTAGAGTCAGGGAATCTTGACCATCGGGCTGAGTTGGTGGTGAGAATGTGCTGGGATGTTTGCCGCAAAACTCCTCCAAGCCATTACAGCCAAATAGGTGTAGGGTTGCACTGTTGCAATTGAAAATTTCTTGTTCATCCAACAGCATCACCGCCGCGCTGGTCGATTCATAGAGCGTTCGGAATTTGGTTTCCGATTCTTGCAGTGCCTTTTCTGCTTGTTTGCGCTCGGTAATGTCTCGCGTCGTATTGACCGCCAGCAGGACTTTCCCCCTGTCATCGCGGATTGCCGCCCCATTGATACTTACCCACTTGCGCTCTCCATTGAGACCGTGTACCACCAGCTCCTGATCGGTAAAAACTTCCCCTTGAAGTGCCCTTGTTAGAGGTAACTCCGACCGACGAGGGCGGGAACCATCTGGGTTCCGGACTTTTAATTTAGTTAAAAAATTCTTGACGTGAGGCATAGAGCCTGGAGCGGAGGTAGGTGTAACACCATTCCCGACCAGACCATATATCTGCAATGCCGCCCGATTTAACAGCACGATTTGACCATCGGGTTGGGTGACAGTAATTCCCTCTTGAATGGAATCAAGAATGGCTTCCAGCAGTGTTTTTTCCTGAGCGAGTTGCTGAGTGCGCTCCTGAACGAGGCTTTCTAGCTGTTCAAGCTCGTGGGCATTGTAGAGTGCGATCGCTGTCTGTCCAGCTAACTGTTGCAGCAGTTGGATTTCCCATTCTAAGAACGGCGGACGCGGCTTGATCGAGCCGACGACTAGATAGCCGTAGAATTGCTCTCTTACGAAGATAGGAGCCAAGAGCATCGTACTTGGTCTCGTTTCCGCGCAAAGCGCTTGATAGGCTGGGGTCAACCAAAAGTCAGTAGTGTTTGCGATCGCTACCGGACGGTTTTCGAGCAACTCACTTCGCACCGTTTCCCAGCCTTCTACGGACAGGGTTGTCCCTTGTAGGGGCGATTGAGAAATCGGCTTTACAGCATCTGATAAATGGGGCCAATACTCCGCTTCAATGTAAACTCGGTTTGATTCCGACAAGTCTCGGACTACCATGCAGAAATCGCAGCTCATCGGGACTGCCGTCTGTCGGACAATTTCATCAACGACTGATTTTGGATCGAGATTAGAATTTAAGGCAGTCGTGATGCGGTTTACTAAGGCTTCTCGCTCCAGTTGTTGCTGCAAGGCTCGCTGGGTTTGTTGGAGTCGTATCTGCATCCGCTGACGCTCAATGGCATATCGCACGGTGCGGAGCAGCAGATGGCTATCGGCATGACCTTTGACGAGATAGTCTTGCGCTCCTTCTTGTACAGCAGAAAGCGCGATCGCTTCATCGGCTAGCCCCGACATCACCACAATCGGCACTTCTGGTACAGCATTGCAGACTCGTCTGACGGTTTCTAAACCCTGAGCATCTGGCAGCGATAAATCTAACAAAATCACCCCGATCGATAGTGGGAGGCGATCGCCTTTCAGCTCAAAAGGTTGCTGGTTCGCTGGTTGGTTAAACCTTTCAATCTTCAACTTCTGAACGTTCAACCCTTCTGAACTGACGAGGCAATCCAGGGCTTCTGTGAGCGTTTGAACGTGGATCAGCGTTATCTGGGGAGCATTGACTTCCCGCAGCAGTTCCCGCACGAGACGGGCATCGCCAGGGTTATCCTCCACAAGCAATACGGCGATCGGTTCAGTCTGCATGGGTTGCACTCCAATTCTTTTACTGGAGGGTCTTCTTCCAGCATTTCCCCTCTCTTTCGGCAGCGTTACCATCTTTATGAGCTAAAACTTCCAGGGTTACTTTGAAAATTCTTAGGAACCAATCCACCTCTACTGGCTTGGTAATGTAATTGAGATGCTATGTATTGTAAATATTTTAATCTTTCATCAATGTTATCGGGATTACTTGCGGAGTCCCTCCAGTGTGCTGGTTTGGCTTGTTTTTTGCCCACACTCGATCAATATTTTTTTAGAATTCGTATCTACAAGCATGATGTCTGACCCTACCTACAGGGTGAATTTACTATACTTCGCCCCCTGAAATGCCACGTTTGAGAAGTTGGTTATGACATTATCCCTCTGTACAGGCTTTCCGATTCGGGCGGCAATTTCTTAGGATTTGCAACAGTAGCTTCTTGACCGAATAAATAACTCCTCGTAGTTGCCGATACGACTTTTAAAAAATTTCTAAATTCTTAAAGCTTGTAAAGCTAATAGTTGGTCATTTTTTTGCTTGAATGATTGCTAAAATTAAATTTTTTTAAGACTTTCTAAATAAAAATAAATTTTGTACGTCTAATTTTTTTACTGGATGTTAAATTAGTGATATAGTAGCAATCTGATTTGAGCTGTAAGATGCCAGCAGTTCAGATACCCGACTTCTCTAAGAAGTCAGGTATCTCGCCTTTAGAAACCATTTAGGCTGGCTATATATATTATTAAATTAAAAGAATTTTAGTTGACAAATGCACCTAAGCTAGGTTTATTGTTTAGCCAAAAAAACAGTAATTTGTCCTATATCTGAAGACTGATTTCTGATGAGGGATGTAATCAGAACTGGGATAGATGTGTAATAGAAAATATAAAACATCCTTAGAAGGCAAACAATAATTATGACTTGGTTAGAAAGGCAATTTGGACCACAGAATACCAGCACAGAAGGAGACAGCAAACATGACGCTCAGGCTGTCGAAGAACAAATGAGTCCAGGACTTACGGGTGAGTATGATTGGGAGTTGCGTGAGAAGGCTGGGATGCATAAACCTCCAACATTGCCAGAATACATGGGCTTTGAGGGGGAATACGATGCTAACGGATTAGCTAAGCGCGTTGCTGCTGCATTTGATCAAGAGCCGAACCTCAAAAATATTGACACTCTTGAAATCGCTCAAGACGGTGGCACGATTATCCTCACGGGTTCTGTACCCGATCAATCAATTTTGAGCCATGTCGAAGCGGTTGCTGCCAAAGTAGATGGCACCAAAGCAGTAGACCTTCACCAAGTGGAAATTAAAACCCACGAAGGTTCCGTCCGATAAAATTAGAAAGGTCTGCTGTTAGTGGGAGATAAAGATTGGCTCAGCTGCAACGATTAGCGATCGCTCCCTCTCAATTTCAAAACCAGCAAATTATCCTGACTGCCGAACAACAGCATTACCTCAGTCGGGTGTTGCGGTTGCGGGAGGGCGATCGCTTTATCGCAATGGATGGACAAGGGCACTGGTGGCTGGCGAAGCTGGAGGCGAATCAGGGGCAGCTTCTAGAGCCGATTTCCGTCCAAACTGAGTTGCCCTGCTCGATAACCCTAATGGTTGCGTTGCCAAAAAACGGCTTTGATGAAGTGGTGCGCTACAGTACCGAGCTAGGGGTGGTAGCGATCGCGCCCGTCGTGAGCGATCGCACCCTGCTCAATCCCAGCCCCCAAAAACTCGAACGTTGGCGGCGAATTGCCCAAGAAGCCGCTGAACAGTCAGAACGTCAAATCGTTCCCACAATTTTAGAACCCGTTTCCTTTTCGGCTGCTTTGTCTTCACTCAAGATTAATTCTTCTTCGACAAGGGACAAGAATTATATCTGCGTTGCTCGTGGAGATTCTCCTCATTTACTCGATTGCTTGATTCATCTGTTGCCGCAAGAGACTTCTCCCCCAACCCATCCCCTGCAAGGAGATGGGAGTCCGGCTCCCCCTTCCCTACAAGGGAGGGGCGCTGGGGGGTTAGGTTTTTCAGGTGCAAAATATGAGAACAAAGAATCAAGAACAATTATTATCGCTATTGGGCCAGAGGGAGGCTGGACACCAGCAGAAGTCGAACAAGCGATCGCTTCTGACTTCCAACCCGTTTCTCTAGGGCGTCGTATCCTGCGATCTATTACCGCCCCAATGGTCGCCTTATCTCTGGTAGCTGCGGCATGGGAATCAGAAATTAGAGAGATTTAAGCTACGGTTCAATGCACAATTAGAAATGAAGGATGCTTCAACTTTTAATTTTTAATTGTTATTTTTTTAATTACTGTAATGCTTGAACAACTTGCGGAAGCTTTCGAGCGCAAAGACTATAAAACCGTTGCCTGGTTACTCAACCATCTGGTAAAACAGATGCCGCAAAATCCTTTAGTACAGTTTTATGTGGGACGGCTGTACGAAGAAACGGGCAAGTTGGAGGCGGCAGAAAATGCCTATCGGCAACTGCTACGGGAAACCACCAATCCCAAGATTATGACTCAAGCTCGTCAAGGATTGGGACGTATAGAAGCGATCGCCCAACAAAAAAGACGAGACGCGATCGCTCAAGCCACCGCCGCCCCAGAAGACACAGAACCAGGCGTCTTAGTTCTAGAAGCCGTTAGCGCTGAAAAGAAACAGGTCGCCGCCCAACAGTTAGCTCGAATCGTGCAGATAGACCCTTACACCGCACGGCTACAACTTCCCAGTCGCGGCTGGCGGTTGTACCGAACTGGTCCGGTAGGAGAACTGCGATTCTACAGTCAACAGATGCAGCAAGCCGAAATTCCCAACTTCTGGGCAAACCTTGCAGATGTTCGGAAACTTAACGTTTTTCGCGTCAGCCATTTCCTTTCAGCTTCCCCACCTAGCGTCGTTTGCGAGAACGAACACGGTCAGACAGGTTCCCTGACCTTCAACTGGTCAGAAGTCAGACAACAAGTGCAAGGACTCTTACCAATCTTTGGCGAAGTCATCGACCAAGATGCTCGTCGCCAACTGCAATGGAAAACTCAAACCCAAGACTATGCCCAATTGATCGACTTGCATCTTCCTTCCAGACACAGTATTCTTCGCCTTTGCGATAGCAACTACCAGTTTGGGCAGGGGATTTCCTTCAATCCACAGCCGACTCAACCCAATCAAGCGACCAACCGCAGTCATTGGAACAATTTACTTCATTTTCTAGAAGGACATTTGCCCCAGACGCCGATTTGGGCAGATTTTACAGATTTTGCTCAAACTGCCCTAGATCGCACAGAAATTCTAAAAAGTCTCAAATCTCATATCGACTTATTTCGGCGTGAAGAAACCCTCTGGGACCCAGCTTTCCAACTGTACAGTGGGCTGGTTTTCCTCAGAGGGTCAAAGAATTAAAAAGCAAATCAAAAATTAGACAACAAGCCTGCTAATTTTTAATTTTTAATTATTTTTTCACCTGACGCGCCATGTCCATGAAGTTGCTCATGCTGGGACCGGGACGCCGACGAGTATTAGAGCTAGAAATTGGATTCAAGTATTTCGGAGCAAACGTGGTATCGGATTGGCTTTGACCCTTGCCGTTGATAGGTGCTGCTGGTTTCTCAGCAACCACTGCCTCAACACCTTCAGCCGTCTGAATTAGCTCTACTGGGGGTCTTTGAGCAATTTCTTTCGGTTCTGAGACTTCTTTAGAGTTTGATGAATTCTTGGATGCAGCCCCTACAAGTTCTGGGGTTGCTTGAGGCTTCGATGAATCTTTTTGTCCATTAGACGCAGATTTAGAAGCGGATGCAGATGCCTTCGCGGGTTCCGGCTTCTTCGATTCTGATGTTTGGGCTTTGACTGGTTCTGGCTTCTTCTGGCTCTCTTGCGCCGCTGGTTTTGCGTCTTTGGACTCTTCTAGCTCCATGTAGTATCCACCAGACTTCTTACGAGGAAGAGCAGCAGCCTCGTTTCCTTCAGATTTCTTAGAGCCAAAAATTCCACCAATGAAAGCAGTAATGCCGCCCAACAATTTTTTGATAAAACCAAACATTTAGTATTACTCCTGAGATTTAAATGACGATGTTGACTGATTCCCGAAACATTGGAGCAAGCTATTCTATTTTTGATGCAAGACTGGTATCGCCAAGGATAAGCTCAACTGCTCAGCTCAGAAAGCAGCCGCTTTACAATATGGACAAAGCGTTTCTATCGTTGCAATTTGCGATCCAGATCGGATTATGAAGTTTTACGGCGGACAAACGCAAGATTCCCAGATAGTTCTTTACAAAAATTTACAAATTTTGTTTTAGTAAGTACAGTTACCCAGCCAGTTAGCTCTGGAAAACGCTCTTTTGTTGCAAGAATTTACATTAATCTCAGATTTTAAGCCACAGCCACTCGACAGGCTGTCCTAAACCAACCCCAGCCGCGATCGCTCGTGTCTAAGCTGGGATTATATGAGATTAATTCCTGGCAAAATGAACAGTGCCCCTAAGCGCAATCCTGTATTGCTAATTCACGGCATCAACGATACGGCTGCTGTATTCCATAAAATGGCTCCTTACCTGGCACAGCAAGGCTGGTCTGTATACGACCTCAGCCTCACCCCCAATAATGGTGCGATGGGTCTGGACTCTCTAGCACAGCAGGTTGCTGATTACGTTGCCAAGACCTTTGCACCCGACCAACCATTTGATTTGGTCGGCTTCAGTATGGGAGGCATCGTTAGCCGCTACTACGTGCAGCGACTAGGGGGCATTAACCGGGTGCAGCGTTTTATTACCATATCAGCACCCAACCACGGAACGTGGGCGGGCTACTTTCACAATGGGCTTGGCTGCGTTCAGATGCGCCCTGATAGCGCTTTTCTACAAGATTTGAATCGGGATGTGGCGATGCTGGAACAGGTGAATTTCACCTCGATCTGGACGCCTTTTGATTTAATCATTCTGCCACCGAATAGTTCGGAAATGCCCGTCGGTCAAAATCTACAGGTGCCAGTATTGCTGCACCCGTGGATGATTACAGATGCTAAGGGGGTTAAGGCTGTGGAGAAGGCACTTTTAGAACCACTGAAGCGCGATCGCGTAGCGTCTCCTAATGGGAATCGCCAATCTCGGCATACTCCCGAACCCCGAAAATTGCCTCGGCATGAGAGTAATATTTGAACTCCATCAGGTTATAAAACGGATCTTCGAGGAAGAAGGTGCAATGTTCGGTGAGTTGACCGGGAAAGCGATGTTTCGGCTGCTGATAAAAGTGCAACCGTCGCTGTTGTGCCCGTTCTAGCAAGCTTTCCCAGTCAGCAATTGATGTAAAAACCAGCCCAAAGTGTCTGGGATAAATCCCTCGTTGCGGGGTAATCGGTTCTTTGCTAACGTGACCTACCAGCTGATGACCGTAGAGATTCAGAATCAAGGCATCGCGGGTTTCACGCCCAACTTGGCAGCCGAGTCCATCAGCGTAGTAGGCTTTCGCTTGGGCAACATCGGAGATGGGAAAAGCAAGATGAAAGATTGTTGGGTTCATCGGTAATATTCTGAGTGCTGTGCTTTTGCGGCGCTTTACTTGCAAGCGAAGATCAAGGGTGATATCGCTAATACATACATCCTTCACTTGGGGTTCCTTTTTGCGCCTCTCTCACGGACGAGAGTATTGTGAAAGAGTGTTATAAATTCAAGATTTTTACAGATGCTCTCTACCATTAATTCTTTCAATCCCTGGTTAGTTGCAGTGGGATTGAATACAGTTTTGTTAGCGATCGCCTATTTCGCCCCTAAAAAGTTACTTACCCCTGCCGGATTCCTGCACGCTTGGGCGCTAGGCGTCATTATCTGGGGTACCCTTGGCTGGCAGGGATATTTAGTCGTGATGTTCTATTTTCTCGTAGGTTCTGCCGTCACGCGCATCGGCATGGCTCAAAAAGAAGCCGAGGGAATCGCCGAGAAACGGTCTGGGGCACGCGGGCCGGAGAATGTCTGGGGTTCCGCCCTCACGGGCACTCTATGCGCCTTAGGAACGGTACTGGTGAGTTATTTAGGACAACCTCAATGGGTGCCTTTTTTACTGCTGGGCTATGTAGCCAGTTTTAGCACTAAGCTTTCGGATACCTGCGCCAGCGAAGTCGGGAAAGCTTATGGTAAACGGACGTTTTTGATTACAACCTTACAACCTGTAGCCAGGGGAACAGAAGGGGCAGTCTCTTTGGAGGGAACAATCGCTGGAGTAGTAGCATCGGTTGCGATCGCTTGTGTTGGCTGGGGCGTTGGTGCGATCGATCTCATCGGGGTGGTTTGGTGCATAGTAGCAGCGTTTATTGCGACCAATTTGGAAAGTGTCATTGGTGCTACGCTGCAATCTCGCTACGATTGGCTTACCAACGAAGTAGTGAATTTTCTCAATACCTTAATCGGCGCGATCGCTGCAATTTTGTTTGCTTTAGCATGGTACTCGTTTACTCTGTCTACTGCGGGGATTACTTGAAAGTAGAATAATTTCTAGCAATCTTTAAACGGATGGCTGCTGACGTTGATAAAGCGACCAATATAGCCCTTTTTTTTGCATCAATTCTAGATGAGTTCCTTGTTCCATTAGTACCCCTTTCTCTAAGACCAAAATCAAATCTGCCCTTTTGAGCGGCTCAAATCTGTGGGCAATCATAAAAACTGTACGGTTTCGGGAAATCGCTTGTAAATTTTGTAAAACTTGCTGCTCTGTTTCGCTATCTAAGGCGCTAGTTGCTTCGTCGAGAATTAAAATAGGAGCCTGAGATAAGAATAAACGAGCTAAGGCAATTCGCTGACGCTGACCACCAGATAAAGCGGTGCCTCGTTCTCCGACGTTATTCTCGTAACCGTGGCTTAGTTCGCCGATAAAGTCATCGGCAACGGCTAACCGTGCGGCTTCTACAACTTGCTCGGTGGTAATCTCTGAATTGCCTAAAGTAATATTTTCCAAGATGGAACCGTTAAAAAGAAAATCTTCTTGGAGAACTACACTAATTTGTTGGCGCAAGGATGCTAAATCAGCACTTTTAATATCAAATCTATCAATGAGAATCCGCCCTGATTCAATTGGATAAAGTCGTTGCAAAAGCTTGGAAAGGGTACTTTTACCAGAGCCACTTCGCCCGACAATGCCGACAAACATTCCCGGTTCAACAGTGAAGGTAATTCCTCGCAGGATTGGTTCTTGATTGGATTGATAGCGGAAGAAAACCCGATCGAAGGTAACTTTACCTTTCAGAGGGGGAAGGACTAAACCCGATCCGGGTTCGGCTTCAGGGGCAACGTTGAGAATATCTCCAATGCGGTCTACAGAAAGCAAAACTTGTTGAAGATTTTGCCACAATTGCACTAACCGTAAAAGTGGCCCGGTCATTCTTCCCGCCAGCATTTGAAAAGCAACTAGCTGACCAATTGTGAGCTGATGGTTGATGACTAGCGCAGCTCCAAACCAGAGAATGAGTAAGTTGGAAAAATTAGTCAGAAAGTCACCGATATTGTTACTAATATTGGAGGTGGTAGAAGCTTTAAAGCCGGTGCGGATGAAACGGGCAAATAAACCTTCCCAGCGATCGCGTGCGGTTCCTTCGGCTGCATGAGCCTTCACTGCATGGATTCCCGTCACCGTCTCTACAAGAAACGATTGGCTATCCGCACTGCGGTTAAAGGTTTCATTCAGCCAGTTCCGGAGAATCGGCGTCGCCACCAATGTCAACATCGCAAATAGCGGAATCACTGCCAAGGCAACGAAGGTAAGCTTGACATTGTAGTAAAACATCAGCGCCAGGTAGACAACGGCAAAGATGCTATCTAAGATGACAGTTAACGCCGTTCCAGTGAGAAATTGGCGAATATTTTCCAGTTCTTGTACTCGCGCTACCGTATCTCCAACGCGGCGAGACTCAAAATAAGCTAGTGGTAGCCGCATCAAGTGGCGAAACAATTGAGCAGATAAACTAAGGTCTAAGCGTCGTGCAGTGTGGGTAAAGATGAATAGCCGCAAGATGCCTAGAATCGCCTCAAAGATAGCAACGCTCAAAAGCGCGATCGCCATCACATCCAAAGTCGGTAGGCTTTCCTGCACCATCACCTTGTCAATAATCACTTGAGTGATTATTGGCGTCGCTAAACCCAACAGCTGCAACGTGAAAGACGCAACCAGCACTTCCCCCAGTAAACCCCGGTAACGCCAAACTGCTGGTAAAAACCAACTAAGGTTAAATTTGTCTTGTTGCTGAATTAATTCAACTTGCCACAGTTGCCCATCCCAAGCAGCTTCAAGTGAAGCAAGAGGAATACTTTCGCAAGTTTGACTGGGGTTGAGAGGGTTAGCGATGATAACGCGATCGCCTTTTACCTCGTATACCACTACCCAATGTTCCTGGTTCCAATGCAACAAAGCCGGAAAAGATAGCTGCTGCAATTCGCGCCCAGATACTACCAAGCGTCGCAGATGTAGCCCTATTTTCTCACTGGCTTCTACAAGCTGTTTCGGGCGTTGTCCCCGCAACTGACGTTGTATCCACTCTAGAGAAGCTGGATTTTGTAAATATTGCGCCACCATTGTTAAGCAAGCAGCCGCTGAGTTAAGGCTAGAAATAAACGGATAATTACTTACAGGTATCCTCGTTTCGGTTTCTATCGTTGCCTCTTCGCCGCTAGATTTCACACCGCTAGATTGCTGCCAAAAGCTATCAAGTTCTGGAGATGAAGCTTCGTTCCATAACGCCGTATCCCAACGCACTACCACAACTTCTTTGCTAGAGGCGATCGCTTTAAATCCCAGGAATTTCTGCAAGTCGCCGAACCAATCTCCCGCCTCTAAAGTTGCCAGCGGTTTCGCTACTCCTTCTTCCCGCAAACGCACCTTTCCAGACACAATTAAAAACTGGTTGCCCGGACAATCTTTAGACCAAATTTTTTCCCCTAACCTGTAGGAACAGATTTCGGCTTGCGTTTGGAATTTTGCTTGCTGTTCGGATGTCAGCAAGCTCAGAGGTGGAATATTCCAAGGCAAATTCCTAGCGATTTCAACACTACTCAACTGATTTGCAGTTTGACCGTTAAGGTTTGAATTTTCTGTGCTAGCCATTGCTCAAAAAGTTCATTCTGTAGTGCTTCCTTTAGCTGACTATCTTCTAACGAAGCTGGCAGGAATTTCTCAACTCGAAACAAAGCCCAACGTTCTTCGAGTTTTAATGGCTCTAATAACCGCCCTGGACTCGCGGTATCAATCGCGGCTCGGATTTGGTCTGGAAGCGTTCCTCGGCTGACTGGCCCCATCATTCCATTTACAATCCGATCATCTGTGAGAGAATACTCTTGAGCTAATTGTTCAAAGCTGGCTCCCTCTTCAATTTGACTATATAATTCTTCAGCTAATTCTTGTTGAGCCACCACAAGACGAGAGAGTACCACCCGATCTAGAAATAGCTTGCGTTCGATGAAATATTTTTGCAGTTTCGGCTCTGCAATCTGAGCTTTGAGCTTGGTTAGCTGAAAACCAGATTTTACCTGATTGTGGAATGTTTCGTAGTCGATTCCGCTGCGAGCAAGCCATTCTTGGAAACTCTTGGGATCTGCTAGATTTTGCTGCAACCGAAAATCAATCACTGCTTGCTCAATTGTCGCCAAGCTAATATCTAGCTTGAGGTTTTTTAGTTCTTTATCCACAACGTACTGACGGAGGATTTCTCCAATAAAGGAACTGAGTTTACCAGAAAGTTGCAGATATTTTAGAGCTTGTTCAAGGGAAATTGATTGGTCATTTACAAGCAGAAAATGTACAGATTCCATAAAATCAAGAATTGAGGGAATGTTTATCTTTTCTAAAATTATGAGTAATTATATACAGGAGAGATGTCCGCTCCACAAAAAGCTTTATCATAGACGCAATCTGCCGATTTTCTGTCTATGAGCTATTGCCTGAATTCAGGTTGCAACAAGCCTCAAAACCCTGTTGGCACAAACTTTTGTACAAGTTGCGGAACGAAGTTACTGCTCAAGGATCGATACCGCGCGATCGCGCCTCTGGGTGAGGGTGGATTTGGTAAAACTTTCTTGGCTGAAGACGTAGACAGGCTGAAAGCGCCTTGTGTAATTAAGCAATTTTTGCCACTGCCAGAGATTCAAGGCAATTCAGCGGCGATGCAGAAGGCAACCCAGCTATTTGAGCAAGAAGCGAGGCAGCTACTGCAACTGGGAGAACAACATCCACAAATTCCTAGTTTATTTGCCTATTTCGAGCAAGATAAACGCCTGTATCTGGTGCAGCAATATATCGAAGGGCAGGAATTAGGTCAAAACTTGGAACGGCAGCAAGCATTCACAGAAGAGCAAATTCGAGATTTATTAAATGATTTATTGCCGGTGCTGCAATTTGTCCACGAACATCAGGTGATTCACCGGGATATCAAGCCGACGAATATTATTAAACGTAAAAGAGATGGCAAATTCGTCCTAATTGATTTTGGCATTTCTAAAAAATTAACAGTCGGCACTGGTTTAACTAAAACAGGCACGAAAGCTGGCACAGAAGGCTACGCACCCATCGAACAATTTCGCAGCGGTAAAGCTTATCCAGCCAGTGACTTATACAGTTTAGGCGTTACCTGTATTCATCTGCTGACAGCAACCAAGCTTGATGAACTTTACGATCCATTAGAGGGCTGCTGGCTATGGAAAGAGCATCTGAGGGAAAAGGGGAAAAATGTCAGCAGTCAACTGAGTCAAGTTTTGGATAAGTTACTGAAAGATTATGTGAAAGAACGCTATCAATCAGCAGATGAAGTGTTGAAAGACTTGAATGCTGTACCTACCCCACCACCGCTAAAGGCACAAGCGACGACACCTGCGCCACCACCGCCAACGCCAAAGCCCCAGAATTGGAGATGTGTCCGCACGCTTACCGGGCATTCAAGCTGGGTTCGCTCTATAGCTATCAGTCCAGATGGGCAGACTGTTGCCAGTGGCAGTCAGGACTACAGCATCAAGCTGTGGCAGGTGGACAGTGGCAAGCTGATTCACACCCTCACCGGGCATTCAAGCTGGGTTCGTTCTATAGCTATCAGTCCAGATGGGCAGACTCTTGCCAGTGGTAGTGGAGACAGCACTATTAAACTGTGGCAGGTGGACCGTGGCAAGCTGATTCGCACTTTCACGGGGCATTCAAGGTGGGTTCATTCTGTTGTTTTTAGTCCGGATGGGCAGACTCTTGCCAGTGGTAGTGGGGACAAAATCATTAAGCTGTGGCAGGTGGGCAGTGGCAAGCTGATTCGCGATTTTACGGGGCACTTAGACTATATTTTTTCCGTTGCCTTTAGTCCGGATGGGCAAACTCTTGCCAGTAGCAGTCAGGATTACACTATCAAGCTGTGGCAGGCGGGCAGTGGCAAGCTGATTCGCACTTTCACGGGGCATTTAAACCGGGTTTATTCAGTTGCTTTTAGTCCGAATGGGCAGACTCTTGCCAGTGGTAGCGGAGATAAGACTATCAAGATTTGGCACTTGGAGACTGGTAAGCTGATTCACAGCCTCACTGGATATTCAAATTCGGTTTGTTCCGTCGCTTTTAGTCCGGATGGGCAGACTCTTGCCAGTGGTAGTGGAGACAACACCATTCAGAATTGGTCGATTGACAGTGGTAAGCTGATTCACACCCTCAGAGGGCATTCAAATTTGGTTTATTCAGTTGCTTTTAGTCCGGATGGGCAGACTTTAGTCAGTGGCAGCGAGGACAAGACTATCAAGATTTGGCGGTGCGATTAGCTGGGTAAGAACTGATGTAAAGCGCGATTAACTGGGCGAGAACTGATGTAAAGCGCGATTAACTGGACGAGAACTGATGTAAAGCGCGATCGCTTCTAGTAAATTCTTTGGGCATTAGATAAAATTGAGCTGCAACGTGAAAGCGAGATACCCGACTTTTTTAAAAAGTCGGGTATCTGAAACATTGGCAATCATAGAAAAACAAAACCTTCTAATTTTTACCAAGAACCACCTGTATATTTTTCAACAATTCCTCTGAGGTGTAGGGCTTTGGTAAAAATGTTTTGACGTTATTTCCAGCGATTTCAGTTATCTGGTAATTAGATGTAAGTCCGCTAACTGCAATAATCTTGACCTGTGGATTGATTTTTTGCAAAGCCCGGATAGTCGTTATACCATCCATAGCTGGCATCATCATATCGACTAATACAGCGTTAATATCTTGCTTGTGTTCTGCATATAGTACCAATGCCTCCACTCCATCATTAGCGGTTAAAACCTTGTAATTATAGGTTTCTAGAGAAATTTTCGTAAGCTCTCGAATTGAATATTCATCATCAACAACGAGAATTAATTCTCCTTGTCCTCTAGGCAATTCATGAGGCAAGCTTTTCGTCTCATCTGGTATCGTTGCCTGCGTTACGGGTAAGTAAATATAAAACTGCGTTCCTTGCCCCACTTCGCTAAGTACCTGCACAAATCCACCGTGACTTTTAACGATACCCATCACCGTTGAAAGACCTAAGCCAGTACCTTGTCCTATCTCTTTTGTGGTGAAAAATGGCTCAAAGATTCTATCTATTATTTCCCTTGAGATTCCCATCCCTGTATCGGATACAGTAATGACAACGTAAGGGCCAACCTTAGCATCAAGATTCATCCGGGCATAGTGTTCATCAACCCACAGATTCCTGGCACAAAGCTCTAAAGTTCCCCCGTTTGGCATCGCATCCCTAGCATTTACACAGAGATTCATCAATACTTGGTGCAGCTGAGTTGCATCCCCAGAAATAGTCCAAAGATCGAGCATCGGGATATCGGTGCGGATTTCAATCGCTCTAGAAAACGTCTGTTTAACAATCTGCTCAATTTCTTTAATAATGTGCCTTACTTGCAGAGTGGTTCGCTTCCCTTCGACTCCTCGCACAAATGACAGCACTTGTTTAACGAGATCGGCACTTCGTTGAGTATTGGTTTCTAGTGTTTTTAGTATTCGCCGGCTCTGCTCATCCTGAAGTTTGTGTTCCAAGATTTGAACAGACATTAATACAGGTGCTAGGGCATTGTTGAGATCGTGGGCAATCCCGCTTGCCAGAGTGCCGATACTCTCCATGCGCTGTGCCCGAAGAAACTGGGCTTCGAGTTGTTTCCTCTCTGTAATATCGGTATTAACAGTTAAGATAAATTTGGGTTGTTCTTCTTCATCCCGAACGAGAGTCCAGCGACTTGCAACGATAATATTTTTCCCGTCTTTTGTGACTTGATGCAATTCACCCTGCCACTCGTTTTCTTGGGCAAGAATATTCTGATTTTTTTGGAGTTGTGGTGAAATTTCCTTGTATAAAAGTTGATTAGCATTCTTACCAAAAACTTCTTCTGTCTTCCATCCGTACAAACGTTCAGCCCCTTTGTTCCAAAATAGGATTTGGTTGTTCAGGTCTCGGACGAGAATTGCATCGGTTGTAATATCAAGCAAAGCCGCTTGTTCTTGGATTTTCCGATCTGCCTGTTTGCGCTCGGTGATGTCAAGGACAAAACCGACAACGTTTGGTTGAGATGGTTCCATCAGCGCTGCACCAATCATCACTGGAACGCGACGACCATCTTTGGAAATAAATTCTTTCTCGTAGGGAGTACAATTGCCAGAACTGAGGAATTGTGCGATCGCGTCTTCGTCTAAATGGCGATATTCGGGCGGAGTAATTTCATCCCAACGCAAACCTCCCGTTGGCAGTTCCTCCCGCTCATATCCCACCATCTGTAGAAAGGCATCATTCGCTTCGGTAATATTGCCCCGAAAATCTGCGAAAATAATCCCAATGATATTCGATTCAACCAAGCATCTAAATCGAGCTTCGCTTTCCTGGAGCGCTATAAATGCTTGCTCTCGTTCTGCTTCTGCTTGTTTGCGTTCGCATATCTCCTGTTCTAAACGTATATTTTGGTCTATCAGTTTTTTGGTCAAGCAACGCAGGCGTAGGTGGATGCTGACACGGGCTAAAACTTCTTCATGCTGGAGCGGTTTAGTAATGTAATCTACCGCCCCAAGATTCAACCCTTTGACCTTATCCACTGTCTCACTCAGCGCGGTCATAAAAATTACGGGAATATCTTGAGTTACTTGATTCGCTTTTAGGCGGCGGCAAGTTTCAAACCCATCTATTCCGGGCATGAGTACATCTAATAAAATTAGGTCGGGTGAAGCATATTCAGCGCTTTCAATTGCACTTTCGCCATCTTCTGCCACTAAAACTTGGAAGCCGGAATGAGCCAGGAAATCGAACAGCATTCCCAAATTGGTAGGAGTGTCATCAACGATTAAGATAACTCCTTTTTCAACCGTATCAACACTCATTCATACCTCTTAAATTCTTGAATAAACTATAAGACTTGTTTCTTTTTAAGACTTTAGCGAATTGACAAAATGGGTAGTATACGGCATCAACTGCCGATCCAAGGCCTCAAGGTAAGCGATCGCTCTACGACGCCTCTAAAATCGTCTTTCCTTGCCTAGATCGAGCAAGTCTGCGATTTCCTTGGCAGGCGGAGGGTACTCTTGACTTTGAATGCGCCACTCATCAGTTGAACTAATTGACAGCGAATTGCCAATTTTAATCCCGTTCCTTTTGCATCCGGTGCAATACCAATTCCTGTATCTTCCACCTGAAACTGGGTTCTCTCCGCCTGGTAGCCTACTTTGAAAGTTATAACGCCGATTTCTGTAAACTTGACTGCATTGCGAAGTAAGTTAATTAAAACTTGCCGCAACTAGATCGCCTCGCGTCTGAGGATGGGTTTATAAACTTCCTTTAATCAAGAGGATTTACCAATTCCTAACCGCATTTTTAAAGGGTTCCTTTTTTTCCCTTCATCTGGACTGCAAGCAATCCACTTTTGTATAGATTTTAAGATATTTTTCCTTATTTAAAATTACACCAAATCGTCAAGAAGCGTAACGAATTTATAAATCTTTTAGCTTTTGATAACCGAAACTTTTGTTTGTATTCTTAGTATTAAAAATTTATTAAATTTTCAATGTTTATTGCAAACGTCATATAAGAAACAGTTTTAAATGATTCAACCAACCCAATTGGATAGACAAATGTGGCGGTTTTCTTTACTCCTCAGAGATAACGCCTCGCTGGATAATAAGCTTAGGAGGCGAAAAACGTCATGAAACTCACAATACTGGTTGCCGCCGCTTTATCGGTGCCGCTATCGCTGGCGACGCCCGTACAAGCGGCAAATATGGGGCACGTCAAACGATTGCTGGAAACGAAAGAATGCGTAGGGTGCGACCTTTCCGGTGCTGATTTAAGCGGTGCCGACTTGAGAGAGGCGAACCTGCAACGGGCTAACTTAAGGAAAGCCAACCTAACCGGAGCCAATCTGGCTGGTGCTAACTTATACGTAGCGGACTTAGATCGCGCCCAGCTCAGAAACGCTAACTTACAAAATGCCATCCTAAGATTTACGCGCTTAACGGATGCCAACTTAGAAGGTGCCGACCTGCAAAAAGCGACTTTGAGATTTGCAAACTTGACAGGTGCCAAGCTGAAAAATGCAAACTTGCTTGGGGCTGACTTAAACAGTGCTACTTTATACCAGACAGATATCCGATGAAGGATTCTGCCTAGTGTCGTTATCCTCGATCATCCAGGTGCATTTGGAATTAAACGCGATCGCCTCTTTTAACTGCCGCACATCACCTGGCGCATAGTTCGCATATTCACAGGCAATTCTAGTTGCATTGCCTGTTCGATGAAAATTGACGGCACTGGGATATTGGGCGTTGCTTTTACTGTATAGGTGAGCAAAGTGCCATTCTCGTAATCTTGCAAACTTAAGTCAGCACAGAAATCGGTAAAAGTACCTTTTTCCAAGCGAAAATGAATTTCCTGCTGCACGATCTCAGACACACTCAGATAAGCCTCAACCTGAAGACTGAGAAACAGGAAAGTTTTCGTGGCAACTTGGTAAACACTCTTGGAACTCGTCCCTTCCGGTAAGCCAACAGGCGAGGAGACGTTGGAGTGCAGTACCTCAGAGTGAGTAACATCTGGGAAATATTGCACCCAACGGGGATAGTCTGTCACTTGCTGCCAAACGCGCGATCGCTCGATTGGCAAATACATTTGGGCAGTAACAGCACCCCCCCAAGTAGAACGCAATTGCGTTTCTATCAAAATCTCACCTTGCAAAAGCGCCGTTGAGTATCTCTTGCTCAGCGACAAGTCTGAGGCGGCATCCATCGAGTCCGACGGAAAAAGTATACTCATACTGACTCAGCTACTCCTCAATCAATAGTAATTCGATGTCAAGCTAACACAGGTTGTCTCAGACGTGGAAGGCAAGGTATGTTGGCTAATCTCCTAATTTGATCCTACATCGCTGTTTCAGCAACTCAGTATGTAACAATGATGACCATAATTCCTCAAGCATGTCAGGAGCCAAGGAACGTGAGTTGCTCTCCCAACCCAGGCACCGCAATTTTGTTGTATCGCTGGCATTGCTTTAGTGATTACAGCGATTATCGTGGTGCTGAAAGGATCGGGCGTTCTGAAGCAGCTTCCTGACTACGTCATCTGGGCGTTAGTTCTCTTTACCTTGGTTGCTGGTATCCTCGGCGGCATTTGCAGCTTGGGCGGACGTAGCCGATGGCAATATTCTGTTTTAACCATTTATTTGGTCGAGTCTGTGAGCCAAACTCCTAACCCTGAAACCCTGATTTCTTCTATTTTTGCCAGTGTTGTAGGGCTGACAATTGCGGTGTATCTGTTGCGAGGATTTGGAATTCTCACGTTCATCCCTGGCGGCGTTATCTGGATATTAATTTTGCTTTCAATTGCGAGTGGGATTACTTACGGCGTTCAGCGCACTCGCCGATAATTGCTTTCTTTTTCAAAGTTTGTTAAGTCATTTAGTATCTTTAAATACATTTAATATCAACCTTCGGGGCGATTCGCTGGAATTGTCATGTTCGCTATTCTCCAAGAGAAATTAACAAAAATTAAAAAACAAATTTCAGGAGAAGTGAATGACCGCGACAAACCCAACTACACAGCCAAGTGTTTCCACAGTAGAACGCAGTATCTCAGCCGTTTTCAAAGAGCGCGAACAAATTGAGAAAGTGATTCACCGCTTGCTCGATCGGGGGATTTCCCGCGACGATATTTCAGTAATCGGCAAAAACTTTCATTCCGAAACTCGCATTGCTGGATTCATCACCAAAAAAGATGTGATTTTAGGCGGGCTGAGAAGCGGCGGCATCTTTGGTTCCTTGTTTGGTTCAGCCCTTGGCTTGCTGACTGGTGTGGGAGTGCTGTTCATTCCTTTTGTAGGTTCAGTCGTCGCGGCAGGACCCATTGGTGCGGCGTTGCTGGGTGCAGCGAGTGGTGCTTTAGCGGGTGCAGCGGGCGCTGGTTTAGTTTCTGCTTTGGTCGCTTTGGGAATGCCAGAAGACAAAGCTGCCATTTATCAAACTCGCGTCGAAGCTGGAGATTTTCTGGTAGTTGTAGAAGTCTCTGCCAATCAATCCGGTGAAATTCAGCTGCTGCTAGAAAGTGCTGGTGGCGAAGAAGTGCATACCAGCGAAACCACTTTACCCCGCAAACGCGCTGGGAAACTGGAAAGTCCTAGCGATTTGTCCCCGGAAGTTCGTTCTCACCTCTCAGAGGATGCTCAAAGGACATTTATCGCCAATTACAACAAAGCGTTAGAAGACTCTGGCGATGAATCCAAAGCCGAACATCATGCCTGGGATGTTGTTTCTGAACAATTTGAACAAGATGAACACGGCTTTTGGTCGAAGGCTAAAGCAAAGCTCTAGCAACTGGGCGGTTGAAAGTGCGTCTACAAGAGAATTAACCTGCTGGCGTGGGTTTCAAAACTTTTGATTCGGCTTAAGGCAAGTGCGATTCAGCGATAGTCCTTGGCTCAAAACTTAAGTTTCTCGAACATGAACAATGGGTTGTGCAAAAGCCGGTGTAACTTCGATTACGTCGGCTTTTAGTATTATGTATAGGCAAATGTTAAGGAGCGATAATGAAGAAGTATATATGTACAGTTTGCAACTACATCTACGACCCACAACAAGGCGACCCAGATAGCGGTATCCAACCGGGTACGGCATTTGAAGATATCCCGGAAGACTGGGTATGTCCTACGTGTGGAGCCACAAAAGGGGATTTTGAACCATACGACGGGTAGGGAGATGATATCGCATCTGTACGGAAAATATTCCGTGAAATCGGCAATAGCTTGATTGTGCAACCTTTAAAAGTAGTAGTGATTGGCGGTGGGGCAGCGGGGTTTTTTGGTGCAATTACCTGTGCCGAAACTTATCCCCAGGCGCAAGTAATTTTGTTAGAAGCAGGACGACAACCCTTATCTAAAGTTCGGATTTCTGGCGGCGGGCGATGCAATGTTACTCATGCTTGCTTTGACCCGGCTGGTTTAGTGCAATATTACCCCAGAGGCGGGAAAGCACTTCGGGGGGCTTTTAGTCGTTTCCAAGCTAAAGATACAGTCGTTTGGTTTAGCGATCGCGGCGTCCAATTGAAAACTGAACCGGATGGACGGATGTTTCCAATTACAGATAGTTCCGAAACTATTGTGGATTGTCTGTTTGAGGCAGCAAGGGCATCTGGAGTGCAGATTCGCAGGGGAACACCTGTTGATAAGATTTTCCGGCAAGTGACTTCATTGAATCAACCACTCGACACCGGCTTTGAGATCCAGTTGAAGTCAGGAGAGATCCTCAAGTGCGATCGCATTCTCCTCGCTACCGGCAGCAATCCCCAAGGCTACCGCTGGGCAAAAACTTTAGGACACACGATTGAACCACCCGTTCCCTCTCTATTCACCTTTACGATTTCCGACCCCCGGTTGCAAGATTTAGCCGGAGTCAGCGTGGAAAGTGCGCGGCTGCGTTTAGGTGTCGGTAAAACTCAGTTAGAACAAATCGGACCATTACTGATTACCCACTGGGGTTTGAGTGGCCCTGCTGCCTTGAAACTGTCGGCTTGGGCGGCTAGAATGCTGCACGATTGCAATTATCGAACGACGTTGCAAATTAATTGGCTACCCCAGTACAACCCGGAAAAGCTGCGGGAAATGCTTTTGGCGGTCAAGTCCCAATTGCCCCAACGCGCCATTTCTACCAGTTGTCCGCTGCCCTTACCTCGACGCCTCTGGCAGAGTTTAATTGCTGCTGTGGGGATTAGTGGGGAACAGCGGTGGGCGGAATTATCTAATAAAGTTCTCAATCAGCTAATTCAAGAACTTTCCGAGGGTAAGTACCAAATTCAGGGGAAGGGTGTCTTTAAGGAAGAATTCGTTACCTGTGGCGGCGTCAACTTAAAGGAAGTGAACTTTAAGACAATGGAAAGCCGCATCTGTCCGGGACTTTACTTTGCCGGAGAAATCCTCGATATTGACGGCGTCACGGGTGGCTTTAACTTTCAGAGTGCCTGGACGACTGCTTACTTAGCGGGTCAGGCAATGGGCAACGAAGAAATTAAAAATTAAAAATTAAAAATTAAAAACCCAAAAATTTAATTTTTAATTGTGTCTTGGCGGTGCGAATACTTGATGAATCTCTTGTATAGCTGCCAATTCATTTACAGTTGTCCATGAATATGCCGATGAAATTTCACGAAATTGTCGAAAAACTGGGTACTACTGCCGCCTGCAATAGTTTGACCTCAAATACAGATTGCAACCCGGAAATTACGGGAGTAGCACCCGTCGATGAGGCTGCCATTGGCACACTCAGCTACATAGAGGGCGCGAAATTTGCGGCTTTTGTGGGAAAAACCTTTGCCAGTGCCTTAATTTTACCGCCGGATGAAAAGCTACAAGCACAAGCATCTGAGCGGGGAATTGCCTGGATTGCGGTATCCGATCCGCGATTAATGTTTGCCGCAGCGATCGCTCTTTTCTATAAACCCTTCCGTCCAGCGCCTGGAATCCATCCCACCGCAGTCATTCATCCCGATGCCAAAATTGGTCAAGATGTTTACATCGGCGCTCATGCAGTCATTGAGGCGGGTACAGAGATTGGAAATGCTGTCATCATTCACCCGAATGTAGTCATTTACCCAGACGTGCAGATAGGCGATCGCACTGTATTACACGCTAATTGTTCTATCCACGAACGCACCCGCATCGGCGCAGATTGCGTCATTCATAGCGGTGCTGTCCTCGGTGCGGAAGGCTTTGGGTTTGTCCCCACCCCGACTGGCTGGTTCAAAATGGAGCAGTCTGGCTACACTGTTCTGGAAGATGGCGTTGAAGTGGGTTGCAATAGCACCATTGACCGCCCCGCTGTGGGAGAAACCCGCGTTGCCCACAACACCAAAATTGATAACTTGGTGCATATCGGTCACGGCTGTAAGGTAGGCTCTAACTGCGCCTTAGCCGGACAGGTGGGGATGGCAGGGGGCGTTACCGTCGGCAATCGCGTGCTGTTAGCCGGACAGGTAGGGATTGCCAATCAAGCGCATATTGGAGATGGCGCGATCGCTACTGCCAAAGCAGGCATCCACAATGATATTGAACCTGGTGCCATTGTTACTGGCGTCCCAGCGATTCCCCACAAAGTATTCCTAAAAGCAGCAGCCATCTACCATCGTCTCCCGGAGATGTATCAAACTCTCAGGCAGCTACAACGACACCTAGGAGACAAGAAATAAAATTTACAGAAATGTATATACGGCTAAAGCCGTATATATTCATCTCCTGTAAAAGGCTTTTTCTATCTCTTGAGTGATAACAAACACAAGCAGGAGTTTCCAGCTATAGAGGGATTTGGATTCTCTTGATACTCGTATAAATTAAGAGTAACAAAAGAGGAGATTCACCCATGAAAAATTCAAACTTGTCTAAACTAATGAGTGCTGGTGTTCTTGCAGCTAGCGTCGCTCTGGTTCCCATGACCCTACCTGCTTCTGCCCAGACTGATACGACTACATCTCCCGGTACCACCAATACAGCTCCTAGCCAAGGCGTAGACAATACAAATACAAATACTGAAGGCGATCGCGGTTTTGATTGGGGTTGGTTAGGATTGTTGGGCTTAGCTGGTTTGGCAGGTCTTGCAGGTCGTAAGAATCACGAAACGACCGCTTACCGCGATCCCAACGAAGTCGGTTCCTCTACTTATCGCCGCTAAAGCTGATTAACAGCTTGTTCATAGACATTTATTGTCTGTCCGTCACTTTTAAAACCAATTTGCTGGATGTCGTCCTGTTGGAAATCCATCGATTGGAAACATAAGAACAGGAGATTTAAACATGAAAAATTCAAACTTGTCCAAATTGGTGAGTGCTGGTGTTCTTGCAGCTAGCGTCGCTTTGGTTCCCATGACCCTACCTGCTTCCGCCCAGACCGATAGTTCAGCTCCCGGTACCACCAATACAGCTCCCGACACCACCACCACTGCTCCGAGTCAAGGCGTAAACAACGCCGATTATGAAGGCGATCGCGATTCTAATTGGGGTTGGTTAGGACTGCTGGGTTTAGCTGGTTTAGCTGGTTTAGCTGGTCGTAAACACGACGACCGTGTAGCTTACCGCGACCCAAATGAAGCCACTTCTTCTACTTATCGTCGGTAAAGTACAACACAAGTTTCGCCGTAGTTACGTAACATTGACAACTACGTTTTAGAAACAACTTTAATAATTCCTGGTGGAGACGAATATCCATCAGGAATTTTGTTATTTATGCTTTTTGCTAATATAGCAATCCTCTTGAATGTGCATGAGCTTATCGGGAATACTGACAAGAACTTATTGCCGATTACCGATGATCAGCTTGCACAAACGATGTTGATTTTCACGGCTTTGCTGAGTCATTAGCCGCTTTAGGATGCTGCCTGCAATTCATTTAGACGTACCAAAACCTCGCTACTGTGAATTGCAGGATTGATCCCTGTAAATGTCTCGCGTAGCACTCCCTGTGCATCGACAATGAAGGTATGGCGCATCGAGACAAATCCAATCCAAGAACCGTAAGCTTTGCTCACCTTGCCATCTATATCAGCCAGCAGTGGAAACTTCAGCTTTTCGGAATCGCAAAACTTGGCATGAGAATCAACAGAATCAGCACTGACGCCAATAATTTGAGTATTTTTATCCAGGTATTTCGGCAAGTCTTGCTGAAATCTGCGGGCTTCTAGAGTGCAACCAGAGGTGAAGTCTTGGGGATAAAAGTAGAGAACCACCCATTTACCTCGGTAATCGGAGAGGGAGACTTCGCCATCGCCGGTATTCGTTGGCAGGGTAAACTCTGGAGCCGATTGATTTACAGTAGGCAGCTTGCCACCGAGTGCAGCTGCTGATGGTGTAATGCTTAACCAGGTGATGAGGGCGAAAAAACTTGCGAATAGAGTGTTGAGGAAGATGCGACGAGAATTCATGATGAAAAGCGAAAACTGAACTTAACATAAGTTTACAGTTTTAATTCGCTCTCCACTTTTATCTGAATATTCCTGGTTAATGGGGGTCGCAGTCTGTCAGGCTTGCCGCGAAGGGTTCATTTACCGTAGAGGCAAGGGCTGAGCGCGTTTGGAATCAAACCATCAAAATTTTAATCAATTAGAGGCGCAAAGCTTTGCGCCTCTACTGCGAACTCAGGAAATGACTGTATTAGTCTTTTTGGAGTTCTTTTTCAGATTTGTAGTAAACCTTCGCCCCTGTATCCGTTACAAAATGGCAAGAAGGGTTAGAGCGTAGGAAGGCTTGGAAAACTGACCGCTCAGATTTTCGGTAGTAATTACCCAAAATGGGTTTAATCGCCTCAGTCGCTCTTTTCAGGTGGTAGTGAGGCATGTTGAGGAATATGTGATGAGCTACATGGGTGCCAATATTATGGTGGATATTATTGATAAACCCATAGTCGTGGTCAATCGTAGATAAGGCACCCTTGAGAAAATACCAGTCTTTCCCACGATACCAAGGAATATCTGGGTCGGTGTGGTGCAGAAATGTTACCAATGCCAGCCAGACAACAAAAACCTCGTAGGGGCCTACATAGTATTTGACCAGCCACATCCACCCCCACTGATAAGTTAACCAGCCCAAGCAACCCAGCATCAGCGTCCAGAGGGTTGCGCTAGTGATGACATCCCATTTTTCGGAGGGTCGAAACACAGGATTACTGGGGAGAAAGTGAGAACCAGGCTTTCCAGGAGTCCCTTTAAACAAGTACAAAGGATAAGCCACCAGTAAGGCTAAGGCATTAAAGCGGACAAATTTTTCATACGCGGGCATCTCCCGATACTGGCTTTCTGTAACGGGATACCAGCTTTCATCCGTGTCAATGTTGCCGGTATTTTGGTGGTGAGTTCGGTGGCTGATACGCCACCCATGATACGGCACGAGGATGGGAATGTGTGCCAAATGCCCAATCAGGTTATTTACCCATTTTTTTCTGGAAAAAGAACCGTGACCGCAGTCGTGTCCGACGACAAACAACGCCCAGAACATTGTTCCCTGCGCCAACCAAAATACAGGCCAAACCCACCAGGAATCCAGATAGCTAGCGATCGCGTAGAGGATGCCGATTATCCCTACATCCACTAGAAAATAGAACAGCGATCGCTTGGTGGAGGGCACAAAGCACTCTGGGGGAATGGCGGCTTTCAAGTCTTGAAGGGTAAAGGGGGGTTCTGAGTCACCCAAATATAATTCTTCTTCGACAGGATTATTTAACTCTATGAGCTTAGATTGCACAAAGTTTCCAATTTTACGTAACTGTAGACCAAAAGGCATTATTCTACAGCCGCGCCATCAGTGCAATTAACGCTATAAAGACTGATTAGTCAAGAGTATGGCTGTTGTTTACTTACAAAATCTATTCTGTGGAAAATGCGGTTGCTCATGTAGCATTTAGTATGGTATGGAACAAATACACTTTGATGCAGCCCTTGATGGAGGGACTGGCTTGAACGGGTTCGCAACTACGGCAAGTCGGGGCAACCAATCGGCTCCTTCTGGCATGGAGAGTTTCCGGGAAGCGATCGCAATTGACAGGTTAAACAGTCATTCAACAAAAAGAAACTGGTTAAATCCGGAAAAATCTGCGGAAAAATCTTACCTTAGGGTGTAGTAAGACCCGTCTTGCCTAGAAAAGCCGTGTCCTCTCCAAAATCAATTGCTTATAAGATCGGGCGATTAATCATGTGGAAACCCTCTCAAAGCCGTACCACCCTGATTGTTCTATCCAGCTCCCTGGCGTTTGGGATTCTTGGCTGTAATAACGATGCAGCAAGCCCTCCTAGCCCACCAGCCGCCTCAGCCCCAGCAAAGCCTGCTGCTAGCGCAAGTCCCGTGGCGGCTGTTGCCAGTTCTGCTGCGACTCAACCGGCTAAATCTGCCTCAACAGCTAAGCCAAAAGCATCAACGGCGACTAAAAAAACACCCGTTAACCAACCGATTAAGACTGGCCCTGACACTTATAACGAAGCGATTGATACTGCCCTTGGCGCGATCGCGATTAGTGAATCTGCCAAAAGCCGAGATGATTGGCAATTAGTTGCCAGCCGGTGGCAAGAGGCAATTGAATTAATGAAAGCTGTGCCAACTTCTAGCCGCAACCATGCGATCGCTCAAAAGAAGCTGCCTCAATACCAGCGCTTTCTAGCCTCGGCTCAGAAACAAGCGGCTCCTCCGCCCAAGCCCAAACCCATTGGACCTGCAATCGTTAACAAACCCTTTTTCACGGTTCCCATCAAACGCCGACAAGGTGACACGATTCCTGTTGTTGACGTGACATTTGATGGCAAAAAGAAATATGAAATGTTTCTGGATACAGGGGCAAGTAAAACGTTGATCACCCGACAGATGGCTTATGACCTAAAGGTGAAACCTGTAGGAATGGCGAACGTGAAGACGGCGAATGGAGTAGCTGGAATATACTTTGGGTTTGTTAATTCGATGCAACTGGGTGGAAATCTCGTCAAAGATGTGCTGGTAGGAATCGGACAACCCGACTTGGACATTGGACTGCTAGGACATGACTTCTATGACGGCTATGACATCACCATTAAAAAAGATGTGGTGGAGTTTCGTCGCCAGCTCTAAAGTAAAGAGCGCGATTTTCAATTGGTTACAGTGGATTTTGACCTTTTCCTACCCCTCCCCCTATAAAGCTACGGTGTACGGACAAAGCGCTCTCAGACCTAACCCCCAACCCCTTCCTTCGTAGGGAAGGGGAGCAGTATTCAAAGCCCATCTCGGTGTCGGAGATGGGTTTGGGGAGAGGTCTGCCGACTTGTGTGTACACCGTAACCTTATAGGGGAGAAAGCTAGATTTTCTGGCTTCTCTGTCCGAAAAGCGGACGCTTGGGGCGTCACCGTGCCGTTTAGGTAGCGATCGCACTGATTGATATTTATTCTAGGAATCACTCTGGAAAAGCTTCGGAACGGGTGCCAAAGTCATAGAGTGGTTAAGTGGGTTATCAAAACTGGCTATGCCAACACTGACACCAGACCAGCGCAATTACTACTACCTCTTAGAAGCGGAACGAACTGGCATTCACAAGCCGATTCTGGCAGCGCTTTATCAAGTGCTATCTTCACCGCAGTTTTCGGACGGAGAAAAGGGCCTGGGCATCTCCCCAGCGAATCGCATTCCCCTACAGGAGGTGGATTCTTTTCCCAAACAAGTGCAATATGCTGCCAATACTATCCGCAGTTTAAGTAACAATCTGGTCGCTCAGGGGTGGAAAGGAGCGGATCTGTGGGACGTACAAAAAGGGCGCTACAGCGATCGCTTTATTCAAGCTGTGGCTGATGGTTATGCACCGCCAGCAAGCGAACCGACAGCAGCGCGGTTGGAAGCCGGCGATGCCAAGGCGTTACTGCAAGCGTACCTAAAAGACATCGAAACCGATTTCAGTGCGGAAGGCTTGCCCCACAATCTTGCCTACCTGGATAAGGCGCTACTGACCCTAGTGGAGCGAGTTCCAGAATACTATACTGGCTTGCCTCATCAACGGGATGCTGCCCTGGAAGTGGTGCGGATGTGGCGTCAGATGGATACAGAAGAAGCCGCGATCGCGTCTTTGCTGTCTCCTGGCACTGTCATTGGCGATAACTTCGAGGAATCCCAGATGGATGTTCCTCTCAAGCAATTTATCCAGCGAATTTCTCCCAATTACTCCGGTTATCCCTATCAGCGAGAAGCCCTGCTGCGGCTAGCCCAGCTGTGGCGTCAGCTAGAATCGCGGGAAGTTGCGATCGCTTCTTTGAAAAACAACACCTCCGCCGATACAGGGATTAAAATTGTCGATCCTGCCCTGATTGCCTTTATCCAGCGCATTCCGCAGTACTATCAAGCTTCAGGCAACCAACGCAACGCGCTAACTGAATTAGTTCGGATCTGGCGAAAGTTGGACTCTCGCGCTTCCGCGCTGGCATCATTGGGAATCGACCCTCTACTGCTGAGTGGCACGACAAGCGATCGCACCAGGTTATCGAATCTTGCTGCCCAGCTAGATCGAGAATTGCTGAATTTTGTTCGGCGTCTGCCGATTGAATATAAAGAAATCGACCACCAACGAGAAGCTTTAATCCGCCTGGTTCAACTTTGGCGCGATTTGGCAACCAGAGATCAAGCCATTCGCTCCTTATTTGAGGATCTCAAACGCATGAATCAGGCACGGAAAGATTCTCCGGACGCCGCACCCAAGCCGGTTCCAATCGCTGTCGCCAAGCGTCCCGACAGGTGGACGCTAAGGAATATTCAGCTGTCTGCCCCCATCGTTCCGGATGGCAACTTTACCTGGGCAGAAGCTACCCACGGCGGCACCCGGATGCCTCCTAACCAGGCGACGCTGGATGCCATGATCCGGATTGCGAGACTGGCACAAAGGGCACGCGATCGCATTGGGCGACCCTTCATCATCACTAGCTGGTATCGACCTCCAGCGATCAATCGTGCCGTTGGTGGGGCAAGATACAGCCGTCATATTGTTGGAGATGCGATAGACTTTCTCTGCGAAGGTCTTTCTGGCGATCAACTTTACTGGTCTCTCGACCCTTGGTGGCCCGGTGGTTTGGGTCGTTACACCAGCTTTCCGAACCTGTGTCATCTTGATGCGCGAAGCTATCGGGCACGCTGGCGAAACTAAAGTGAGGCACAGACGTACACAAATGCTCCTTTTTCCATCAATGGTGAGGGGTTAGGGTTATCTGACAAATCTTTCCGTATAGGTTGGGTTTCACGCTGTTGAACCCAACCGCAGCCAGTGTTTCGTTGGCTCCGTGCGGGAATGAAACCCAACCTTGTATTTGTACTTCCGCAAGGAAACTCCAAAACATTTGGCTTTTTCAACCCTACCAATCTTTATCCGGTTTCCGGAGGAGAAAACAAAAATTTAATCTACGGTTTGCCTATCGGGATATGAAGGTATACAATAAAAACATTCTGCTAGAATCATGTCCATAGTAAAAACATTTCTATACCTATAGATAGATGAGCGATCGCATTGGACACTTAAAACACACCTGGGTACAATCTCATAATCCTTCACATCCAGCATTGAGATTGCAACAACAGCAACAAACAGAGCCGATGTTCTACTATTTTGCTTACGGTTCTTGTATGTGCCCGGTCGATTTAAAGCGTACATTCGGCGAGAACACCCATAGTTACGTGATTGGTGCTGCCACACTGAAAGGATATCGGCTAGGATTTTATCGTCGCTCAGCGCTTCGCAACTGTGGTGTTTTAGATATGGTGAAAGATCCATCAGCCTCAGTCGAAGGAGTTCTGTATCGACTACCGTGGAGATTGAGCGATCGCTTAGATGAACGCGAAGAAGTCCCTCAAGGCGGTTATCGCCAGGAAATGGTCAACGTTTCCTGCCAAGGTCGGACATATACCAGCGTTCGTACCTACGTTGTCGTTAACAAATTAGCAGAAGAACTCGCCCCCAATGACTGGTACTTTAACGTTGTCCTGCGCGGTGCCTTAACCTGCGGGCTTCCAGAACAGTATTGCTGGCAACTGTTTAACCATATGCATCAGTTACAACAGCGCCATTGGGTCTCATCAGTCTCTACGGTTCGTTTAGTTAGCGGTAATTGATCGTTCGTCATTCGTCATTAATGCTTCGTTTTTGGTCAGCAATTCTGAGCAAACACCTAAAAGCTCATGACAACTGACAATTAGCTCGTGTTTATTATTTATTAAAATACTTGTAGGGTGGTTAATTTTCACCCTCATCCTAGGTATTGCTAGGCTTAAAATGTAAACATACATTTTTTGTAAATTCTTGGTGTATGTTTACAAAAGCAAAATTTATAGCCACATTCTTAGTAATATTTATTATTTTATCTGTTGTTCATGTTTATTCCAAAAATACTTCAACGATTCCTCAAGTTCAAGCACAAAAAATAATAAGCAGAGAAAATACAGCTAATAATTTATGCGATTGCCAAAGCCAAGAATGCCAATTCAGCATAGAATTTATCAGAACGGATCATCAAGGAAATACAAAGGCTAAAGGGGCAAATTATGTTCTTATTTTTGATCCAAAATCTCCGAAACTAGATTTTAAGGTTAGTCTTGCTTTAGCCCATGAAATTTATGCTAAAGATGCTAAAGGAAGATTCCGCAAAGAATATGTTCCAAAACAGTTTCATGAAATTATAGCCGATGATAATGCAAAACTAAATGGCAAAAAACCGATTGCAGCCATTAACGGGGATTATATAGATCCTGAGAATAAACCCCAAGGCTTGAACATTTCGAGGGGGGTAGAATATTCGGGTTTATTTAAAGATAAGCGGTCTTCCTTTGGAATTTCAGAAGGTACAAAAGCGCGAAAAGCGACAATCCAGATTGGGAAAAGAAACGAGCAAAATTTAAACTATAACTTAGTAGGAGGAAATGGAAGATTTTATAAAGATGGAATATTTAAAGATATTTGTAATGACTTGGGAGAATATGCCTGTCAACACGAAACCAGCCGCTCGATGGCAGCAATTACTTCCAAAGGCTATGTAATTTTATTGGTTAACAACGTCGAAACCGATGGGCCATTGTATCCAGATAAGTTTGATGATGTCCTGAAAGGAATTTCTAACAATCACTGTTTAGGAAATATTCAGGAAGCGATGTTATTTGATGGTGGGTTTTCAACAGCTTTTTACTATAACGACAAAATCTATGTAGAAAACTCTAATCCAATTGGCTCAGTTTTCTTAATTTATAAAACCGAGTAAAACTTTATTAAGCTACTTTTATATTTATAAGTCTCAAGTTTCATCTGCATTTTCTATACAGTCTTCACAGTGATATTTTTTAGGTTACACTTTGCAAGCGGCGTTTAGGTTTATGCAACCGAGTTTACCTCTCATCGAGTATATTGCTATACTCTATTAATTTACTTAAGTTTACTTTTTATCTCAGACAGAGACTTTTCAGTTTCTTTGATTTTTGCTTCTTTTTTTAATTTTTCTAATTTCTCATCCAAAATAATTTCTATCCCTTTTTTTAGACTACTAAAATGATTCAAGCAATCTTCTTCACTTAACTCATGAATTCCTTTACTTAGAATTGAATAAATAATTGTATTTTTAACTAATGATTCAGGCAAAATATCTTTCAATAAACCGATTTTTTCATTAACTCGACTACTGTTGTAAAATTCTTCGTCCCATGCATCTGTTTTTTTAGCTTCTTGATGAGCTTCTTCGACTAAATTTTCAAATATTCTTCTTAAATAAACAAAAGAGCCAATACCGATTTTATGACTGACAAGCCCAATAGCCCTACTGAATTCCTTATATTTTGTTTCACCTAATACTTTTCTATACTTTCCTATCTCGGTCATATTCAAATCAGCAATTGAAGGATATTGACCAATTTTTTGAATTGTACCTTCGCATACTTTAAAACAAAAATGCATCCTATGACTGTTATCCCTGGCGCAGGAAAAATTGACATTAAATATTCTATTATTTAGATTAGATTCTTGCCAACGAATTAGTAAAGGATTTTGATTTTTAGCATTAGCAAGTATTTTCTTGTCTTTAATCGATTTTGACAAATGTCCTAATATAGGTTCGTTAATACCAACCATTTTCTTGAAGGTACTTGGCTTTTTACAATTCAGGCAGAAAGCATCAATCGAACCTTTGAAATTTTCAATTTCCTTAATTAGTTCGGAATTAGGCTCTACTTCAAAAGAACCATAAAGAGGAATTTCCAGAAAAAACTCTATAGGAGAAGGAAATTCATTGTTTAAATTTGCCACCTTTGATACTCCTTGGTAATAAAACTTAAAGCTAAACCTATACCCTAGAACCATAAGCTAGTAGGGTTAGGTGAAAGCTTATGAGTTACATAATAACTACCATATCATCCGATTAGCTTATGCTTACACCTTCAATTTCTGCCTCCGATAATTCATACAATTCGCGTAACTTCTGTAATTTCTCCTCAGAAGGTTGCCAGAAACCTCGCCCATTTGCTTCTATCATTCTCGCAACAATATTGCGGAAAGCTTCGGGATTCGCCTCACGCAATTTATTTGCCATTTCTGCATCTAAAGCATAGGTATCTGCTGCTTGGTCGTATACCCAATCATCGGTAAAATCAACCGTACCACCCCAACCAATTAACGCTGTCATGCGCTGGGAAATTTCGTAAGCACCACCGGAACCTTGATTCGCCATTGCTTCTGCCCATTTGGGGTTTAGCAATTTGGTACGGTACTCCATCCTCAGCAAGTCGTCTAAATTGCGAGGCGTGGTGTCTTTAGAGAAGCTTTCGACGAAGCTGGCGCTAACTTTTTTACCGCGTTGTTTTTCTGCGGCTTTTTTCAAGCCGCCAGTGTTGGCGTAATATTCTTGAATATCGGTAAGACCATATTCAACCGAGTCGATTTCTTGGACAATGCGATCGCTTGTTTGCAACAACTGCGTCAGCACTTCCGGTCTAGCTTGTCCTTTGTCTTTTCTACCGTAGCTGAAGACATTGCGATCGCGCCAAGTATCGCCCAATTCATCGCCAGATTCCCAGTTACCATCGGTTACGCGATCGTTCACTAACGAACCAAAATCACCGGCGGGGTTAGAAAATAATCGCGCTGAGGGATTTTCTACACCTTGAGATTTCAATGCTAAAGCGTGTTTGCGGATAAAGTTTTGGTCTTCCGGTTCCTCAGCATCAGCGGCGCGTTGAAACAAATCATCCAACAATTCAATAATGTTGATAAAGGTATCGCGGAAAATTCCCGAAAGATTCCCTAACACATCAATACGCGGATGACCGACTTCTGCAATTGGTTTCAATTCATAACGGACAATTCTTCCCGTACCTTCCTTAACAGGTTCAGCACCCACTAATTCCAGCAAAATTCCCAGAGATTCGCCCTTTGTTTTAATCGCATCCAATCCCCATAACATTACCGCCACAGTTTCCGGATAAGAACCCTGTTCCTTAAGATGCTGATCCATAATCTTTCTAGCAACTTCTCGACCCCTTTCATACGCTGCTGGTGAAGGCATCCGATAGGGATCTAAAGCGTGAATATTCCTACCCGTTGGCAACACACCAGCACCATCCCGCAACAAATCACCACCCGGTGCAGGCGGAATATATTCACCATTAAGTCCCCGCAACAGATTAGTAAGTTCGTCGCTGTTTTGTTGCAATAAATCGCGAATTTTTATTGCTTCATCTATTAAATCTGGAAAATTAGGATTGATGCGAAATCTAACATATGGATCAGTTTTGGTTAAATATTCCCAGTGTGCTGACAATGCTGCCTGTTTGTCTTCGCCTTTAGCAACTGCTTCAATAATGTCTTTTGGCAATTCAAAGTAAGCATCTAAATAGCTAATTAGCCCTTCTGGAGTTGGTGGTTCCCCCAGCGTATGCAAACCAGATGAGAAAAGACGATTTTCTAGAACTTGCAGATATTCATACAGTTTTACTAAATAAGAATTAAAAACATCTGCACTGAACAGTCTGGCATTCTCAGGAGAGAAGTCAATACCCAAGCGTTTAGCATCCTCAAAAGGACAATCTGCATCCAAACCCGTATCTACAATCTTTTTACAAATCGCTTCCTTGAGGGCGTAATTTTTTTGCGAGTCTTCCCGATACTCCGCGATTAAATCGCGCAGCGACACCAATTCTTTGTACAATCCAGCACGACCATAAGGCGGCACATTATGGGAAATCAGCACCCCGTAGCCGCGACGCTTTGCCAACATTGATTCAGAAGGATTGTTCGCCGCATAGATATATAGATTGGGTAGATTGCCTAGCAGAATATCAGACCAAGAATAGCCCGTATTACCGAGCGGAGATCCGGGCAACCATTCAACCGTTCCGTGCATTCCGAAGTGAACGACAGCATCAGCTTGAAAGTCGTTTTGCAACCATTTATAGAAAGCGGCATACTGAGGGTGAGGTGTTAAATCGCGCTCAAACATTAGCCGCATCGGGTCGCCGGAAATTCCCAAGGGTGGCTGTACGCCTATCCAAATATTTCCTAGCTGTATCCCTCCAATTTGAAATTCATCTCCATAAGTTTTGATGCCAGTTCCAGTGAGGGATTTCCACTGTTTTTCGATGCGAGTCGTTAGCAAATATCCCAGCCAATTTTCTAAGGTTTTAGCGTTAACGCTTGTACTTCCCTGAACTCCGCCGTCAACGGAGGTGAATAATCTTTCCCCCTCCCCGTTCACGGGGAGGGTTGGGGTGGGGTTCTCATCCGCTTCTTTCACCAGGCGAATTAATTCTTCCCCATCTTCCGGTAATTCTCCAACGTTGTAGCCTTGGTCTTTGAGGGCGTGGAGGAATTTAATTAGACTTCGCGGTACATTCAATAAAGCCGCTGTCCCCGTCGCCCCATATCCAGGCGGAAAACCATATAAAATCACGGCAATTTTACGTTCAGCCGTTGGCTTTTGTCGCAGGGAAATCCATTTTTTCACCCTTCCAGTTAAACGTTGAACTCGTTCTGGAATCAGATAAATATCTTCTCCTACTAATCCACCGAGGGGAACAGGATCGATTGCCCCATCCAGTTCTGGCAAAGCATATAAAACAACACTTTGTAACCCGCCAACACCCTGCCGCGTCCAAGAATGGATATCTTGAATTAGTAACGGTGCAGCGACGATATAGGGTACATTCTTGGCAGTTAGAATGCGTTTGGCTACTTCCACTTGTCGCCCTGCTTCCATTGACCCGGCAGGGCCACCGACGAGGGGAAAGCCAATCGTAGAGACAATTGCATCTACTGGAACCGCATCTTCAGACAGAGATGGAGTTTCAAGATTACCGAGTTGTCGCTGTTGCATTTCGTAGTTTGTTGTCATCCAATCCCGCACCGCCACATGACCTTCGACGCCGTTGATAAAGATTGGCAAAGGTATCAACCCAGCTTTCTCAAAGTGGCGAATGAGTTGGGGAATGTAAGGCTGTTTGGTGATAACGTGCTTGCGATAAAGCAGAATGCCGACAACTGGGGATTGGAAATTGGGAATTGGAAATTGGGAATTGGAAATTGGTAAATTCTCTTTGTTTTTATCTTCTCCTTTGCGAAGCTGTCGATACCATTCCAAATATGCCCTTGGAGATTCAAAAAAGCCTTGATAATCGGGATGCAGCAATCCCATATTTGGAGTTTCAACTGGCGGTGGAATTTCTCCTACCTTTAACTGCAAATATTTCTCTGCCAGCGTCCAGAACATCGACGCGACATTTTCTGTTCCACCAGCGTTCCAATAACCGTAAATAATTAGCCAGTTGCGTAAGTCTTGCACTTTTTGCACTGGCACAAATTTTAATAATTTTGGCCCAACTTTTAAAAAGCTAATATAACCGGCAAGTTTGTCTTCTTCTCGCCCGTTGCTGAATTTGTCGAGAATAAATTTAACTGGCTTGGGCATCCCCTTGGGTTTGTCGCCAATTTTGAACGCGCCTATCTGAGTGAGGCTCATCAATTCCAAGGCTGACTCGAAAACGAGGCGAATCGGAATATTTTGCACCCTTTGGCGCAACCACATGACTTGGTCGTAATCAAATAGCAGACTGCCGAAAAAGACATCTGCCCCTTGGAGTGCGGCTTCTACGGCTTCTGGTTCTGTGGTGAGGGCGCGATCGCTAAACACCCGAATATCCAACTCCGGACACCTAGCCTGAGCCAAATGAGCTGCCTTCCGGTACAAGTCAGCGTTGAATGATTCAAACCCAGCAATTAGAACAATGCGTTTCATGCCCAGAGAGATTAAAGGTTCCTACTTTCGATCTTAAGCAGGAACCTTGGGGATGGGACGCCTAAGCCCACCCCGACCTCAGATTGCTTTTAGTAACTTGCCCTGAGCATCCCGCTGAAGATATTAAAGTTCTTATCAATCAAACCGATTAAACTCTGAGCATTAGAGAGCGATCGCGGTGGGTTAGAAATCAGTGTATCTAGGGCAATCAAGCGATTAAAATCAACTCTGATGTCACCAGTCCGCTCGGTTTTCCCATCGCTTTCATAAAACTTGACCCCCGCCTTCTTGTGCATAATCTCAATCAACTCCTGCGCCATGATGCCATAGCCAATGGTAGTGGGATGAATACCATCCAAAGAGAATAAGCCGCCTTGAGTGCGACCTGTTGCATCAGATTTAAAAAAGCGGGAATCTGGTACAGGTGAAAGTGCCTGAAGCTCAGGTGGCAACTCGTACTGACCACCCACTTCATCCCACCAAGTCGGTCTGGCTTCGGGGTCTTGAATATAGCGCCTGGATGCCAAGCGATCCAACAAGCCAGCCATTTCAAACAGATACCAATCTCTGCCTTCCTGTCGAGCCTGACGCACCGCATCGGTTATATAGTCGTTGTACTGGTCGATGGCACTATCGATTGCTCGTGCCTCCTCCTCTGTCAGGTACGGGTGCTTATCCGGATCGAATTCTTCTTCGGTAAGCCAAGGCAAGGAGTAGTAAGGGAAGTATCGAGATCCCGGATTAGCTTTATTCCCCTCTTTATTTTTGTTGATACCACGGGCAAAAGGAACGATCGTGACGTGAGGAACCGTTGCCAAGATTACATGGCGAGCACGGATTTGCTTAACTTCCTCAACCAGCTTGTCCAGTTCAGCCTTAAAGTGAATCGGACGCCAGACAGTATAGCGATCGTTGACAGCCATATCGTCATAGCCTTCTTTGGTCCAGGCCGCCTTGAATGTCAGAATACTACCCAGCGCATTATTGCCACCGATGACAACAAGCAGCGTTTCAATGCCGTCTTCACCGCTTTCTGGTGTTCCCTCAGCGCCCAGTGCTGCCGCCGCTTGTAGTGGCGTCAGCGCGTTGCCTTGTGCATCTCGTGCCGAATTCAAAACTCGGATGGCAGCGCGTTCGTTATGATACTCGACAACCTGCCGGAGATAATCGTCTTTGGGGGGATTTTTCCGAATGATGTCTAGGCAAATGTCCGCAGTGCGCGACAGGGTATTCCGCAAATCCCAGCCATAGACTGCCAGGTTGTGATTAATCCCGCGTTGAATGGGGAAGCGGGAGCCTGCGTCACGTTCCCAATAATCCTCTACATCGTCCATGTAGTGGCGGATAAACAACAGCGCTGGGGCGAAATCCAACCAGTTGATATCACCAAACTCCCGATCGAGTTGTCGAGCCAGATGTTCTAGGTTCAGCGGAAATCCATCTCTTGGGCCGTCGTAGGTGGGATAACGCATCTGGTTAGACCAGCCCATTTCTTTGGCAATCATCATCGGATAGGAGAGGCTAGTATTGAAGATTGCCCCACTTTGAAAGCCGTGAGAGAGAGAGTCCCCAATCGTGACCAGCCGATGCTTAGGAGTTCCTTGTCTACTCACTTCAACGGCAATACCCAGGCTGGGATCTGTAATGGGTTTTCGCGCCTGTGCCTGAATAATTACATCGTCTGGCGTGCGATCGCGCATCCGATTTCCAGAGTCTGCCATAAAGTCTCCTTATTAAAAAAAGCGAACATTCGTTACCAGATGCTCCACAACCGATGAGATAAAATCCGGAATTTGTGTTAAATCAGCAGCGGTTTCAAATTAGCCGATAGAATCTCTAAGACGATAAGATTCAATTAAATATTGTAGCAATTTGTAACAATATTTAAATCTTTTATTTGAAAACTGGACAGAAGATTAGCTAGAGGTTTTACTATAAAAGCTACCTCAAGTTCAAGAAAATTTAATTTAATAGAAAAACCAGATAATTAATTAACTATTAATTATTATAAGTTGGAGGATTGATTTCAGGTATAAGGTATTTTCCAATAATTACCTTATTGGAATTAAATAGGAAGATAGACATATGACGGAAATAATAACTAAAATTATATCATCGAAATTTATTAAGCATTAAGTTATAAAATGCAAGTGTATCGCACAAGCAGTGTAACTCTCATCTGCTGCGTTCTTTTGTAGCGTTAAAATAGCACAAAAGCTAGACTTGCTCGATGGCTTTTTTTTTTGCTAGTTAACAGAAAAGTTAGCAATATTGAATTCAGGTGGAATCTATGGCTTTTAATATCAGTGCGCTGAAATTACCCACACTCAAAATCGGCTCTAATGGAGCAGCAGTCAGTGCTTGGCAAAGCTTTTTAAAAGAGGCTGGTTATCCGATAGGAACCGTTGATGGAGACTTTGGCAAGATTAGCGATACAGCTACCCGTAGTTATCAGCAAAGGAATAACTTGCCGGTTAATGGAGTTGTGGATAATACCACCTACACCAAAGCTTTGAGCGACGGTTTTCTTTATAAAGTTCCCAATCTTACGGCAGCAATGTTGCTTGCTTATCTGCGCTTTGGCGAGGCAGAGGTTAAAGATTTACAAAAGTCTTTGAATACTATATTGGTTCCCGACTTAACCGTAGATGGAGACTTTGGAGCTAGAAGTAGCCAAGGGTTAGCCCAAGCTTATCTCCAAAGAGATGTGCGCTTGCGTGATGAATTGGAAAATCTACTTTCTGCAACGACTAAGCAGAAATTAGGCGCAGATTTTATCCCAGCAATGGATATCCTCAACGCCTATGCCAAAAGAATTCGATTTCGCTTGAGTGGACCGCATTGGTATGACAACTTTCCGACTAGCCGCTCGATTTCTGATTTAGCTTCACCTTTCCGAGAAAAAGTAGCAGCTTTTCAAAAAGCTTTAGTTGATGCGGGTGCCCAAACTATTATTGCCGCGACCTATCGACCTCCCCAAAGAGCTTATATGATGCACTATTCGGCTCGGATTAGTCGAGGAGAAATCAGAGCAGAAAATGTACCAAATATGGCGGGAGTTGACATTGAATGGGTACATTATACGAACGCTGTAGCTGTACAAGCCGCACAACTGATGGTAGATGAATTCGGCATTGGCGGGAATCCGGTGGCTCTAAAATCTCGCCATACTGAAAGGCTAGCCATCGATTGGAACATTACCTGGGAAGGAATTCTAAAAATAAAAAAGAGAGATGGCACCCTGGTGAATATTGGCGCTCCCACGAATGGTGCCAACAATACGGCTCTCTATAGTGTGGGTGCATCTTATGGCGTATTTAAGCTAGCAAATGACCCGCCCCACTGGTCAGTTGATGGTCGCTAAGGCTGAGGAGTTTTTTGAGTTAAGATTTTGAGTTTAGATTGTAGAGACGCGATTTATTGCGTCTCTATTTATCGATAGTTCAGAAATTTAGATTGGGCAACAGTAAAGCAAAATGGTATGAAAACAAAAGGTAAACTTTGCTGATTGCCGAACATCTACCCAACTGAGAGCTATGCAAGTTCAAAGATTTGACCTTAGCGCGGTTATCATCCGCACTACAGCGATCGCTCTACTGGCATTAATCCCTGGCTGTTCATCCGATCCATATACAGAATCAGCACTCCAGCCAACCAAATCCTCGAATCGCGCCGCTACTACAGCAGAAGTGGGTTTAGCACGCCACTTGAAGCGCACCAAAGCCAAATTTTACGGCGCATATTGGTGCCCTTTCTGCACAAAACAGAAAGAACTGTTTCCAAAAGAGGCGCTTGGCTATATAAACTACATTGAGTGCGATGCGGGCGGTAAAAATCCGCGTCCAGACCTCTGCACGAAGGCAAAAATCAAAGGCTTTCCCACTTGGGAAATTAAGGGGCGGCGTTACTCAGGTCTGCTTTCTTTAGAAGAACTCGCCGAGCTATCCGGGTATAAAGGCGATCGCAACTTCCAAAACCGAATTTGATGCGTGTCGCCAAACGCTTCGCTCAAACGAACAATGCCATGCCCCTACGATGGTTCCCTCATTGTGGCTGCACAACGGCTGGAGAGGAAATTGGTTGTGCTTGTCCGGCTTGTACGAGAGCTTGATAAATTGCAGCAGCCACCTCAGCACGAGTCGCAGCCTGATTCGGTTTGAGCAAGTTTTGATTCGGATAGTTAATCACAAGACCGGCTGCTGTAGACGCTGCGACACCTTGGGTCGCGTACTTAGGAATCTCCTTGGCGTCTTGATAAGTCTGCAAAGCTTGAGCCGGATTGGACGGTGGTTTCAGCCCTAAGCCGCTAGCAAGCGCAACCAAAACTTGCGCTCTCGGAATTTCTTGGTTTGGGAGAAACCGATTTCCCGGATATCCTTTCAAAAAACCCGTTGCCACAGCTTGCTTGATTCCAGCTTCAGCCCAGTACCCAGAGGGGACATCTTTAAAATTCAAAGCATTCTGAGCCGGTTTTTGACCAAAAGCTTTCCGCAACGGAGCCGTAAATTCCGCTCTCGTGATCGGTTGATCGGGGCGAAAAGTGCCATCGGTGAAACCTGCGAGGATGTTGCGCTCAACCAGCGCTTGAATGTAAGGACGCGCCCAGTAATTATCCGGAACGTCGGAAAAGTCGATCGGTTTAGCTGGGGCAGAAGCTGTGGGGGCTGGTACGGGAACAACCGCCGCTGGGGCGGAAGGCGCGGGTGGTGCTGCGGGAGCGACTGAGGGCGCTGGGGCAGAAGGCGCGGGTACGACGGGTACGGGAATCGGGACGCTTCTCGATACCGTGTTTGGATCGTCCGGTATGAGTAGCGTTGAGTTTGGGTCGCTCGGTGAAGCAGAAGGTGCCGGAACCGTTTGCTGGGTGGGCGATTCTCCGGGTATCACCGTTGTTGGTAGCGGCGCTGCTGGCTTTGGACTCGCCGTGGCGTCAGGAGTCGGCAATCCGGTCAAATTCAACCCTGGCTCCCTTCTACCAATTGACCAGAAGAAAATCGTGCCAATCACGCCGAAGGCAACAACAATGCCAATCAACTCATCAAAGCCAAGCCGAGAGGAACGTGGATCGGGGGGAGGTGATGTCATTTACCTGAGTTCATGCAGCAAGTAGCTTATACCCTAAAATGCCTAGCTAAGTCATCCTTCTTAAAGCAAGAATTAAAAATTTTTGGAGGACAGAACATGAAACTTGTTTTGATAGAAAGTCCTGGCAAACGGCAGAAATGGCAGAAAAGCCTTGGTTCTGGCTACCGAGTGATGGCAAGCATGGGTCATGTTGTTGAGCTAGCGAAAGACGGGGAAGATGCACTGGGGTTTGACCTATCAGGCGATCGCGTTACTTGTCGATTTGTCCCCCGTGGCGACCGAGGCAAAAAGGTTCTCACAGAATTAAAACAAGCCGTCAAATCAGCAACCGAAGTTATATTTGCAACAGACCCAGACCGGGAAGGGGAGGTAATTTCTTGGCATCTCGCACGAGAACTCAAGGTAAAAAATCCCCGGCGCGTAGTGACGAGCGAGATTACAGAAACTGCGATTAAAAAAGCAGTGAGCAAACCCCGTCCCCTCGACCAGAACTTAGTAGATGCAGCTCTTTTGAGGACGTGTCTCGACAAGCTAGTTGGCTTCAGAGGCTCCCCTCTCGTTTGGTCGCTCAAAAACGGAGCCAAGTCAGTCGGTCGGGTTCAAAGCGCAACCTTGCACCTATTATGCGATCGCGAGAGAGCAATTACAGCCTTTGTCCCTGAAGATTACTGGTCTGTTTACGTTGACTACGCCGAGGGGTTTCGAGCCTTTTATGCCGGACAAGTGAATCGTTCCGATGAGCCTGAAGTAGAGGAAACCGATGATTCTGAGTCTCCTGACAGCAAAAAAGCTGCTGAAGGAACCAGAGTGACAACACAAACTCAAGGGGATCAACTGGTAGCGATGGCGAAGAGTCATCCGCATCAGGTAGTCAGCACCCAAGGTAAAGTGAGTTTCAAAAAACCACCCGCCGCATTTACTACCAGTTCCCTTCAGCAAGCAGCAGGAGCGCGTCTAAAGCTGAATCCAGAGAAAACAATGCAAGTGGCGCAAAAGCTGTACGAACAAGGATACATCACCTATATGCGTACAGATAGCCCAACTTTATCTGAGGAGTTTTGCGCTTCGGTGCGGAAGTATCTGGAGCAAAATGACCCAGAGAATGTCCCCCAAAAGACGACTGTTCGTAAAAGTGCAGCGCTGTCCCAGGAGGCGCACGAGGCAATTCGACCGACAGAGATTACCCGGCTACCATCCGTCATTAAAGCAGAGTTAACACCCGAAGAAGCTGGATTGTATGATTTGATATGGCGACGCGCGATCGCTTCTCTGTGTCAATCAGCGCGACTCTTGAAGACGAGAATTATCACAAAATCTGGTAGCGTAACTTGGCAAGCTTTGGGTCAGGTGCTACAGTTTGAGGGCTATCTGCGCTACTGGCGGGACATTGGCTCAGACCAAGTGTTGCCGACGCTGAAAGAGGGGCAATCGCTTACCTGTACCCAAGCGGGTGCCGATAAGAAGCAGACGATGCCACCACCCCGGTATTCTGAGTCTAAGTTGATTCAGGTGATGGAGAAACAGGGGATTGGGCGTCCTAGCACCTATGCTCCGACGGTAAAGACTTTGAAAGAGCGGGAGTATGTGGTTCTGAAGAAGGGGTTGCTCGTTCCGACCCAGCTAGGGATGGAAGTGGATGAGTTCTTGGGTCGGGTGTTACCTGAGCTGATTCGTGCAGATTTTACGGCAAAGATGGAGCGGGAATTGGATGCGATCGCTCACGGTAAGCTGGACTGGCAAAAGTATTTGACTAGCTGGAACCGAGATTATTTTGCCCCAGCGCTCAAGAAAGCCGGGGCAAAAATTCCCGCTTCTATGCCGACTGCAACGAATCCATGCCGAGTTAAGGTCACTTCACCTGTTTGTGAACCCCCGGATACTCGCACCGATACTAGCACGGAGACTCGGTCTGAACTTACTAATATTCGGTGTCCGAAATGCAAACATCCAATGACGAGGGTTTACTCGAAGTCTAAAAAACTTCAAACAGACCATTTTTTGAGCTGTGATGAGCGCAATAATGGCTGCGGTGCTGTAATGTTTTTTAACGTATCCACGCTAGAGTATGAATTGCCTGACGCTAAGCGGAAAAATCCGCCGCGTTCTGACAAGCCTTCTCAGCATTCTTGTCCGATTTGTGGCTCTTCCCTAGAGCGTTACAAATACACCAAAAATGGTCAAGATAAGGTGATGTTGCGTTGCTCTAACCCGAAAACCAAACAAAATAAATGCAAAGAGGTAGCCTTCTTTGAGAGTAAAAAAGGTAACTGGTGGTCGCCAAAATTTGGCGAGCTTGGCGCGGAGTAATTCAGTAAGAATGCGTAGGTATACCTGTGGCTTGGTTTCTTGATTTACAAAGCGCCTAATTGAAGGACGTTGTTTGCTTGATGGTTGAAGGGTCTGGAGTGTACGCAATCATTATCAAGTTTTAACTAAAAAATAAACGCCAAGTCAGTCCCCCCATTCCTCAACTTGAATTGCATTCTCTTGGCGATCTATTTCAAACTACAGCACAACTATTCACAAAGATCAGCGGCATTTCAACACTTTGGTAGTTGCCCTTATACATAGCTGGAAATAAAATGGCTGTGTATAAGCATACTTTGGGTAAGATTCAGTGGTTAAGGGCACCACATTTATTTAAAAATTTTTATTATACAAGATAATAAATAGAGCTAAATTTAAATTGATAGCAAACCTTATTTTTGCTGCAACGCTTAATAAATTTAAAAAGTATTTTTGTTGTTTTAAACGTTCTTTTAATAAAAATTTGAACAAGAGAAATTTACCTATTTTTTTATAAATTCTAAAATCAAAACTAAAATAAATACACTCTTTTACCTTTTCAAATTGAATACAATTTAAATTGTAAAAAATTGAAACCTGTAGTTTCAGCGTACTTGCGATTCTAAATTACCAATTTTAAATACTCTAAGTTTTACTGTGCCTGGGTTTTAACCCCTAAAAATTTTTTTAACCACGATCCCTTAGCTTTATACCCTGTACCCAAGGCTTGGCAGAGAACTCAAAAAATCAAGTCATTATAACATAAAATCTCAAGCACAAGAAAATTTGTTAAAATAGTTAACTTGCTTCAAGGGACTGAAATTGCTATTATTTAAATTCCTGATTTTGCCTATCTGCGTGCAGCCTACAAAGCTTTCGCCCAAGCTGAGAATATGAAGCTGGGTGTACCCACTCGTGTGAAAATAAACAGCAAACTTCCACAGGTTTAAATTGAGTGGATATACAACTACACTAAAGCGGAATAACTTGGTATCATAACCCTTTGAACCAGGAACGTCACTAGCGTCAGGTTGAGGAATGAAGTCTGATAAATCATTGATAAACAACAAAATTAAGCGGCAACTGCAACAAACACCAGTGGCGATTATCGGAATGGGTTGCATTTTTCCGCAAGCCAGGACTCTAGAAGAGTATTGGGAAAATATCATTACAAAAACCGATTGTATCTCTGATGTTCCTCCCTCACGCTGGCGGATTGAGGACTACTACGATCCAGATCCCAAGGCACCGGATAAGACTTATTGCAAACGAGGCGGATTCATCCCGGATATTGATTTTGATCCGATGGAATTTGGGTTGCCTCCCAATATTCTAGAGGTGACAGATGTCGCCCAAATGCTCTCGTTGGTAGTTGCCAAACAGGCAATGGAAGACGCTGGTTACGGTGAATCCAGAGATTTTAATCGGAAAGGCACAGGCGTCATTCTGGGCGTAGGGGGCGGGCAGAAACTAATTACGCCGCTAACTGCCCGTTTGCAATATCCCGTTTGGGAGAAGGTTCTTAAAAACAGTGGTGTATCTGACGAAGATACCCAAAAGATTATTGAGAAGATAAAACTTGCCTATATCGGCTGGGAGGAAAATTCTTTTCCGGGCATGCTGGGGAACGTGATTGCCGGACGAATTGCCAACCGCCTAGATTTAGGAGGAATTAACTGTGTTGTAGATGCAGCCTGTGCCGGGTCATTAAGCGCCCTGCGGATGGCTTTGAGTGAATTGACCGAGTATCGTAGCGACATGATGATCGCGGGCGGTGTGGATGCCGACAATTCGATCTTCATGTATATGTGCTTTAGTAAAACGCCTGCCTTTTCTAAAGAAGGGAATTCTCGTCCCTTCGATATAAATTCCGACGGGATGCTGTTGGGTGAAGGCATGGGAATGATGGTTCTCAAGCGGCTTGAAGATGCCGAACGAGATGGCGATCGCATTTATGCCGTCATCAAGGGAATGGGCACCTCCAGCGATGGCAAATCTAAGAGCATTTATGCTCCTCGTTCGGAAGGGCAAGCCGTAGCGTTGCGTCGAGCTTATGAAGATGCTGGATTTGCACCCTCAACAGTCGGTCTGATTGAAGCTCATGGTACAGGAACCGTCGCTGGCGATCCGACAGAGTTTGCAGGCTTAAATGAAGTTTTTAGCCAAAACAACTCCCAAAAACAACATATTGCCTTGGGGAGCGTTAAGTCTCAGATTGGACATACCAAAGCAACAGCAGGTGCAGCCAGCCTGATCAAAACGGCTTTGGCTTTGCACCATAAGATATTACCCCCAACGATTAATGTCACCCAACCCAACCCTAAACTTAAAATAGAAGACTCACCCTTCTATTTGAATACCGAAACCAGACCCTGGCTTGGCATTGATGATGAAACGCCAAGAAGAGCAGGGGTCAGTGCGTTTGGCTTTGGAGGCACGAATTATCATGTCGTCCTCGAAGAATATCAAAGGGAACATCAACAGGCTTATCGTTTACACAGTACGCCAGCGACCATTCTGCTGGATGCTCCAACAGTAGGAGAATTATTGGCGAAGTGTGAAACCCTAGAGTCGCAATTAGCAAGCGATCGCGGCACACAACATTACACAGAACTTGTCAGCGCTGCGAGTTTAAAAATTCCCGTTGCCTCAGCCAGAGTGGGATTTGTCGCCACCTCTGCCGCAGAGGCCCGTGAATTATTGCAGATTACGATTGACTTACTGAAAAACAAACAGCAAGCCCAATCGTGGGAGCATCCCAAAGGAATCTATTACCGCAAAACTAGCCTGAACCCCCAAGGGAAGGTAGTGGCGCTGTTTTCGGGGCAAGGTTCGCAGTATTTGGAGATGGGTAAGGAACTTGTCCTTAACTTCCCTCAGCTTCGCCAAGCTTACAGCGATATGGACAAATACCTGGGCAAGAATGGGTTGCCACCCATTTCCCAAGTCGTTTTCCCGTGTCCTGTTTTTGACAACGCCCAAAAGGATGCCCAAATTGCGGCATTACAACAGACCGAAAATGCCCAACCCGCAATTGGTGCCTTGAGTTTTGGTCTCTACAAGATTATAGAAGAGGCAGGGTTCAAGCCTGATTATGTGGCAGGGCACAGCTTCGGGGAACTGACAGCCCTATGGGCGGCGGGCGTTCTGAATGACGAAGATTACTTTTTCCTCGTCAAAGCCAGAGGTCAAGCGATGGCATTCCCCGACGATCCAAAAGTTGATACCGGCATGATGCTGGCGGTGAAAGGGGATATTTATAAAGTCAAAGAAGTTGTCGAGAATTTCCCCAAAATCACCATTGCCAACTGGAACTCTAACAATCAGGTGGTATTAGCGGGGGCGAAGGGAGAAATCGCCAAAGTCCAGCAGAAATTGGAGCAGCTTGGGTATTCGGTTGTTTTACTACCCGTTTCCGCAGCTTTCCATTCACCGTTTGTCGCTCACGCTCAAAAACGGTTTGCAGAGGTGCTGGATCGCGTTACTTTTAATCAGCCGAAAATCCCGGTATACTCCAATACAACCGGAAATCTTTATCCAGACAATTCCCATACCATTGGACAAACCTTAGCTGCACATATTGTCAATCCTGTGCATTTTAAGCAGGAAGTTGAAAATATTTACGCAGCCGGGGGATATTTCTTTGTCGAAATTGGTCCCAGGAATATCCTGACCAATCTGGTGAAGAATATCCTCGAAGATCGACCCCATTTAGCGATCGCCTTGAATGCCAGTAGCAAAGGAGATAGCCAGCGCCAGTTGTGCGAAGCCTTTGTTCAGTTGCGCGTGGCTGGCTTGTCTTTACAAAACCTCGATCCTTACCTAGTTAAACCAAAAACATCCAATTCTCAGCAAAAGAAGAGATTGAATGTGCCTTTAAACGGCGCTAACTATGTCAGTGAAAAAACCAAAGCTGCTTTTGAACAAGCTTTGCAAAACGGACACCAAATCAAGGGAAATCCAGAAAGGGAAAACAGGAATGGGAAATCGACACAGGAGCCGAAGAAATCTTTAGCCCCGAAACCAACACCACACATCGTCCCAATCCCTACCCCTCAACCCGTAATTCCCGTACCCGTAATTCCCCAAGTCAAAATGCCAGAGCCGATACCAGTTCCACCCGCAACCAAATCAGAGGCGCAACCCATGCAACAATCTTCTGTAAATAATCAGGGTCTTCTAGAAAGTTTAGAGCGCAACATGATGCGCTTTCACGAACATCAAGCTGCCAGCCAGCAAGTTCACGAACAATACCTGAAAAATCAGTTGGAATATTCCCAAAGATTTTTCCAGCTCATGCAGCAACATTATTCCCTGTTGGGTGCTGGTAACGGTGCCAATGGGTCAGTTGTGAATGGTCAGGCGTCACTAGCGCCCGTTCGGAACTTGGAACAAGGGCAAAACGGACAAGGAACCTCTGACAAACTACATTACTCGGTTGTTGCCCCCACTACCCCGGCTGTCGTGCCGATGCCGGAACTGACGATTTCTGGGCTAGCTGCCCCAGATGCCGTCCCTACAGCGCCAGTATCCCAACCTGTTTCCAGCAATGGTTCGCAGCCAGCCCAGGCTCTCCAAGTAGAGACAAGTCTGCAAAATCAAATCGCTCAAGCAGAGCAGGTAGAAGTTGCGCCATCGGTCATCGAAACAACCTCTAGCTCATCTGTAACAGCGCCATCGGTAGATTTGACCCCCCTGATCGAATCCCTGTTAGAAGTGGTCAGCGAGAAGACTGGCTACCCCACGGAAATGCTAGAGCTTTCAATGGACATGGAAGCAGATTTGGGGATTGACTCGATCAAGCGGGTGGAAATCTTGGGAGCAATGCAGGAGTTATTCCCTGATTTGCCGCCGGTGAATCCAGAACAGCTAGCCGAACTCCGCACCCTCGCTCAAATTGTTGAATATATGGGCAACAAAGCGCCATCAACAGAGGTCGAGGTTTCTGCTCCAGCGGCAGCAGTTTCAGCGAAGGCAGAAAACGGATTTGTCTCCCAGGAGAAGGCGAATGCTCTGATCCAATCCCTGTTAGAAGTAGTCAGTGAGAAGACTGGCTACCCCACGGAAATGCTAGAGCTTTCGATGGACATGGAAGCAGATTTGGGGATTGACTCGATCAAGCGGGTGGAAATCTTGGGGGCAATGCAGGAGTTATTCCCTGATTTGCCGCCGGTGAATCCAGAACAGCTAGCCGAACTCCGCACCCTTGCTCAAATTGTTGAATATATGAGCCAGGAATCGCGGGTGGCTGAAAAAAAAACTTAACCCCAGAATCGCAGCAAGTTGAAGCTTCAGATGAAGCTTCAACTGAAGCTGAGCACAAGATTCAACGCGGTCGGGCGAGGCTCCAACCTCTGAGTGAGGCAGATTATCTGGATTTCACCTTGCCCGACCATCACATTTGTTTGCTGACCGATGACGGTAGCCCTGCCAGTATCAGATTGGTCAAGTCTCTTTCAGACCGAGGGTGGAAAGTGGTTGTATTAAGTTTCCCCGAATCTGTTATTGCCCAACGGCTACCGTTACCGGGAGGAATTAACCGTGTGGTGCTGGCAGATTTGAGCGAGGAGCATTTGAAACAACAGCTGATGGCGATCGCGCAAAACTACGGCTCGATTGGCACGTTCGTTCATCTGCATCCCTCAATTCAAGCAAGTCTTGGGCAGGAATCGGAAAGAGCCATCCTCAAGCATATTTTTCTGATTGCTAAGCACCTCAAAAAATCACTGAATGAAGCAGCACGTCAAGGACGCAGTTGTTTCCTCACCGTGAGCCGCCTGGATGGGCAATTCGGTTTAAGTCGCAAAACAGAGTTTAGCGCCATCGGTGGGGGGCTGTTCGGCTTGACGAAAACCCTCAACCTGGAATGGGAACGGGTGTTTTGTCGCGCCATCGATTTGAGTCCCGCTTTCGATGAAGAATTTGTCGCCCAATCGATTGTCGCGGAACTTCACGACCCCAATCGGTTGATTACCGAAGTCGGGTACAGTTCCCAGGGGAGAACCACCCTGGTAGCCGAGATGTGTAGGGTTAAGAAGAACGCTCGCGGCACAACACATCAAATTACTCCATCCTCGGTGTTTCTCGTCAGCGGCGGTGGACGCGGGATTACTTCCCAGTGTGTCATCAAGCTAGCGCAACGCTACCGATGCAAATTTATCCTCCTCGGTCGCTCAAGCATCAATCCGGAGCCAGCATGGGCAAAAGGCTGTGTTGATGAATTTGATTTGAAAAAGCGGATTATGGCAGATATTACTGCACGAGGAGAGAAACCCACCCCAATCAAAGTCCAAAAGACACTGAAGGGGATTTTAGCCCAACGAGAAATCGCCCAAACGCTGGAAGCGATTAAGCAAGCGGGTGGGAAAGCAGAATATCTCAGCGCCGACATTACCGATGCGATCGCTTTAAAGGAAAAACTAGCAGATGCCGTCCAGCGTTTCGGAGCGATCTCCGGAATTCTTCATGGCGCTGGCAATTTGGCAGATAAATTGATTGAGAATAAATCCGAACAGGATTTTGAAGCCGTTTATACTGCCAAAGTCAAAGGATTGGAAAATCTGCTGAGTTGTGTCAATCCGAATCAAATCAAGCATTTGGTGTTGTTCGCTTCAGCCGCTGGGTTTTACGGAAATATTGGTCAATCGGATTATGCGATCGCCAATGAGATTCTCAATAAATTTGCCCATCACTTTAAGCGCCTCCATCCCGAATGTCACGTAGCTTCCTTTAATTGGGGACCTTGGGATGGCGGGATGGTTACGCCTGAGTTAAAACAGATTTTTGCCGAACGCAAGGTTGAGGTAATTCCCGTTGAAGTGGGCACTCAGATGCTAGTTGACGAACTAGATTTTGGCGAACGGGAAACGGTACAAGTCTTAGTGGGGAGTCCTCTGGTAGTCGTGTCTGGAGAGCTAGATTCAGAACTCCGGACTTACCAAATTCATCGAAAATTAAACCTGAAAGCAAATTCCTTTTTGCAAGATCATGCGATTGGTGGTCAAGCGGTATTACCAACCGTTTGTGGTTCAGTATGGCTTGCCAATGTTAGCGAACAGCTATATCCTGGCTACAAGTTTTTTAGCTGCGAAAACTTCAAGGTCTTAAAAGGCATTGTTTTCGATGAAACATTGGCAAGCGAATACATCTTGGAAGTGAAGGAAGTCAATAAATCCCAGAACGAGCAGCTCGAACTCGCAGCGACAATATGGAGTGAAGCGGAACCCGGAAAACGCCGCTATCATTACAACGGGCAGGTGAAACTCCTGAAGGAAATTCCGGAAGCTCCCACTTACAAATTTGACGCCACTCAAAGTCAAGAGTTTGCGTTTCTATCGCCTTATCAGGATGGCACCTTGTTTCATGGCCCTAGTTTTAAAGGGGTAAAACAAGTTTTAAATATTACGCCAGAAACCCTGACGATGGAATGTGTTTTACCCCAAATCGCTGAAGAACAGCGGGGACAGTTTCCGGCACAGGCATTCGATTTTGTCGCCAAAGATGTGCAATTTCAGTGCATGTTGATTTGGGTAAGGCATTTTTATCAGGCGGCTAGTCTCCCTTTACGCTGCCAGAAAGGAGAGCATTTCCAAACGATTCCCTTGGGTAAACCATTTTACGTGTCGATGGATGTCATTTCTAGCAATGAGACAAAGTTAGTGGCGAACATCACTTCCCACGATATCCAAGGAAAAGTTTACTCGCGAGTATTTGGGGCAGAAGTGACGATTAGCAAACAACTGAACCGTCTATTCTTTAACTCAGAAAAAGTAGGAGTTAAGTAATGGCGAGTTAAGAAACCATTCAGCGTGCTGTAGTCGCGATCGCTGCTACAGCACGCTGGCTAGAGCCTATTTAAAATAAAGTCGTTTTTTATTAATCTTTTAGGAATATTGAATGGAAAAAATTGCAATCATCGGTTTATCTAGCTTATTCCCAGGTGCAGAAAGTCCTGAGCAATATTGGCAGAATTTAATTGCTAAAAAAGATTTTAAAAGCTTAGCAACAGTCGAACAAATGGGAGTAGACCCCCAAAAGTTTTATTCGACAGATAAAGGGAAGCTAGATAAATACTATTGTTTAAAGGGAGGGTATATTCGAGATTTTCAGTTAGATACCAGCGAGTATCAGATGGCTCCTGAGTTACTGAAAAGCTTAGATGAAATTTATCAATGGTCTTTATACGTCTCAAAACAAGCATTAAAAGATAGCGGTTATTTAGGAAATCAATCAGTTCTGGAAAAATGCGGCGTGATTCTGGGGAATCTTTCTTTTCCTACCCGCTTTTCCCATCGTTTTTTTGCACCAATCTATCAAAAATTTCTTGATTCAGCCCTTCAGCAACTTTTAGAAGAAGAATCTTTCCAACTAAAAAAACCACCTTCTGATGGATCTCTTTTAAATGGAATGTTAGCTGGGTATCCGGCAGCAGTCATTGCTCAAGCGCTGTCTTTATCTGGAATTAATTTATCTCTGGATGCAGCCTGTGCGACATCGCTGTATGCAGTTAAATTAGCTTGTCACTATCTGTTATCCGGCAAAGCTGACCTGATGTTAGCGGGTGCGGTGAGTTGCGCCGATCCGTTCTTCATCAATATGGGATTTTCAATTTTCCACGCTTATCCAGAAGATGGGATATCGCGTCCTTTTGATAAGTCATCCGGAGGACTCGTAGCTGGAGAAGGAGCCGGAATGGTTGTCCTGAAACGATATAGCGATGCGCTGCGAGATGGCGATCGCATCTACGCCACAATCTGCGGTGTTGGCTTATCGAATGACGGGAAAGGGAAATTCGTCCTCAGTCCCAATCCCAAAGGGCAAATCTTAGCCTTTGAACGGGCATATACCGAAGCCGGAATTCATCCCAACAGTATCGATTACATTGAGTGTCATGCCACGGGGACTCCGGTCGGAGATATCACCGAACTCAACTCGATGGAGACCTTCTTCGGTCAGTCTCAAACGGTGCCTCTGATTGGTTCTGTCAAATCCAATTTTGGTCACTTATTAACGGCTGCGGGAATCGCGGGTCTCATCAAAGTGATTTTGAGCATGGGTGAAGAGATCATCCCGGCGACAATCGACGTAATTGACCCCCTCCGTTCAGAAAAAGGCGCGATCGCTGCTGAACAGATGGTTACTTCCCCGACACCCTGGCCTCAAAAACAACCGACAAAACGCGCCGCCATCAATGCTTTTGGTTTTGGTGGTACTAATGCTCATTTGATTTTAGAATCTTCAGAGGCAACGGCGGGAGAAGGTGAGGATTCCCAATCCCCAATTCCCAATCCTCAACTCAACACTCAACACTCAACACTCAACACTCAACACTCATTAGCGATCGTCGGCATGGATGCCTTCTTTGGCTCCTGTAAAAGTTTAGATGCCTTCGAGCGCACAATTTATGAGGGAACGCAGCATTTTATCCCCCTTCCGCCTCAGCGCTGGCAAGGTATCGAAGAGCAACCCCAATTACTCAAAGAATATGGCTTGGCAAACGGTGAAGCGCCTCTGGGAGCCTACATTCAAGATTTTGAACTCGATTTTCTCAATTTCAAAATCCCGCCCCGCGACGAAGATCAACTGATTCCTCAACAGCTATTGATGCTAAAGGTGGCGGACAACGCCATCAAAGATGCAAAACTAGCGCAAGGGGGAAATGTCGCCGTGATTGTGGCGATGGGGACAGAACTCTCCTTGCACCAGTATCGCGGTCGATGCGATTTATCTTGGCAAATCAAAGAGAGCTTGGAACAAGCAAATATTTCTTTGTCTCCCGAAAAACTTGCCGAACTGGAAACTATTGCCAAAGATAGCTTGCATCCTCCGGCGCAAGTCAACCGATACACTAGCTTCATCGGCAATGTGATGGCTAGTCGCATTTCCGCCCAGTGGGATTTCACTGGTCCCTCCTTCACCATTTCTGCCGAAGAAAATTCGGTTTTTAAAGCTTTAGAAGTCGCTCAACTCCTGCTCTCTAATGGAGAAGTTGATGCTATTGTCGTCGGCGCTGTCGATCTCTCTGGTGGATTGGAAAACGTATTATTCCGCCAGCAGTTAGCACCGATTAATCAAGGGATTCCCACCTTAAGCTTTGATGAAAACGCGAATGGCTGGATGGTCGGAGAAGGTGCAGGTGCCGTCATTTTAAAGCGGCACGAAACAGCCAAACAAGAGCAAGACCGAATTTATGCCGTTATTGATGCCATCAGCTTAATTCAGGATAATGCCAATCATCAATCGACGAGCGATCGCATGCTCACACAAGCTTGTCAGCAGGCGTTCGATTTAGCAGGTATTCACCCTACAGACATCGGGTATCTGGAAGTTTTTGGCAGTGGCGTCGCCTCAGAAGATGAAGCCGAAATCAAAGGTTTACTTTCTGCCTATCAAACTTCCCAAGCGAGTTTGAGTTGTTGCCTGGGAAGCGTCAAAGCCAACATCGGTCATACTTATACCGCTTCCGGGATGGCGAGTTTAATCAAAACTGTCCTCTGCCTGTTTCATCGGTATATTCCTGCGACTCCCCAGTGGTCTAGACCGAAACTGCCTCAGATGTGGCAAGGAAGTCCCTTCTACGTCACCACCGAATCGAGAACTTGGTTCTTGGAACCCGAAGCGTCCAAAAGAGTGGCTGCAATTAACGGCTTAGGCATAGATGGTACTTATTCTCACATCATCCTCTCGGAAGAATTGAGCCAAAAAGAGCGTCCTAGCAAGTATCTGGAACAAACGCCCTTCTATCTATTTCCCCTGACCGCTAATCATCAATCTGCGTTGCTCGAACAGTTGCATTCGCTCCAAAATCTTATTGAAACGGGTGACGATCTATCCGTTGCAGCAACACAGACCTTTACAGCTTTTGGGAAATCGCCCCAGGCGACTTATACCCTAGCGATTGTCGGTTCTCATAAACAGGAAATCCTGCGGGAAATCCACTTAGCGATCGCAGGTATCAAAAAAAGCTTTGAAACTGGCGGAGAATGGAAAACACCACTTGGCAGTTATTTCACACCGAAACCTTTAGGAAATGAGGGTAAAGTTGCCTTTGTTTACCCTGGTATGGCTAGTTCTGGTCTGGGGCTGGGACGGGACATTTTCCAGCTATTTCCTAAAGTTTACGATAGCTTCTCGGCTCTGACTCCCTATCCAGGTCAGGTCATGCACGAGAAACTTCATTATCCCAAAAGTTTAGAAAAACTTTCCAGTCAAGCACAAGCAGAGAAACAGGCAGAATTTTTGGGTGACGGAGTAGCAATGTGCCAAACCGGAATCAGTTTGGCAGTGCTATATAGCCTGATTCTCAGACAGTATTTCCAAGTCCAACCCCAAGTTGCATTTGGGTATAGCTTGGGTGAAGCTAGCAGTATGCTGTTTGCCCTTGACATTTGGCGCGATGATGGGAAATTAAGCGAAGCTTTAGTGTCCTCTCCTCTATTTAGAACTGATTTATGCGGTCCCTGTTTAGCAGGACGTAGGTTTTGGGGTTTGTCAGAAAGCGATCGCTCGGAAAAATTTTGGATTTCCTATGTTCTCAAAGCGCCCGTATCGACAGTTAAGGAAGTCCTAAAGCAGGAAGAACGTGTTTATCTGTCATTTATCAATACTCCAGAAGAAGTAGTAATTGGTGGAGATCCGCAAGCTTGCTTAAGAGTGATTGAAACTCTCAAGTGCAAATATTTCCCCATCAATTTTGACAGTGTATTGCACTGCGAACCAACAAATACTGAGTATGAGGGATTGGTTGAATTACACACAATTCCCATCCAAAATGTACCCGATATTCAGTTTTATTCTGGAGTAAATTACGCTCCGATTAAGCTAGATACTAATTCTCTGGCCCATAACGCCGCCAAAATCTGCTGTATAACGGTTGATTTCCCTAGAATTATTCATCGTGTCTACGAAGATGGTGTCAGAATCTTTATTGAGGTAGGCGCAGGAAACAACTGTTCTCGATGGATTAGCGAAACGCTTAAGCAACAAGAGCATATTGCCATATCCATCAATACCAAAGGCGTTGATGACCATACTGGAGTGGTCAGGGTTTTAGCAAAACTTGTGAGTCACGGCGTCTCTGTGGATTTGTCCCCACTTTATTCTCAAGTGCCAGAAAAATCTATCCAACGTCAATCAATTGTTAAAAAAGTTACTTTGGGTGGAAGACGAATTTATTCTAAAATATTGACCGCTGAAAATTGTGAGATTTTCCGAAAAGAGATAATAAGAGGTAATAAAGCAAAAGCCATGACAATAGCAAAAGAACCCCAACAGACAACTAATCATCAAAACCAAATGATGAAGATATTTCAGCTACAAATAGCTGTAGCCGAACAATTATTGAATCAAAATATATCAGCTCAGAGCAATGGTCAGATAGCCCCTGCAACTTCAGATCCTCAGCGCAATAGTTACACAAAGCCTTCTAATATTGTTTGGGATGAAGCAGATTTACTAGAATTTGCTGAAGGGAAAATTTCCCGTGTCTTCGGTAAAGACTATGAAATTATCGATTCCTATTCCCGGCGAGTGCGGCTGCCAGTTCCGCCCTATCTCTTGGTGAGCAGGGTTACTAAACTCGATGGGGAAATAAATAGCTTTAAACCCTCTTCAATTACAACCGAATACGATATTCCACAGAATGCCTGGTACGCTGTTGATGGTCAAGCTCCTTGGGCAATCAGTGTAGAATCTGGTCAATGCGATTTATTATTAATCAGCTACCTAGGAATTGATTTTGAGAATAAAGGCGACCTAGTTTATCGCTTGCTTGATTGCACCCTAACGTTTCTGGATGATTTACCCAAAGAAGGACAAACCCTGCGTTATGACATCCGCATAAATTCTTTTGTGCGAAGCGGAGATAACCTACTATTTTTCTTTAGTTACGAGTGCTTTGTTGGGGATAAAATGATCCTCAAAATGGACGGAGGCTGTGCCGGATTCTTTTCCGACGAACAACTCGAAAATGGTAAGGGAATTATTGTTTCCGATAAAGAACTTGAAGCGCGAAGCAAGATTCCAAAGCAAAAGTTTGAGCCTCTGCTAATCTGTCAAAAATCAAGCCTAGATGAGTCAGATATGTTATCCCTCACCGAGGGTAATATTGCTGCCTGCTTAGGAGACCATTATTGGCAAGATGGCTTAAATCCCTCCCTGCGCTTGCCCCCGAAGGCAATGCTCATGATCGATCGCATCACATCAGTAGAACCGACAGGAGGGGCTTGGGGTTTAGGTCTAATTATCGGCGAAAAATTTCTTGACCCAGATCATTGGTATTTCCCCTGCCACTTCAAAGACGATCAGGTGATGGCTGGTTCCCTGATGGCAGAAGGGTGCGGTCAACTCTTGCAATTCTATCTTCTCTATTTAGGATTGCAAACCTACACGGTTGATGCTAGATTTCAACCGATTCCCGGTTTGCCACAGGTCGTCCGTTGTCGCGGACAGGTGACTCCCATTTCGGGCAAATTAATCTATCGGATGGAAATCACTGAAATTGGCATTACACCAAAACCTTATGCAAAATGTAATGTTGAAGTCATCCTGAACGGCAAAATTGTTGTTCACTTCCAAGACCTAGGCTTGCAGCTATCTGAAAAGAACCCTAATCATTCAATTTCTGTTGAACAAGCGATAAACAACTCTCAACAAAAGGCAGGATTCCCCCGGAAACCAGCCTTATTAAATGAAGATCAAGTCAACGAATTTTGTCTGGGTTCGGTTGCTAAGTGTTTTGGCCCAGAATTCGAGATTTATGACAACGGTGGCGTCAAAGCTTCGCGAATGCCCAATACTCATCTCAATTTGGTGCATCGCGTTTTGGAAGTGAATGGTAAGCGCCATGAACTAACAAAAAATTCCAGTATTGTTACTGAATACGACGTTCCCACAGAGCCTTGGTATTATCGCCAAAACTCCTCTCCGACAATACCGTACTCAATTTTAATGGAGATAGCTCTGCAACCCTGTGGTTTTCTCTCTGCTTATTTAGGAACTACTTTGTTGTATCCAAATCAAGACTTGTACTTCCGCAATCTTGATGGACAGGGTCGCCTTCTCAAGGATATAGATATTCGAGGAAAGACGATTACGAATACAGCCCGGTTACTGTCTTCATCCAATATCCAGGGAGTGATTATTCAGAGTTTTGATTTTCAAATGGTTTGCGATGGCGAACCGTTTTATGAAGGAACTGCCGCATTTGGTCATTTTAGCCCCCAATCTTTAGCAAATCAGGTAGGACTGGATCGCGGTAAGGATGTTCCACCCTGGTACGAAACGGAAAATACCACCGGACTCGCGAAAGCAAAAATCGACTTAAGGAGTCCGGAAAGTAGAGCCAAGTTTTATCGCCTTAATCAGGCTCGACCCCATTATCGGCTTGCTCAGTATCAGTTAGACCTCCTGAATGAAGTACGAATTATTCAAGGAGGAGGGAACTATCAGCAAGGCTACATCTATGCCCGAAAAGAGGTAAAGCCGAATGACTGGTATTTCAAGTGTCATTTTTACCTTGACCCGGTCATGCCTGGTTCATTAGGAATTGAGGGGATTTTGCAAGCGATGCAAGTCTATGCCTTGCAGAACGATCTTGGTAAACAATTCAAATCTCCCCGTTTTGTCCAAGCCATCGACCATCTAATCGTTTGGAAATATCGCGGACAAATTCCTCATGGTCATACCGAGATGTATTTAGAGGTTCATATTTCCAAAGTGGATATTACTCCAAACAAAGTCACCTTAATCGGTGATGCCAGTTTGTGGAAACCCAACCTGAGAATCTATGAAGTTAAAGACATCGCTCTTTGTTTAGTTGAGTCTGATTAAAATCTATCAAACTCACACTATGGTTCAGTTAGTACTGTTGGTGAATTAAGAACCTAACCCCCAGCCCCCTTCCCTAGTAGGGAAGGGGAGTCCGGAAGCCCCTCTTCTCCTAGGGGAGGGATTTGGGGAGTCAACCCAACCGACAATCTACAATCTGTTATTGGCTTGAATTGGAAAAAGAAACTATGTTGGCAATACCTTTAACGCAAAACAAAAATGGTCTTCGTTTCTCAGGAAATCCGAACAATCAAAATCCAGTCTGGCAGGGTTCTTTAAATTCTGTAGCTTTTGATGAAGAAGGTATCAAGACTAAACTGCTGAATTTAGATAAACCCTGTTACATCGTTAGCAAGCAAGGCCAAATTGGGGTCACGAACGAAGGTTATTTAGGGGATGCTAATAACGGCAAAACTGAATCCGTGGAAACTTTGACAGCAGTGCCACCGCTAGTTCCTCAACAGTTGGGAGACCCCAGTTTCCTGACTTTTCACGGGGTAAAATATACTTATAGTACGGGGTCAATGGCGAATGGCATTGCCTCCGAAGAAATGGTAATTGCCCTTGGTAAAGAAAAGATTCTCAGTGCCTTTGGTGCCGCGGGCTTAGTTCCTTCTCGCATTGAAACTGCTATTCACCGCATTCAGCAAGCACTTCCAGAAGGGCCTTATGCATTTAATTTGATCCACAGTCCTAGCGAAGCTGCAATCGAGCGGGGTGCAATCAATTTATATCTCAAATACGGCGTCACCACCGTAGAAGCTTCCGCATTTCTGGATTTGACACCCAACATTGTTTATTATCGGGCAGCAGGACTTAGCCTCAATTCGGCGAATCAAATCGAGATCAAAAACAAAATCATTGCCAAAGTTTCTAGGACAGAAGTTGCAACTAAATTTTTGCAACCAGCACCCACTAAAATGCTCAAGCAATTGGTTGCTCAAGGGCTAATTACTGAGTTGCAAGCTTCCTTGGCTGAAAAAATTCCAATGGCTGACGATATCACTGTAGAAGCCGATTCTGGCGGTCATACAGATAATCGTCCCCTAGTTTGTCTCCTACCTTCGATTCTGGCTCTTAGGGATGAAATTCAGGAAAAATATGGTTACGAACAACCTGTCAGAGTTGGAGCGGCTGGAGGAATTGGTACACCGCAGTCAGCATTAGGGGCATTTATGATGGGAGCCGCTTATGTGGTGACAGGCTCCATTAACCAATCCTGTCTTGAAGCTGGAGCTTCTACTCATACCAAAAACTTGCTAGCTCAAGCGGCTATGGCTGATGTGAGTATGGCACCAGCGGCGGATATGTTTGAAATGGGGGTGAAATTGCAAGTCCTGAAACGTGGCAGTCTCTTCCCAATGCGGGCGCAAAAACTCTTTGATTTCTACAAGAACTATGACTCAATTGAAGAAATTCCGGTTGTGGAAAGAGAGAAATTAGAAAAAGAAATCTTCAGGAAGAGTCTAGAGTCGGTTTGGGAAGATACGGTTGCTTATTTTTCTCAACGCGACCCGGATCAAATAACCAGAGCAGATAACAATCCTAAACGTAAAATGGCTCTGATTTTCCGCTCCTATTTGGGCTTGTCCTCCCGTTGGTCTAATGCGGGTGAGAAAGGTCGTGAAATGGATTATCAAATCTGGTGTGGCCCCTCAATGGGATCGTTTAATGAATGGGTGAAGGGTTCTTATCTGGCTCAAGCGAATAATCGTCGTGTAGTTGATGTTGCCGATCACATAATGATTGGTGCTGGCTTTTTGTACCGGCTGCAAAACTTGAAACTACAGGGGTTATCGATGCCTGCACAATACTGGAACTATTGTCCAAAACCTCTTTTTTAGGATAGTCTAAACATTTTTGGTACCAGGGGCTGGCATTTTAAAGAACTTTGCCGTAAAAAGCCTCTGGGCTGTCTCTATCGGTATGCCTTAAACTGTGGAGGCAAGCGATCGCGTATAGGCGTTTTTATGTTTTGATTAAGACGCTTTTGAGTTAGTCTGCGCGATCGCTTTTGTCACTCCCAAGAACTCGCGCAAAGTCGCTGAAGCATCGTCCTGTCGCCATACAGCCGCCATTGGGACAGTTGGTGTTGGTTCAGCGATGTTTTTGTATAAGACACCCTTGCGTTGAAGATTTTGGACATTAGCAGGGAGCAAGGCAACTCCAACCCCACCAGCGACTAAGCCGAGTATTGTTAGCATCAGCGTTCCTTCCTGGATGACAACGGGGGAAATACCCGATTGTTGGCACAGATGTTCGAGCTGTTCAGATAAGACTGGAGAGAATTGACGAGAAGGAAGGATGAACACTTCCTGTGCCAGTGCTTTTAAGGAAACTTGAGGTTGGCTCGCCAGTGGATGAGTCTCTGGTAAAGCGACAATTAAAGACTCATGGCAAATCGTCATCCAGGATAAATCAACTTCTTCTTGCATCCAGGACGGCAAATGGAAAAAGCCAACATCCAGATGGCGATCGCGCAGTGCTTGCATTTGGATGGAAGTTGCTAACTCTCGCCAGACGAGTTCCACAAGCGGAAAACGTTCAAGATAAACTCGCAGAATATCTGGCAAAAAGCTGTTTGCCATTGAGCTAGTAAAGCCGATTACCAAACGCCCGATTTCTCCACGACTAGCACGTTGCGCCATATTGACCGCACGATCTACGCTAGCGATCGCGCTTCGAGCTTCGTCTAAAAAGACTCTTCCAGCGAGGGTTAACTGGAGCGGTCGCTGGGTGCGATCGAACAGCTGCACTCCCAGATCGTCTTCGAGATCGTGAATTTGTTTGCTCAAGGGAGGTTGCGCGATATGCAGACGAGCAGCAGCACGAGAGAAGTTTAACTCCTCTGCAACCGCGATGAAGTAATGCAAATGCCGAAGCTCCATTCGTTCTTCACCACTATGTCTTTGCCCTAATCTTGGCAAGATAGGAATGCAAATGTCAAATTAATATCAGTTTTTAAACACTATATCTTTGCAATATAGTTGCCTAGCCAAGAAAGTATTAGACATCTAGTAAACCCTTCGTTAATCTAGATGAAAAGACGTTATCAACCTCAACACATCTAAGTTAATAGATAGTGTTGTAAATAAGTATAGGGAGCCATTATTTTATGAAGAAGATCGAGCGTGTTGCCATTGTAGGGGGAACGCACGGAAACGAACTCACCGGAATTTACTTAGTGAAGAAATTCGAGCGATCGCCCAACTTGATTCAGCGACCTAGCTTTGAAACTCTTACCCTGTTAGCGAATCCCAAAGCCTATGAAATCGGGAAACGGTATGTTGATACCGACCTTAATCGCTGTTTTCTTCGCCAGGATTTGGAGAATTCGAGTCTTTCTAGTTACGAAGCGCAACGAGCCAAGGAGATTTATGGGAAATTTGGCTCTGGGGGGAGCCATCAGGCAGATTTGGTTGTTGATTTACACAGCAGTACAGCAAACATGGAGCTAACAATTATTCTCGCTAGCAAGCAACCTTTTAACCTTCAATTAGCGGCTTATCTCACATCTTTTCATTCAAAAGTGAAGGTACTTTACTCGACAACCAGAAATCAAGGCACCCCTCATCTGGACTCAATTTGTGAATTCGGCTGCACAGTTGAAGTCGGTGCGGTGGCTCAAGGGGTATTAGATGCAACTTTATTTCAGCAAACGGAGGAACTTGTCCAGGCAATTTTAGACTACACGGAAGCCTACAACCAGGGAACGCCACCTCCTGTAAGAGATACCCTTACCGTTTATCACAGCATCCAGACAATAGACTATCCCAGGAATGAGTTTGGAGAGATTCAGGCAATGATTCATCCCCAGCTTCAATTTAGAGATTATGAAGCGCTTCATCCCGGCGATCTCATGTTTTTAACGTTTGATGGTCAAGCGATCGCTTATGAAGGTGAAGCAACAGTTTATCCAGTCTTTATCAATGAAGCAGCCTACTATGAAAAAGGAGTTGCTATGTGTTTGACTGAAAAGCAGGAAGTCACCATTTAGCAAAAGTCTCAAGTGTCGAATTCAGATTAAATCATTTCTAACTCTTCGTCAGTTAAAAAATATCGCGAACTTGGAATTGTGGATTTTATTGATTAACAAAAATAAAAAGTAAATCGGTAATTCAAAAACACAAAGGAGTCATAAATGAAGGCGCAGCAGGCAGAACTTTACCAAAGTATTCAAGAATTCCCCCTTGACGATCCGGAGTCTGCTTTTCCCTTTAGTCAAAGGTTAGCAAGAGAAAACGGTTGGACGGCTCAATATACTCAGCGTGCCATTAACGAATACAAAAAGTTTATTTTTCTTGCCCTTGTAGTTGGGCATCCTGTCACGCCTTCCGATCAAGTAGATCGAGTTTGGCATTTGCACTTAACTTACACTCATTCCTACTGGGATGAGTTTTGTGACAAAGTTTTAAAAAAACCATTGCACCATCACCCAACGAAGGGCGGTTCCAGCGAACAGGATAATTTTTACAGGTGCTATAACGAGACGCTGATTAGCTACGAAAAACTCTTTGGACAGCAACCTCCTAGCGATATCTGGTCACCACCCAACACTCGATTTGGTAAAGACATTGAGTGCAGACAAGTCAACACTCATCGGTACTGGATCGTACCCAAACCATCTTTTACTCTGACTTGGTTGCCATCTATTTATCTCCCTCGCTTGCCTTTGGGGCAATTCCTAGCGATCGCTCTATTGTCATTTATATTAGTTCTAACTATCAGCAGCTCTACGCTACTGATAGCAGGGATTTCTACTCAGACAACTCACTCTATAAGCTCTGAATTAGCACTGGCTCAAACAAGCGAAAATTCTCCGCTACCTCGCAAGACTCCAACCCCTACTCCTAAGAACAAAGATCGTCCTACTTCGGAAAAATCTTCAGGATCGTTTTGGTGGTGGCTGCCAATATTCCTCATTTTTTCCCTGTTCGGAAGTCGCGGCAATAACAGTGGTGGTGGTAGTAATGATAGTACGAACAACGGCTGCGGCTGTGGCTGTATGTGATCGGGCATCTGTTTAAGACTGGACAAGAGACATACAACTAGAGAAACCCTGTCCAAAACCCTTGAGTGGGCGTCATTTTTGGCGTTACCTTCAGCAATCAGGTATCACCAGGATGGATTTCTGATTGATCGGTGCAAACCCCAAAAATCTTCTAACAGCGACTGTTCTCGTAATTCTTAATTGCTTTTTACTTGGCTACCGTGGCTGCGAGGATCATCCTGACTAACTTTGGCGGGTGTAACGGGTGATTGGAAGGCAGAAACCTGTCCCCCAGCTTGGGCGTAAGGCAGAGGTACAGAAGCAACAAGGGCGTCAATGTTTGCCTGCATGACGGGACGAGGCACCTCACCAATCGTTTGAGCGATCGCGTCTCCGTTATTGCCGAAATAGACAAAATGGGGAATCCCATCAACGCGGTAGCGCGTCATCTCTGGCAACCACTTATTGTTATCCACATTTAGCATGACAAAATTCATCGAATCAGCATACTGCTCTTTCAGTTCGCCCAGATCCTTTGCCATTGCCTGACAGCTGGTACACCAGTTCGCATAAAATTCCATCAACGTCGGCTTGCCATTGCTCAAAGCCACTTCTAACGGTGTAGATTGCTCAGCTTGGGTGTCCAGGGAAACTGAACTTGTCTCAGTTTGTAGTCCCAAGAATAGGAAAACGCTGAGGACAATCGCTACTAAAGCAATCAAGAAGTTTGTGACACGTTTCGCGCCGGTTCCTAGCGACGGCGGCTGGGAGGTTGCAGTTGATTCAGGTGAATTCACAGCCATCGAAGATTTTTTCACGATTGTTATAGATGAGCTACCTTTAGTGTACCAACTCCCTCCAGAGCTACCTTTGCCGTGAAAAAACGAGTAACGTTGACTTTTCCCAAACGAGCGATTCAGATGCCAGTAACTTATCGACTGGCGAAGGATTTTAATGTAGCGGCGAATATTATTCGTGCCCAAGTGGCACCCAATCAAATTGGGAAGCTAGTGGTGGAACTTTTGGGCGATATTGATGCAATAGATGCGGGAATCGAATGGATGCGATCGCAAGACATCAGCGTTTCTTTTGCCAGTCGCGAGATCGCGATCGATGAAGACGTTTGCGTTCACTGCGGGTTATGCACTGGCGTTTGCCCCACAGAAGCTTTGACGTTAGAACCGCAGACATTTCGGCTTAATTTTACGCGATCGCGCTGTATTGTCTGCGAACAGTGCATTCCCACCTGTCCCGTAGAGGCAATTTCCACTAATTTTTGAATTGAAAATGCCTCTTTTTGGCGAATTGAGTCCAAGACTAGGCGATCGCATAATTGTAGTAACCGCAGCGCTCTTGAATGGCAGCGATCGCATCGAGGATCGTGCTAAGAGCAACGCTATTCTCCGATTTTAAGAGCATCTGGCGTAGATGAGGCAATGCTCCAGCGCTGCCGATTTTCCCTAGACTATAGGCAGCCTTCTCCCGAACGCTAACGTCTTCGTGGTTAACAGCTTGCCTGAGCGCCCCTACAGCCGACGGGCTATTGATTTGACCTAAGGCCCAAGCAGCACTCCCTCGAACGCTAGCGTCTGGGTGGTTGAGAGCTTGTCGCAGTGCTGCTACCGCCGCTGGAGTGCCGATTTGACCTAATGCCCAAGCAGCGCTTCCACCCACAGTCGCGTCTTCATCGTTCAACGCCCCCAACAGCCCCACCACCGCAGCCGGAGAACCGATTTCCCCTAAAGCCTCCGCAGTCTTCTCGCGCACCCGATAGTCGGTATCGTGCAAAGCCTCCAGCAGCCCGGTTACGGCAATCTGGCAGCCAGTGCTGCCTAAAGCAGAGGCAGCATTTTCGCGCACCCGATAGTCGGTATCGTGCAAAGCCTCTAGAAGTCCCGCTACCGCTGCTGGGGAGCCTATTTTTTCTAACGCAGCGGCAGCACTTTGACGAACCCCAAAGTCTTCATCATGTAACGCTTGTCGCAGCCCCACAACGCTGACTTCACTGCCGATTTTCCCTAAAGCCTCAGCCGCTTTTTCTCGAACATCAAAGTTTGGATGGTTTAAAGCTTTCAGTAGCGCCGCTACGCCTTCCTCCTTGCCCATAGAACCCAGGGCATAGGCAGCCATCCAACCCACCCACGAATCGTCATCGTCCAAAGCTTCTAAAAGCCCAGCTACCGCCGCTTGGGCAGGCGCAGGCTCGATGCCCTTTCTGCCGATTTTCCTTAAAGCATAGGCAGCACCCCTGCGAACATAAAAGTCACGATCCTTTAAAGCTTCTAGCAACCCTGACATTGCCGCCGGAGAACCGACTAAACCTAACCCATAGGCAGCACAACTGCGAACCTCATAATCTTCATCTTTCAGCGCCTTCAGCAGCCCCGATACTGCCAACGGATTGCGGGTAAGGCCTAAGCCGAATGCAGCCCTCTCGCGCACCCGATAGTCTCGATCCTGCAACACTTCCAGTAGTGTCGCCACCGCCTCCTCGCTGCCAATTTTTCCTAAAGCATAGGCAGCTCTTCGGCGAACATCAAAGTCATCATCGTTCAACGCTTGCCGTAGCGCCATCACCGTTTCTTGCGTGCCAATCGAACCTAATGCTTCGGCTGCTTTTTGACGCACCCGATAGTTTTCATCATTTAACGCTTGCAGTAGCGCTGATACCGCCTGCTGAGTGGGAATTTGACCTAAAGCATAGGCAGCATTGTAACGCACCCGAAAATCTGCATCGTTCAAAGCTTCCAGTAGCGCCGACACTGCTTCCTCGGTGGGGGTTTGACCTAAAGCGTAGGCAGCTCTCCCACGCACATCAAAGTCCTCATCGTTCAATGCTTGCCGCAGCACCCCTACGGCTGCCTGGGTACCAATCGCGCCTAAGGCATAAGCTGCACTCTCGCGCACCTGAAAATCTTCATCGTTCAACGCTTGCCGCAACCCCATCACTGCGGCATCGGTGCCGATAGAACCTAATCCATAAGCTGCACTCAAGCGAACACCAGAGTCGTCATCGTTCAATACTTCCAGCAGCGCTGTCACGACTGCATCGGTGCCGATGGAAGCTAAGCCATAAGCTGCACTTTCACGCACCTTATCGTCAGGGTGGTGAAGCGCTGGGAGTAGGCTGGGGATTGCACTATCAGAGCCAGTGATGCCTAAAAGTTGAAATTTCAACTCTTGAGGAACTTCTAGAGAAGCAACTAAACCGACGGTTGCGGCTTGAAACTCCGGTTTAACGGCTCCTGCCATCTGTGCGCCTAACCTCAAATCCACTTCTAAGGCTAACTTCACGACTCGCACTACCTGAGCTTTTTCCTCCAAGCGCTGTAACATCTGGACTATGGGGTCTGTCCATTTCAGATAATTTAAATATTCCTGTTTGAGCTGGTCATCACTCAGTGAGAGTACCTGTTGGAGGAGGTTTTCGGCGGTGTAAGATTCCTGAATCGGTTGGTGATGCAATTCCATCTAGTTGCCTTCTCACATTTGAATCAATGGGTGCTTGAGCAAACCGTCTAGGCTACGTCCGACTCAGCAAAAAAATATATGACTTTGATTTTAACGAACGACGACGGAATAGACGCTCCTGGAATCCGAGCGCTGCACAAGGCGATGAATGGCAAGGGGATGATTGTGGCTCCTCAAGACCATTTATCCGGATGCGGTCATCAGGTGACGACAACTCAAGCGATTCATGTCCGGCGTCGCTCGGATTTTGAATATGCGATCGCGGGTACTCCCGCTGATTGCGTTCGCATTGCACTTACGCATCTTTGCCCTACTGTCAAGTTTGTCCTTTCTGGCATCAACGCCGGTGGCAACTTAGGAGCCGATGTTTACATTTCAGGGACTGTCGCCGCTGTGCGCGAAGCAGCCTTTCATGGCATTCCGGGGATTGCCGTTTCCCACTATCGCAAAGGTAAACTGAATGTCGATTGGGATGTGGCGGCGAGGTGGACGGCTGGAATTTTAGCCGATCTACTCAACCGTACCATTGAACCGGGAACGTTTTGGAATGTGAATTTGCCGCATTTGTTACCCGGAGATCCCGATCCGGAAGTGGTGTTTTGCGAACCTTCTCGGCAACCCTTGCCAGTTAACTATCGCGTTGAAGGCGATAATTTTTACTACGTCGGAGAATATGCCAAACGCGATCGCACTCCTGGTAGCGATGTTGATGTCTGCTTTTCCGGCAAAATCGCCGTAACTCAGCTGCGACTTTAAAAAAGGTGAGGTAAGATACCGCTCCCATAAGAGTTAGCGAAAATCCCTTAATGCAGTCCCTTCGTGTAAGATAGCCAAGGTTAAATTGAACTCAATAGTGGTGGAACCATCCGAAGCACAATACCTAATTCTCAACGCCTTAGATACCTTAGAGCTACTTAGCAATGCGGTGTATGATGAAGACACAGGAATTTGGGTAATTGAAACCCCTAGCAATGTCTTACCCTATGCTCGACTCCTGCAAAATAGCGATATTGTTCCTATCAAATGGGTATCGGAACGATGACAAAACCTACTGAGATTGAAAAGCAACAGTATGCAAGAATAAAAGAACTTTTTGCTTTATCTCGACAGCGCTACTTGGATGCAGGAGGCGATCCTCGAAAGCGCCCAAGTGGTCTTAAAGGTGATGATTACTTGACCGATGAAGAAAGGCAAGAACTATTTGCGATCGCTCGCGGTGGAGTTAAAATCATCGGGGACGAAGTTCACTGTGAAGGGCGGTCTTGGAAAATATCCGCAAAAGATATAAATAATTAGAATTAATCAAAATGCGAATTTTAATCATGGGCGGAACCCGTTTTATCGGGGTTTATCTAACAAAAATTTTGGCAGAACAAGGACATGAAGTGGTGCTGTTCAATCGGGGAAATAAACCAGCGCCCGTTGAAGGTATCAAACAAATTCAGGGCGATCGCACGGATGCTTCGCAACTAAAAGAAAAGTTATCTCAAGAAAAATTTGACGCAATTTTTGATAATAATGGTCGGGAATTGAGCGACACCCAACCTTTAGTAGAAATTTTTAAGGATCGGGTGCAGCATTTTATCTACATGAGTTCTGCGGGTGTGTATCAAAAGTCAGATCAGATGCCTCATGTAGAAGGGGATGCCGTCGATCCAAAAAGTCGTCACAAAGGTAAGCATGAAACGGAAGCTTACCTAGCACAACAGAAAGTGCCTTTTACGTCGATTCGTCCTACCTATATTTACGGCCCACAGAATTATAACGATCTGGAAGCTTGGTTTTTCGACCGGATTGTGCGCGATCGCCCAATTCTCATGCCCGGACATGGCTTCCATCTCACCCAACTCGGTCATGTAAAAGACTTAGCGGTGGCAATGGCAGCAGTTTTGGGCAATTCTCAGGCAGTGGGACAGATTTATAATGTGTCGGGCGATCGCTATGTTACTTTTGATGGTCTAGCGCGTGCTTGTGCGATTGCAGCCGGGAAGTCCCCTGAGAATTTACAAATTCTCCACTACGAACCCAAAAAGTTTGACTTTGGCAAACGCAAAGCTTTTCCTTTCCGACTTCAGCACTTCTTCGCCTCAGTAAATAAAGCCAAGGCTGAACTAAGATGGCAACCAGAATATGACTTAATTTCTGGGCTAAAAAACTCGTTCCAGAAAGATTATCTTGCCTCTGGTCGGAACAAAGCCGAGATAGATTTCTCAATTGATAACGAAATTCTAGAAGCAGGCTAAATCAACTACAAAGACACGAAGACACGAAAGAGCGATTAGTCGTTGTAGAGATACGATGAATCGTATCTCTACTAGCTAACCGCTGAGGGTTGCTCGGTTTTTTGGGGGAGAAGGTAAATAACTCCAGAAATCAAAGTAAAGGCAACGGAAATCCAGAAAGCAATTATGGCGGGAATTTCCCAAAAGACAGGCAGAGGTGCGATCAAAAGCGCGATCGCAATAATTTGACTGACTGTTTTTAACTTGCCCCAAATATTTGCTCCACTAATGGTCGTTTTGTTAACGCGCCAACCCGCGATCGCTAACTCTCTTGCCAAAATTAGAAATACGCCCCATGCCGGTACTTGACCGAGTTGAATGAGCGGCAGTAGCGGAGCCAACACCAGTAATTTATCAACTAACGGGTCAAGAAATTTACCCAAATCTGTAACTTGATTCAATTTACGAGCCAAGTAGCCATCTAACCAATCCGTAGCCGCCGCAACCAGAAAAATTACCAATCCCACAGTGCGAGTTTCAGTTGTTGGGGTGTCCAGGCAATAAAGCAGAACTGGCAAGGCCAGTAAGCGAGATAAAGTAATCCAGTTGGGTAGCGTCATAACAAGCATCGATCTGATAAGTTAAAAAGACTGTAGACTCCGGACGGTTTCGCGTCCAGAGTCTACAGCCTGAAATTCTAAGTTTACAGTTAGCGATTCGCGATTCGCTTTTTAACAAGCACCTTTCTTCTTCACAACTGCCATCACCGTCTTGAAAATCAAGCTGAGGTCGTAAGCAACAGACCACTTTTGCTGGTAATCAATATCCATGCGGACGATGTCTTCAAAGTCTTGGACGCTAGAACGACCGTTCGCTTGCCACTCGCCAGTAATTCCCGGCTTAACATTCAATCTTTCCCAGTGATGAGCATCGTAGCGCATGACTTCATCAACGGTCGGCGGACGGGTTCCTACTAAGCTCATGTCTCCCATCAGAACGTTCCAAAACTGCGGGAATTCATCTAAGCTGGTGCGACGTAAGAACTTACCGATGCGGGTAATTCGGGGGTCATTTTCGTTTTTAAAAATATGCCCTTTCGCTTGGTTATCGACCAGATGCTTGAGCTTCTCTGCACCAACAACCATCGAACGGAATTTCCAGATGCGGAACTTGCGTCCATTCAAACCGCAGCGAATCTGACTGTAAAAGACAGGACCTGGGTTATCCAGTTGCATTGCGATCGCAACTGGAATTGTAATTGTCGCTGCGATCGCTAACCCCACGACGCCTCCCAAGATATCAATCAGGCGCTTCTCTTTGCTAGTGACAGAGGGATGACAGCTTGGCTGTTTTGTAACATCAACCAGATAGATTTCATCAAACGCCGACGAAGCAACGTCGAGGGATTCGGGGAGGTGGGAAGTAGTAATCACTGTTTTTAAGTTGGCTTCTAGAATCAGGTTGCTCTTATGTCAATATAGGCAACACCCCTTACAGATGAATCGTTGAAAGCCCTTACTTTACCGAATCTTTAAGGGAATCGGTATTTTTTTAAGTTTTGTTAGAAGTACGGTTGACAAGCTACAGATTTCAATTATTTAATCCTCTGCCTGTAGGAGGATTGAGAAGGATAATTCTTTTTACCTGAAAGTACGTCGTTACGCGTCTCTTGCGGGTCAGAACTTACCCGGCAAGGATTGAGAAGGATAATTTTTCACCTTGAAGTACTCCTCCCCAGTCTTTTGCAAACAAAGATTTTTCCCGATTTTCCTCCGCACGTAGGGGGAATTGCGGAGGGATGTTCTTGTGACTGAATACAAGCAGTCTCGGATCTCATCGCTAAACTGTTGCCGGTACTAACAAGTCAAAAACTAATGGTTCTTCTAGTTTTTGATAAGTGCTTGTCAGGATAGTGTTTAAATAGCGAAGATAGCGATCGCCCTGCTGAGCATTCAGTCGATACATCTGGGTCGCTTCTTTCTCAAAAAGTGGAGCCTCTGCGATCGCTTGATAGTCAGGATTTTGCTCGGAGGTGGAACTCAGCAGTCCAAACTCGGCTTCCGACGGCACGATACCCGCAGGCAGCTTTCCTTCCAAAAGCGCCATGACGCGAGAATAACAAACCCGCGTATTAATGCCGCGATACTCTAATAACTGCATAATTTCATTCAGCGGCAGCGGTTCTTCGGGTAAAGCGCGTAAAAGTTCCAAAAGCAGAAAATAATCGCTGTACTGCTGCGTTTGTTGCTCCAACAGTTGAGGATACAGCGGTAACGTAGCCAAACCGTAAGCCACTGGACTACAGTTTAGGGTTGAGTCGTTTGCGCCAGTATCCCGAATCAAGACTGCTTTTGGGAGTTTTTGTCGCAGCCATTGAGCGATTTCTCCGACGGCTGCGGTTCCGCCAGTACAGATAATTTGATGAATTCCTGATGCGGGTATCCCTGCCTGAGTTAGCAGCGCATTCAATTCTTGATTCAGTTTTTCAAGAAACGGTTTGAACACGCGGTTTTCTAAATCTCGGCGTGTCACCAAACAGGACTTTCCGCCCAATTCCACGGTATAGCTGTCTTGCTGTTGCAGAATTCGTTTGACAGAATTGGCAGCTTCCAGAAGCGCTTGTCCCAGGGGAGAACTTTGCAATAACGATGCCAAGCGATCGCGCGTTGCTAAATCGGGTTCCCCGGCTTTGGGAAGGCTCAAGGATGAAGAATGCAGGATGAAGGATGACTCGAATTCATCTTTCATTTTGCCTTCTTCATCGTTCAAGAGTAATTGACCGATGATGTCTTGATCGATAGCGTTACCTGCATAGGCAAGACTTCGACAAGCAAACTGAGAATACGTTAAGTCTTTAAGATTTTCGGGCAAATTCACCACAGCGAGTTCGATGGTAGTGGCACCCGCGTCGATCACCAGAGTCCCGCCTTGCCAGGGGACTCCCGGTAAGGTTGCACCTTCAATTCCTGCCAACAAAGTAGCGATCGCATCTTCAAGAAAGAAGATTTCCTCCGGATTTTCCACCAGATGGGCACCCAGTACGGCTTCGCGGATGTTGAAGCGGTAGGTATCCCCCCATTTAGCAGGACAACCGACAATCACACCACTCAAGCAACTCATCGCTGCATTCAGCGTAGAGGGCTTTAAACCTGCGGCACCCACTAAATTAGGTCTCAATTGTTCTGTGGGGGATAGCGGGTTTCCCTGCCTTCCTAGAGGTCTTAGAGTGGCAAATAACGCTTGCAATGAGCGTCCCAGCCAGTAAAGGGAAATTGGCTGGTCGAGCGACCACTGCAATATCGGCTCCCATTTTTTGGCAGATGAATAGTAAGGAATTCCCACCTTCAAGTACGGTTTAAAGCCTTGAATAAAGACTCCTTCTTTACGATTGGCAAGAGAAGACGCCAGAACACCCACTGCGATCGCCGCTGGTGTATGCGCGTAAGTGTTACTCGCGGCTGGTGTATCGGCGTAAGCGCTACTCGCAACCCCCGATGACTGCTCTGAATTGCTCCAAGCTGGCCCCGTGTAAGTCACTGCGGGTAAACGAAAGCTGGTTTGGGTAGATTCTGTCTGTCCTTGGCTTATCCAATAGATGGGATATCGTTCACCCGTCGAACCATTTAACAAAACCGCAGACACGCCAGTTGTGCCAAAGTCAATCCCTAAGTACCAGGCATACTTGCTGACATTCTCCGCAGGCGATGGTTTTGCAGACTCAAGGACAGTGGAAGAATGAATTGAATTTGGATTCATTATCCCGATCGGGAGCAATTTTGTACTTTCTAAAACGAATGGGGATTCAAGGGTAATTTTCTGAGTGGGTATCCCTACGGAGTTTTTTTTTCCGGGTTCGATGAGTCTGAAAATATATCCAGCTCCAAATCAAAATCGTCAGTTTGAGGCAGCGTCGGCTCAGAAACGGCTTCTTCCTCGGTTGCCATCGGTGGATTGTTAGGGAACTGAGCGATCGCATCGTCTGGTGGAGCGATCAGTTCTTCCAATCGCAATAATTCTTCCTGCCAATCCGATTCCCCTAGGTGTGTTATTTCGACTTGCGAAATTTCTGGCATTTCCTCAAATTCCCAGTCGCCTAAATCTTCTTCCTGCAACCCAGTTAGCGCATCAATATCGGCATCGGACGCGATCGCTCTTTCTCTGGGTGTTTCTAGACTCTGTTCCTCATCGGCAAATAATTCCCACGATTCATCGAACTCAATCGATACTGCTGTCTTCTCACCAGTAATTTCTGGCGTCTGTTGTGCTTCCGAGTCAGAGAAGTATTCTTGCTCTAGCGCCGCCGTTTCAGTAGGTAGTAGATTGACTTCTTCGGGGAAGAATGACAACGATTCGTCGAAATCGATGGCGGCTGGTGCCTCCCTTGGCGGATTGGCTGACTCCTCCGACTCCCAGTCGGCAACGTATTCTTGCTCTAACGCCGCCGTTTCGATTGGTGGTAGCTCTAGATCGACTTCTTCTTCGGAGAATACCAACGATTCGTCGAAATCGATGGCGGCTGGTGCCTCCCTTGAAGGATTGGCTGGCGGTGGCATTTCTTCCCACTCCCAGTCAGCAACATATTCGTGTTCCAGCCCCGCCGTTTCTGTAGGTAGCTCCAGATCGACTTCTTCGGGGAATACCAACGATTCATCGAAATCGATGGTTTCTGGCATCTCTTCTGGCGTTTCTGTTGACGTGATTTCTAACGTCTGTTGCTGGGAATCAGCTATGTATTCTCGATCCTCCTGTATTCCTAGTTCTGCTTCTAATGTCGAACCCAGCGAGGGCAATACTTCCGACGATTCATCAAGATTAGCGGGGGGAAGAAAAGCGATCGCTTTGTCTGGCGCTGGGTCTAAGGGTTCTACAGGGAACAAGGAAGCCAAATTCCAATCCGCTCTTTCATCGGCTGTTGTCGTGTTCGCCGTTTCCGGTTGCTCCTGATGGGAATTTTGTGGATGGTGAGCGATCGCGTTTTCTGTTTCTGAATCTAAACTGAATTCCCCAGACGGCAATCTTTCCGACTCCCCATCTGTTCCCGGAACAGAATCCTCCTCCACAAAGCTATCTAGGGCGAGATCGTCCCAATCTTCCATCAACAACTCATCCAGTTCCGTCACTGGCAAAGCTTCCTGGTGTCTCTTCCCCTGGGTTACTTCTGACGCTTCCGCTTGTGTTTCAACAGCGTCAACCGTCCCCTCTGGTATCTCCGTCCCAAAAAGCTCTTCCTCCTCTGCGAACCAGTCATCTTGAGTCTGAATTTCTGTCGCGTTATCGCTAAAATCCGCCTCTCTATGGCTCCTCTGCTCCTCTGATTGCGGGAACACGCCCCCCTGCGGTGCCTCAAAGCTAGACAGATCTTCACTCAGCAGTTGCAGCGTATCTCTATCCAGCCAGAAAAACTCGTCTTGGTCAACTGAGAAAGTATCCATCGCCAGCAGATTTTCGTCTGGCGAAGCGGGAATGTAGATATCTTCTTCCAGACTTGCAGCTTCCTCGGTTGCAGGTTGCTCTGTATCCTGGATTTGAGTTTCCTGGATTTGAGTGTCCTGGATTTGAGTATTCTGGATTTGAGTGATTTCCTCCACACTCGGAGGTGTGACGAGCGCTAAGGGAGATTCCGCTGGCAGTACTTCCTGCTCCTGGAACAGATCCTCCTGCAACAGATCGGTTAGTGCCGAAATGACCAGATCCCCTTCTTCCACTGTTTCAGGATTGAAGGCTTCATTAGTTTCGACATTTTGTTCGTCTCTGGCAATCGTCGGAGCGATCGCCCACTTCTCAACTTGGATAACCGTCTTTTCCCAATCTTCGGGAAATAAGACATTTTCCCAAGAGTCCTCAACTTGCTCGACTCTCGCAGGTGGTTGCGCGATCGCGGCATCTTCAGCGGGGTCTTCCAAACCTGCAAACAGGGCATCTTCTAAAGAGTCCTGACTGCTATAAGGGCGAGGGTTCCTCTCTCCGGCTGAATCTTGAGGAATGATTGGATTTATACTTTCTGATTGAGTTTGGGTATCTCCGGCGGGATTATTCTCCGGTTGTTTCTCAACTTTTTGAGCTTGTTGTTCGGGATTCTGTGGGAGCGGCGGCGTCCCAAACAAGCTTTCAAAAAAATCGTCGATTTCGTCGCGCTTCCTGTCGGGAATCGTGGGAAGGATAGGCTCCGTCTGGAAGATAGTTTTCATATCATCGTCATCCAGCGATGCCATCTCCAGATTGCCCAAGTTCTCTAGATTCAAGTCTTCCAGACCGCTACTCTGGGCACCAGAGGTAGGGTTCGATGGAGTGCTAGCAGACGATGCTGTCCCAAAAAGATTATCCTTTGAGGAGGCTTGCCTTTGTACCGACTCGCCTAAGCGGTCCGTTGGCAGATTGAACTGGGGACTTTGCGGCTGCTCCTGTTCCACCGAGCGGAGGGGCAATTCAACCCCCGGATACGGCAATGGCTGTCTGGCGACAGGAACATCATTCGGCGAGAAATTGAATTCGTTGCGATTAGAAGGTGGAGAGGAGGGTTGATCCAGCGTTTGGGGTTCCCTCTGGGGATAGGGCAGTTGCAGAGCGCCGATCCCTGGTGTTGTCGCAGTCGGACTCGCGCTACTTGCATCTACTTGTGACTGCCGAGACGATTGCAAAATTGCTGAGGCTTCTTGCTGGAACTGCTCGGTGAGCTGATTTACCAACTCTGTAAACATCACCTCGCTTTGCTGCCCCAAGTTGTGCATTTTATCAAGTCCTTGGGCCAAGGACTCTTGATAGCTAACAAGATTGCGTTGCAGTGCCTCGAAGACTGTACGAATGGTTGAATCCAGCGTTGCTAGCAGTTGATCGGATTTTGCCTGTAACGTTTGCAGTTGTTCCAGGCGCTCTCGCGGATGTAAAGGTAAAGAATTGCTAGATATCGCGTCTGAATAGCTAGGTGAGAAATTATACGGTTGTTTTTGACCTTCTGGAGGGAGTACCTCAGCACTCAAAAACTGAGTTTCCAAATTTCTCAGGGTTTGAGCCATCTGTTGCGTGAGAGTTTCCTGCAAGCGACTAGAAAGTACCTGCAAAAATTCGGAAATTAGTTGCTGCTGTGCCGCTTGTTGCTGGGCAAGCGTTCGATGGTGCAGCCGATAACTCTCCATCTGCCGAATCTCTAGAACCAGAGATTCCCGCTGTTGGCGGAGACTCTCCAGATCCCCCTGCAAGGAGTGCATCAAGCTGGTTCGCACCGCTTCCATGTCTTGCTCAACCGCTTGCACAATCTGTCGTGCTGTTGCCTGCGGTTGGTATTCCTGATGCCGAGCTTCATCTCCAGCGCCTAATTGTTGCTGTGAGACTAAATAGGTACGAACCTGCTCTAGAAGCCGACGCTGCTCTTGGACATCAACTGACCTGAGCCAAGGCCGACGGGAGCTGGCCTTGTAGAGGATGCTGTCAATGTTAGCGATTAGTGTAGAAATCGCATCCGTCTCGTGAGTCACAATGGAATCCCTGGCTAGAACGATTGCACAGTTATCAGAAGTTACTATACTGCCACTGCCTATAATGTTAGACTGCCCAACAAGAACAACTTATATTAAACAGGGTGTTGCATCTACCGGGTGAATTATTTCAAGACTGGTAATTCTAAATGTAGATAGAATTTTGGGTTGTAGCGTTTTGTCACCCAATGGGTACAAAGAAAGCGATCGCCCAAAATCAAAGCGTTTTGGATTAAGATGTGAGTTTTGCTAGATGCGTCAGCAGCGAGTCGCGGGTTTCCTCTATGAGGATAATAAAGATAGGGTCACTGGCTCAATGGGTGCCTCCTAACTCTGATTGGTACGCTGCCAAGAGCCTCCTGTTCAGCCTAATTATCTTCGAGAGCGTAAACACCATATTCGGGAGATGCCGACCTGATTGCTGAAAGTTTCCGGCTCAACGGTTGCTCTTGATTCAAACGCTACCAGCTAGCCCCACTCCAGTGGGCCACTCTTTATCAGTTCTTAGCTTTTTCATTTGTGTTGGCCCGATGGAAGACCGATACACCCCCCGCGAACCGAACTCTAACATGAATGCGTTGATTCGCTCCACACCTTTGTTTACCGGCTTACCAGAGACCGTTGTGGAGAAAGCCACTTCCCATGTCGTCACTCGTACCCATCCTGCAAATCAGGTGATTTTGCTGGAAAATGACTGGGGCGGCTCTGTCTACTTTATTCTGGAGGGTTGGGCGAAAATTCGCACCTACAACCTTGATGGTAAAGAGGTAACGCTGAATATTCTTGGCAAAGGAGAACTTTTTGGCGAAATGGCAGCGTTGGATGAGGTTCCTCGTTCAACGGATGTAATTACGCTAACTCCTACGACGATTGGCAGTATGCCTGCTCAAGATTTTGTTCAGTTAATTCATAACGAACCACTAGCAGGCGTTCGCTTGGCTCAGCTGATGGCAAAACGCCTGCGTCAAGTCAACCGTCGCCTCCGATTGCGAGAATCAGATAGTATGTCCCGCGTTGCCGACACGTTATTATTCTTAGCAGAAGGACAGGGAAAAACTGCCCAAAAAGGAACGATGATCCCGAATTTACCCCATCGTGAGTTAAGCAGCCTCAGCGGTCTGGCGCGAGAAACGGTGACGCGGGTTTTAACAAAGCTGGAAAAAAAGGCGCTGATTATGCGCGACCACGATATCTTGTGCATTCCCGATTTGGCGGCTTTGGAACGGCTAATCGTCTAATAAATATACGGCAGCGGCACTCTGGGTGCCCAACTGCCATTTATCTGGGTGCCTAGTCATGGGTTTTCAGAAAATATTGGTTGCTATCGACGACTCTTCTTTATGTCAGGCTGTCTTCGCTCAAGCGCTGGAATTGGCGCAGGCGAATCGTGGAGCAATGATGCTGCTACATTGCCTCAATAGCGAGATACTCGGTGAAATAACGCCACGGCTCTCTGGTGAGATGGGTTTGTATCCTCAGATGATGACATCCTATGAGAATCACCACCTCACGCTCGAAAGGCGAATCCAACAGGTGCAAGATTTGCTCCGAAGTTACTGCGAAAAATCTACCCGTCAGAAAGTGCCGACGGAGTTTGATTACAAAGTAGGCGAGGCTGGGCAAATGTTATGTCAAGCAGCTGAGAATTGGGGTGCCGATTTGATTGTGATGGGACGTCGGGGGCACAAGGGATTGACAGAAGCTTTGCTGGGGAGTGTGAGTAATTATGTGCTGCACCACGCTCCCTGTTCGGTGTTGGTAATTCAGGGCATAGATACGGAGCATCCTGAATCACTGGCGACTGGGGAAATAGCGGATGGATAAAGGGATACTGGAAATTGGTAATGGGTCTTGTAATTCTCTCCTGAAGCTGCTGAAGCTCGGCTCAAAACGGGAATAGAGGTTAAATTTAGGATCTGGCTTTGTTTTTTAATCTGCATGAGCGATCCTTTTGAAGACGGTCAAGCTTCTGGTCTGGGGAATTCTCAGAAAATCGAAGATGAGGCGAATCTAAGCGAAACACCCCCGGCAACCAGTGCCCAAGGGAACAATTATTCCGAACCCCAGGTGAAAGCAGTTGCTCCCCTGATCATGGTGGAAACTGCCTTTCTGGCTAGTACTTGTAGCCTGATTTGGCTGATTAATTATTACTTTCCAATGGGACCGCTGCTGCGGATGTTTTTCCCAATCCCGATTGCCCTCGTATACCTGCGATGGGGACACCGGGCGGCTTGGATGGCAGCGTTGGTTTCTGGGTTGCTGTTGTCCGTCCTAATGGGACCAACTCGCAGCATTCTGTTTCTGATCCCCTACGGTCTCATGGGTGTCCAACTGGGGGCTTTGTGGCGGCGCAGGAGCAGCTGGCTGTTCTCGATTGGTACGGGGACAATTATTGGTACGTTTGGATTCTTTTTTCGGTTTTGGCTGCTGTCGATTTTATTGGGGGAAGACCTCTGGGTTTACATGACTAGCCAGGTGACGGAACTGGCAGAGTGGGTATTTGTCAAGATCGGGCTACTGCAAGAGCCGAGTCTATCTTTGATTCAAGCGATCGCATTCGGCATGATTATTCTCAATAACGTTATCTATATGTTTGTCGTGCATCTGGTGGCTTTGCTGCTACTCGATCGTTTGGGCAACCCGATTCCCCGTCCCCCTCATTGGGTGCAAGTGCTGCTGGATTATGAAGAATGAGGGAGAAAAGTTAAAGGTTGATTTCGCCTTTTTCCAGTTGCTTTGAGCCTCACCACGACTCAACCCTCAATCCAAAATCCAAAACTCGATGATTCATGTCTACACTCAGATAGAACCGGGACATCGATGGCTCCAGCGATATCGGGGACGTCCATCGGTGTTTGCTTGTATTTTGGGCTTTACCGCCACCGGGCTGATCCCCGGTATTTCAGCAGCTGGAGCAACGCCAGAGGATCGACAATATACAGCGATCGCAGATGCGGAATTTTTGTATAAAGGCCCTCAGCCTCAGCCTCAATATCCTCTGCCTCCTCTGCAAGCGGGTGCCTCTCCAGTGCTAATCTCCCGCGCGGTGGTTGAAGCACTCGGTATTCCTGTTTATTTGTTCAATGCTGGATTGCCCCAGCCGCCAACTGTTCCAGTCATTGATTTGGAAGGTGCCCCTGCCCAGTGTCTCAGCGGCGGAAATGCTTTGCCTCTTGCGACAGTGAAACATCTGTGGGAACAAGGACTGATTTGGGGGCAAAAACTAGCGGCAAGTATCCCGGATGGATATTTAATTCTGGGAGAGTGCGTCGTAGGGGGAACGACAACGGCTTTGGCAATTTTAACGGGCTTGGGTGTCCCCGCTGCCGGTAAGGTCAACAGCAGCCATCCTAGCTGCAATCACGCGCAAAAGTGGGCGGTGGTGGAAGCTGGGCTGAAAGCCTTTAGGAGCAGAGAAACTCAGGGACATAAGGGTAGCGTTCATCTGACACAAGACCCGTTACATCTGGTTGCGGCAATTGGCGATCCGATGCAAATTGCGGTTGCGGGGATGGCGATCGCTGCAAGTCGCACTTGCGGTGTCATGCTGGCGGGTGGAACGCAAATGCTGGCTGTCTATGCCTTGATGCAAGCGCTTGGGCGTCAATATTCCCTATCTTGGGAACCCGAACAAGTTGTGGTGGGAACGACTCGCTGGGTGGCAGAAGATCCAACTGGTGATACGGTCGGCTTAGCAAAAACAATTAGCCCAGTCCCCTTATTGGGGACTGGGCTGAGTTTTGCGCCCTCTCGTTATCCTCAACTGCGGGCTTATGAGCAGGGATACGTTAAAGAAGGCATGGGTGCGGGCGGATGTGCGATCGCGGCTCATTTAACTCAGGGTTGGCACCAGGAGCAATTACTCCAAGCCATTGAAATGTTAATCGAGCGTTGTTGAAGTCCGAAATATGAAGTGTGAAGCATAAAGCCAGTGTTTATTCTTTCTTCTCTATCTGCAAGCCTTCTAGCTGTATCCCGCCTGCCGATTGTTTAAGAGTGAATTCTCTGAGAGAGTAACTGTTCTTCTAAAGCAGCAATGCGATTATAGGCAGCGGTGAGCTGTGCCGTTAGCCGTTGGATTTGAATGGTCGGTGACAAATCTTTCTCGCTGCTATGAGAGTTACTATCTACAGAGTTTGTATCAACTAAGACATCTTTGTGCTCCATTACTGGAGACTGATTGCTGTAGCTTTTATAGGCATAGCGGCTATTACTGACTCCTAAAGGTGCGGGTGTACCTCCTTGGATAGCCGCTGCTTTGCTTTTAGACAAAGCTTCAGAGACTTTTTCGCTCAACTGGTCAATCATTTCGTAAAGGACATCAACTTTATGATTTAAAGTGATGACTTGCTTTTGAAGTGAATCCATGCAATTCCCACTAGGCGTTAACTTGATTTCTTTCATGTTATAAAAAAATAGTTAAAAAACTGTTTTACTTACAAATTATTTAACTATTGAGCAAGATGAATTTATGAAGCTGGAGTTGGGATCGATTGAGCCTTTTTAGGTCAAGGCTGAATAAACATGAAAAGCGGTTTTTATAGCAGGATTTATGATGTAGAAATATTAAATTCTCAATTCTGAAGATTTATTGGAAATTTTCGCGATTCTAGCCCTATATTCCGTTTATTTTGATTTTCAGCCCTAAGAAGTTCCTCTATCAAAAGGAGGAACAGAAAATATACTTATCCAATATACTTATCGAATAGATAAAGAAGATGGCAACGGCGATCGCAGTGCAAAAAACTGTAGCAACGGCTAGAACCTTTATCAGCACCGAAGAACACGGACGTATGTTAAGTTAATCAAGCAAGCTAATCACCTTTTACTTGCGTTAAATATTGCTTTTTTGGAAAAAATGCTCAGCATCAGAGAGTTTTTTACCGCTTGCACCGGGGTATGGACAACAGAAAGAATGTATCATTCTGTCCTTAGCGGTCAGATTGAACGCTCTCATACGGAATATTCGGTAAAAGCCCTGACATGGGAACAAAAGCAGCAAATTTTGTCCTTTTCTTCGTCAAATGGCATAAAGGTAAATCTTGCCCAAGCAACCGAAGAAGAAAATGCCTGTCCTGGGTTTGCGATCGCCTTTGATACCGTCTCGGAAACGGGCGAACGAGTATCCATGAGTTTGAAGGCTTTATTTGTGCCGGATGCCTACGTGGTGCCTGGGGAATCGCCCGCCGAAATCCCCGCTCCACCGAGCGTGGCGGAAGTTGTAGATGGGGAAGCGATTAAGGGTTTTTATCTGCGGGATGAGGGATACTCAGAAGCGGGAGCGATCGCGGGGCGCTTTACCTATCAGCCCACTCGCCAAACGCTGGAAATGATCACCTATTATCGACGTTCTGTTGCGGTCGATCAAATGCGGATTGTAGCGCCGGATACGCGGCTCAGAACAATTATTACTTACCAACGACCCGAACCCGGAGAACAACCAACGGTAATCGATTTGGTCGGCTTTGGTGTCGAGCGCCGACAAGCGCTATAAACAGCGAATAGCGAATTGCTAATCAGAAGGATTGCTAGTTGCTACAACTATGAAGAGACGGTCTTTTCTGCTGGGTGCTGGAACGCTGACCTTGAGTCAGATGCTTGCAGGGTGTGGAAATTCCCAAAACCCCACACTAAGAGTTAGACTTCTGAAAAATTCCATTCCCGCTCAGCTGTTAACTAAATTTCGCCAGAGCCTCAAGCAATCGGCAACTCTAGATTTTACGCCAGCCACACAGTTAAAAGATTTATTTGCGAGTCTAGAAACTTGGCATAATCCCGGTAAAGCGAACCAGGGCTGGGGTCGGAACTTACCGCTGATTACCCCGAAAAAACCCGTCATTGCCGATCTAGTGACTTTGGGAGATTTCTGGTTAGCACAGGCAATTGAGCAGAAACTCATTCAACCCCTCGAACTCACACAGGCGGGAGGGTGGAATCAATTGCCAATCCGATGGCAAGAACTTGTGAAACGCAATAGTCAAGGTCAATCTGACCCCGCTGGAAAAATTTGGGGTGCGCCCTATCGCTGGGGAAGCACAGTAATTATCTATCGCCGCGACAAATTCAAATCTTTGGGATGGACACCGACGGATTGGCAAGATTTGTGGCGAGAAGAACTGCGCGATCGCATTTCACTTTTAGATCAACCGCGAGAAGTGATTGGTCTAACCTTAAAACGGTTGGGTCATTCTTACAACACGGAACGGATAGACAGAATTCCTGAGTTGAAAAATACCCTGCAAAAGTTGCACCAGCAGGTGAAATTTTATAGTTCCGATACCTATCTGCAACCGTTATTGCTAGGAGACACCTGGCTGGCGGTGGGTTGGTCAACAGATGTATTGTCGGTGATGAAGCGCGATCGCAACATTGCTGCGGTGGTTCCTGTGTCTGGAACCGCCTTGTGGTCAGACTTATGGGTGCAACCTGCTGGTGCTGCGGCGAATCCTCTGTTGCAAGATTGGATTAATTTTTGTTGGGAATCCAAACCGGCTACGGAAATTTCTCTGTTCAGCCGCGCCGCCTCACCAATTGTTGCTGGCATGAACCCAGCAGAGTTACCTGAATTTTTAAAAACGAACTCCATCTTGCTGCCAGATACTCAGATACTGGACAAGAGTGAATTTCTGTTTCCACTTCCCCAGTCTACGGCGCTTGCGTATCGTTCCCTGTGGCAGGAAATCCGCCCAACGGTTTAGAACGAACTCGCAGACTATTTTGACCAGAGGAGACAATATCCAGATCGCAGACGACTGGATTGGTACTGAAATTACAAGTGTAGGTTGCTAGCGGTTCTTGTGGTTGATTGGCAATAAACACCCTGGTGTTATAGCCATAATCTCTGGCAACCGTCCCAAAGCTGTTGACAAAGCTATAGCGTCCTATATAGTTCAGAAGGCTCCAGAGTTGTCGGTTTACAACCAAATCCACCCGCTGGCGATCCGGGTACGCTAGCCAGTTCTCTAGTAATTTGCCACCAAACTGTTCCTCCGCCCACCAAAGGCTGGGAACCGTTGGTTTAGCTTGGGACATACTATCGGCTCTAATGACTTGACTTCTCGGTGGGCGAGACTCTGGATCGAGTAGTTTTAAGTCTAAAGGTTCGGGAGAAGGCAGCAGTGTGGGTGGTGTTTGTGCCTGCGTTAACAAAGGGACAAGACACGAAGTAAGAATTGCTAAAGCTGATAACAGCAAGGAAGAAGCAATCTTTTTCCCTGTTTGATGGATCTGACTTCTCGCAGCATTGTCATCTGCCGTGTACGCCTGCCTAAATTGTTTAAGTTTCGCTCCAGATTTGGTTGGTTCCTGTAGAGGTTCCATGTTTACTCGCGCTAATTCATGCAGTTATTGTCTGGTAAGAATTGCTAATGGTTCCAGCGATTGATTCAGCGAACGGTTTGTAAATAAACGTAGATTAATTCATACAACTTGCATCGGCAACCGTTTACCGGCACTTAACAAGGTTTCAAATTCTGCTGCGGGTACGGGACGACTAAATAGATAGCCTTGCATGGCATCGCAATGCTGCTGGCTTAAGAAAGCTAGTTCAGCGCGAGTTTCTACCCCCTCAGCCGTAACTTTCAAATTCAGATTGTGAGCGAGTTGAATCACAGCGGTCATAATCGCTCGGTTTTGGGTATCGCTAGTAACATCCTGAACAAAGCATCGGTCAATTTTCAAAGTATCGAAGGGAAATTGTTTGAGATAGCTTAAGGAAGCATAGCCAGTACCGAAATCATCAATTGCGATATGAATCCCCAACTGTTTCAGTTCATTTAAAGTAGCGATCGCCATTGAAGCATTTTGCACAAGGATACTTTCAGTCAGCTCCAATTCCAATGCATCTGGGTTCAAACCTGTAGTTTCCAATACTCGGACAATTCGCTGGCTTAAATCAGCTTGGCTAAATTGACGCCCTGACAAGTTCACTGACACGCGGAACGATATAAATCCAGCGTCTCGCCATTTTTGCGTTTGGGCACTGGCAGTTTGCAATACCCACTCGCCAAGCGGGACAATTAAACCCGTTTCTTCTGCCATAGGAATAAATTCAGCGGGTGAAACCAGCCCCCGCGTCGGGTGCTGCCAACGCACTAAGGCTTCTGCACCGCTAATTTCTCCAGTTTGGAGATTTACTTGGGGCTGATAATACACGTGAAATTCACTTTGTTCTAAGGCACGGCGCAGACTCGCTTCTAGCACCAGCGCTTCGCCATAATCAGCCTTGATGTCCGTCGCATAAAACTGATAGTGATTTCCTCCCAGCTTTTGGGTGTAGGACATCGCCGCTGCTGTCATCTTCATCAGGGTGTCTAAATCTTGCCCGTCGTTGGGATAGAAGGTAATGCCAATGCTGGCAGTGAGGAAGATTTGACCGTCTTCTAAGGAGAAGGGTTCATTCAGCGATGACAAAATCGCTTGGGCGACACTGGCAACCGTTTGTCTTTGACTTAAGGTTGCCAGAATAATTGCAAATTGATCTAAATTCAATCGCGCAATCGTGTCCTGTCGGCTGAGACAGGTGGTGATTCGTTCGACAATTAGTTTAATTAATCGGTCACTCCCTTGATTTCCCAAGATGTCACTAATCCGTTGAAACCGATCTAATCCTAGAAACAGCAGCGGGACAGGTTGAACGTTGAGTGGCTGCTGGGCAGAGGCAAGAGGCGATTCGTTCTCCTGGGTTTTGGAATCGCTTTTGTGTTCATCTTGTCGCTTACTGATAACTTGATTAAACCGCTCTCGCAATAGCAAGCGATTGGGAAGGTTTGTCACGCTATCGTAATGAACTAAGTGATTGAGTCTTTCTGCTGCTTGCCTGAGCGCTAAGGTATAGGGTTGAGTAATGGCTCTTTGTCTTTCGAGGCGGGCAGCGATCGCTTTGAGTATTTCCTCAGGCGTACAAGGCTTGGTTAAATAGTCGTCTGCCCCTAATTCCATCGCTTGACGCAAATCGGCTTTTTCAGCTTTGGCAGTCAGAAAAATGAAGGGAATTGTTGCGGTGACAGGATCTTGACGCAGCGCCATCAAAACACCAAAACCATCTAAATCGGGCATCATGACATCGCAAATAATTAAATCTGGGCGAATCGTTCTTGCTATCTGTACGCCAGCAAGACCATTTTCTGCACCTGTCGCCTCGAACTCTTCTGCCTCCAATAGTTCTAATATGTTTTCGCGGATTGCTTCTTCATCTTCAATAACTAGAATTTTTGACATTTCTCTAAATTTCCTTTAATTTATGGTTTTTCTTACAAAATCAAACTTTTTATTTCCCCGATGTTGTGCAAACTATTTAATTTATAAAGGTTGTCCTACTTCCTGAATTTAGATTTTATCAATCTGTAATAACATTTGTTTAAGTGAAATTATGCACCCCCTCACTGGATAAAAGTCTATTTTTATACTTTTTCAAAGCCAGATTTACCAGCAATATCTATGGGGTTATCCATAAATATTAGACAATTAATTCATTATAATTTCACTTGCAAGGGAAAGTAAATTAATTGAATTCAAAATTTTATATTTAATGCTTATCAAAAATAAATATAAGAAGTTCTTACCTTCCTATAGTAACTAACCTTATTAATCGAACCTAGGTAACGGTCAAGCCGCCTAGAATGAAAAAATCAGCGAAGACAGGAAAAGAATGTAGAGGAAGATTTTTTCCAAGTTTGGTATATAAAGATACCGTTATTAAAATCCTTGCTATAACGGGTTAAAACTAGCCCCTGAAGCTTAACAATCCCCGCTCAACGGTAACTTAATCGTAAAGGTTGTACCCACTCCGACTTCACTTTCTACGGTGATTTTGCCTTTGTGTAAGTCTACAAAGTTTTTAATAATCGCTAATCCTAAGCCAGTTCCAGGAATATTGCCAACATTAGAAGCTCTATGGAAGGTTTCAAACAATCGTTGCCGATCTTGTGGAGGAATGCCAATTCCTCGATCTTTAATTTGGAAGATGGCTTCCCCATTGTGGCAGCTAAGTTCGCATTTTATAATACCCCCCCCTGGGGTATATTTGATAGCATTTGAGAGTAAATTGCTGAGGATGTGGCGCAGCAGTTTTTCATCAATGCAAGCTGCGAGACATTCTCCCTGACTTGAGAAAATTAGGGAATGGCGATCGCCTGCTGTTAGTTCCATTTCTGCTACAAGGTCTTGGCAGAATGTTCCTAGCTCTATCGCGGCAGGGTTAAACTCTGTCTTGCCAGCTTCATTTTTGCCAATAAGCAACACTTCATCTAACATCCCGTCCATCCGTTGAACAGCAGTTTTAATTCGATGCAGATGAATCCTTTTCTTCTCTTCTGTCCATTTAAAGCCGTAATTTTCAAGCAATCCAGCCGAAAACAAAATAGTCGATAACGGGGTACGAAATTCGTGAGAAGTCATAGAAACAAAACGGGATTTTAGTTCGTGCAGTTCCTTTTCTTTTTCCAAAGCATTGCGAATTTCTTCTTCTGCTCGCTTGCGCTGCATGAATAATCCCAATTCAGTTGAAGCGGAAATCAGTTCGATGAGTCGTTCGTCTTGTTCGCAAGATTCAAACATATAAAACACAAGGACAGCCAAAACAGTATCATCAGCAATAATTGGAATTCCTAAAGCGGCTTTTAATCCAATTTTCATTGCCAAATTTACCCTGAAATAAACTTGATGCGACTCACCGGAAACATCTCGTTGCCACTCTGGTTGTTTTGAGACCCAGACACGACCGGGTAACCCAATCCCTGGTGCAAAGGTCAAGTTCTCGCCTCCTTGCCGGAATTCCTCTAGACAAGTGGCACGGCTATACCAACCTCGACTGCATTCGAGAACGCTGTTGTCGGATTGTGGAATCCAGGCTTCCCCAAAATCCCAGCCAGTGGCTTCACACACTTTCTGGAGTGCTACGAATAGCGCTGAGTGAAAGTCTGGAGACTCAAAAATAGCTTGGGTCATGGTTTGCAGAAAATAAACCTCCTCCTCCGTTCGCTTGCGATCGCTAATATCCTCTGCAATTCCGGCAATTCGATAGACTTGCCCTGTCTCGTCCCGAACTGGAAAGGAGCGATCGCGTATCCAGCGAATCGTCCCATCCGGGCGGATAATCCGATATTCGTAGTCGTCCACTTCTTGTTGGCGTTTTTCAAGCCCATCTATCACCGACTGCCGATCTTCTGGATAAATAGAATCCAGCCAAGATTCAGGCTGCTGATAAAGGCTTTCGCAAGTTTGCCCCCATACCTGCTCATAAGGGGGACTGATATAGAGCATTTGTTTCTCATCGGGAGTCGTCATCCAGAAAACTTGCGGAATATTTTTCGCTAATTGGCGGAAACGCTCTTCCGATTCCCGCAGCGCTGCTTCTATCTGCTTGCGTTCGGTAATGTCTTGAATGGTGGCAGTGCTAAATTGAGGGGCACCGCTGGGACTGCGAATCAAAGAAACGGTCAAGTAGCCCCAAGCCACATGACCATCCTTGCAGATATAGCGCTTTTCCAAATGGTAAGAATCCTGCTTTCCAGCCATTAACTCTTGGTAAAGTTCCCGATCTTGCATGGCGTCATCTGGATGCGCCAACTCAGTGAAAAGCATCCCTTGTAGTTCTTGTTCGCTATAACCTAAAATTTCCCGAAACTTGGGATTACTTGCCAAAAGCCGCCCCTCTAAAGTGGTCAGGACGACACCCATCGCTTCTCTTTCAAAAATTGTTCGGAATCGCTCTTCACTTTCCCTCAGAGCTTCTTCAGATTGTTTGCGTTCGGTAATGTCCCGATCTATACCGCGATAGCCACAAAATTTCCCAGAGCTATCAAAAACTGGGACGCCACTGGTTTCTAGAACAACTCGATGACCGTTTTTGTGGATGTTAATATTTTCTAGGCAAGAGAATGGTATTGCTTGGGCAGCAATTGGCCCAAAAGTGTTCGCAATCCGGAAGGCTTCTTCCGGCGGCATTAAGTCAAAGGGCGTTTTTCCCAAAACTTCTTCAGGTTCGTAACCTAAGATGTCGCGCACTTTGGGACTTGTGTAAATATAAACAGCATTCTCATCTACCTCCCATACCCAATCGCTGGTAGTTTCCAGCAAATTGCGGAACCGTTCCTCGCTTTTTTGCAATGCCTCCTCTGCCAGTTTGCGTAGCGTGACGTGCCGGAGGCTTTCGCTGATATCCCGAATAATACTTAATAAAACTCTTTGATTGTCAATTACCCAGCTTTGGGAACTGACTTCCACTGGAAAAGTGCTGCCATCTTTGCGGCGGTGAGTGGTAGTAAATAAGATGCCTCGCTGTTCTGCTTGCTCCAGTTGTTGAGCGATCGCTGTATGAGTTGGAGGATCTCGCAAGTCCTGAATGTTTAACGCAACAATCTCTTCGCGTTCGTAACCGTATGCCTGAATTGCCGCCTGATTCGCTTCGATAATTTGCCCTTGATTCCCAATAAACAAAACAATGTCACGGGCATGTTCCGATAGCAATTGATAATGCTTTAAGGTTTCTTGAGCGAGCTTGCGTTCGGCAATCTCTGCTTGGAGTGCCTGGACAACATCTTCTAGCTCAACGGTACGCTCTTGGACTCGGATTTCTAACGCTTCATTTGCTTGCCGTAAGGCTGTTTCTGCCTGCTTGCATAACATCGTCTGCCGTTGCCTTTCGCTGATGTCTGCGGTACTGCCGTAGTAATAGAGAAGGCCATCTTCTATGGCAGGTCTCGCTGTAATTTCAAACCAGCGATCGCCTCTATGAAGAGTGTGAAAAAGATAAACAACCTGATAGGGTTCGCCTTTGGTAATTGCTTCCCAAGCTATCCGAATTGCTTCTTGGGATTCATGCCCTAAATCGACTCGCTCGTCCCAAACTTGATAATTCTCAAAAAATGCCTGTGTAGAAATGCCACTGAGTTCGGTTAGAATATCGCTGGCATAGATAAACTGGGTGGTCGCAGGGCAGAACTTCCAGACAAAACTGGGCAGCATATTAAAAATTTGATTAATCTCGCCAGCACTTCGCTGAAGTAACGCTTCAGCGGCTTTGCAGTCTGTGATATCTTGCAATGCCCCCAAAATCCGAATAACTCTTTGTTTTTGCTCATCCCATTGCGATCGCGCATAATTTCGTAACCATCGAACTTCACCGCTACGGGTCACAATCCGGTGTTCGCTAATCTCAGAGTGACCAGAAACTAGGTTGAGAAAATTTTGCTGAACTTTTAACCAGTCGTCGGGATGAATAAGCCGCCGCCAGCCATCAAGAGTGATAATTTCCGCGAACGTGTAACCGCTCACTCGCAAAAAGGTCTCTGACACCCATTCGGTTGTCATTTGACCGTCAGGGGCAACTGTTAGGCAATAGGTATCAGAGGTCAGTTCTGAGATAACGCGATATTGTTCCTTACTGTCGAACAGTGCTTGCTCTGTCCGCCTACGGCTGGTAATGTCTTCAACGGTACCTTCGTAGTAAAGTAGCTTGCCACTGCGATCGCGCACAGCACGGGCATTAGAAGAAATCCAAATGCAACTGCCGTCGGGGCGATTAACCTGAGATTCAAATCCCGTTACGGCATCAGTTTTTTGGAGTAATTGGTACAACTCCAAATTGCTTGCGTGCCAATGAAGATTGCCAATAAGTTCATTTGGTGAGTTGTAGCCATAAATGCGTGCCAGCGCTGGATTCGCATTCATATAGCGTCCATCATCCGTAACTTGATAAATTCCCTCAACGGTGTTCTCAAAGATACGGCGATAATTATGCTCGGATTGTTGCAATTGTAAGCCAGCGCGAATTAGAACATACAACAACCCGCTAATAGATAGAATAAATCCCCACTCTTTCAGCGTCTCTAACTGGATTAAAAACGCTAAATTCTTGCTCAGTAAATTAAGTATTTCATTCCCAGAAACAATATAAATAATGCTAATTAATATATAAATAGATACAATTCTGCGAACTAGATTTTCTGTAGAGGTAAGCTGATTTTTCATGACTACCAAATATAGTTATGGAATATTCAAAGCCCACCTTCTCAAAGTCAAACTTTAAACCAACCTTAACCAATGGATTAGCAAAATTCTTTTTTAAGCTATTTTACATAAATCAATGTGTCGGTAATCCAGATCACTAAACATCTTAACAAGTATATATCTTTAGATAGGTGTAAAACTTAAACCAATAAGCTAAAGATACTGTTCATCGTCGGAGTGATAACAGCATCAGGCAAGGGCACAAATACCCTGTCCCTACATCCTGGTTGCCTTAAAATCTGTTCACGCAACTATCTTTACGCAACTACCGTTACGATTATTCCCAAAGCCGACGCCTAGGTTGTCCATTCAGACGCTGGTGAGAATCACGCAAAAGCGCTGGAATGTCTAAATGTTGAGGGCATCGGGGCAGACAGTCACCACAGTCAGTGCAGCGATCGCCTTTCATCCCCGGAAACCAGTGACCGGCATTTTCAAACATTCGGTAGCGGTATTGACCATACGCTGTCATGTCATAAGCAACCGCTAAATTACGCAGGCGCAATATTTCTGGAATATTGATGTTTTCTGGACAGGGCAAACAAGCGTAGCATTGACTACATAAATCTGGAGAAATTACTCCTAAATGAGCTTGTAAGCGGTCGAAAACTTCAATTTCCTCCGGTTTTAGCGGTTCATCGCGCTCAGCAACCGCCAAACATTCCGTCAATTCGCTGGGGTTCGCTGGGCCAACACTGAGGGTGGTAACGCGGCGATCGCTCAACAGAAACCGATAATTTAGTTCTAGGGGTGAAAAGGGATGGCACAGATGTTGAAGCGTTTCCGGTGGCGTGTAGAGTAGCCCCCCCTTATCCGCTGGTGAAATAATAAAAATTCCCATATCCTTTTGGTTGGCTAACTCAACCGCCGGGGCATGGCGCTGGAAAAAGTAATAATAATGCAGGTTGACGAATTCAAATAAATTGGTGTTAATCGCCGCTAGAATCACATCCAGCGGTCCGTGGGTAGAGAAGCCAACGTGTCGAACTCTGCCATCTGCTACGGCTTCCTGCACCGCCTGCATACAGCCTCCATCCGCTTGCACCCAGTTTAAATGTTCCCTGGTGTTAAGGCCATGAATCGCCAGACAATCCACAAAATCAGTCTGTAAGTTCAAGAGCGACTCATCAATCCACCGACGCATCGTATCGGCGTCACTGCTTGGGGGAAGTTTGGTAGTGATATAAAGCTGTTCTCGCGACTGGGGCAATCCTGCGGCTAAAGCGGCACCGAGATATTCTTCGCTTTTGCCGTAACCCCTCGCGGTTTCTAAGTGATTAATTCCACAAGCAACGGCTTGATGCACCGTCTGGTAGGCATCTTCAAAGGAAGCCAGACAGCGCATCGTCCCGCAAGAAAACACTGAAAGCGGTAAATTTGTTTTTCCAAACCGCCGATAACGCATAAAAAGTAAAAAGAAAGAGCAAGAGACAGCCGCGATCGCCCAAGTAAAAAGTTCATTTTCTTGCTTTTGGCTTTTGCCTTTTTACGTTTGCCCTTGGTGTGCTATGATTCCGTGCTGGAGCCTCCTCGCTGGATCAAATCTTCCGGTCGAAGCTTCGATACAAAATCACGGAAGGCTCGGCGTTCTGCCTCATCGGCATCGCGATCGACAGGGATAGAAGCATCAGCAATGACTTCTTCCATTACCCAAATGGGGCTGCCAGTGCGGATGGCGATCGCGATCGCATCACTAGGCCGAGCATCAATCTCCTTTTTTACCTCACCCTGCCGGACACTCAAGATCGCATAAAAGGTATTGTCCTGAAGCGAGTGAATAATGATCCGCTCTAAGGTCATATTCCAAACGTCCAGGATATTCACCAGGAGGTCATGAGTCAGGGGACGGGGAGGGGTTTGTTTTTCCAAAGCGCTGATAATTGCCTTTGCCTGATCTTGCCCAATATAAATTGGCAAGGCTCGTCGCTCCGAGGCATCTTTGAGCAACACAATCGGGCTGCGCGTCACGGCATCTAATGCAATTCCAGCGACTTTCATTTCAATCATCAGCTTGGCCTCTAGAACACGGTAGGCGTCGGGGGGATAAAGCAAAGCTATAAACTGGTACTGGAGGTAGTGGGGTTTAACAAACACGCTTGCGGTTCTAATCACCTTACCAAGCGAAGGTACAACCAGCTATGAAGACTTGGTTAAGTTGGGATCAACAAAGCTGTATCTCCCAGTATGCCTCAGTCTTAGAACGATTCGCTGGAGATTTTACTAAAAAATATAGACCGATTGCCTTCATCCCTTCGCTGGTTGTTCGCTATCAGTTATCAGTAGGTCGAAATCCGATTAATTACATCTAAAAGCAAGTTGTTTTTCGGTTTTTTCACTGAATCATGAGCGACGACCGTTTGCCAATGACCGTTATTTACCTAATTTCACTTAAAAACAGTGTTTACCGGATTAATTCAAGCTCTAGGAACTATTAACTCTCTGGGAGAAGACCGTTTTGGGCTTTCCTGCGTGGGAGATACTTGTCAGCTGATACTGTCAGATTTAGCGATTGGCGATAGTGTGGCGGTGGATGGCGTTTGTCTGACGGTAGAGGAAATTTCGCCTCAAGGCTTTGTGGCAACCGCTTCTCCGGAAACTCTCAGTCGCACCACCTTAGGACAGCGAGAACAAGCCGCCGCCTACGTGAATTTAGAAACCTCTCTCCGGGTTGGCAGCAAGCTAGGAGGACATTTTGTAACAGGTCACATAGACGGAATAGGCTGTCTGCAAGAGTCGGTACAAACTGCTACTTCCTGGGAAATGCGCTTTGAGATACCGGCAGCAGAGGATGGGGAGCAGCGCCAGATTGCTCGGTACATTATCCCCAAAGGCAGTATTGCCGTTAATGGGGTGAGTCTGACGGTGGCAGATTGCGACCCTGATGGAAGTTGGTTTACGGTAGCGGTGATTCCTCATACTTATGCCGAGACAAACCTACCTTATTTACAAACTGGCAGTTTGGTGAATTTGGAAGGAGATATTCTGGGCAAGTACGTGGAAAAATTTCTGCGTTATCCAGCACGAACATCTGAGCAGAATGCACCCGCTACGATCGGGATGGATGGAATTACACCCGCTTTCTTGGTAGAACACGGGTATCTTTAGAAATCAAAAATTAAAAAAGATGAATTTTTAATTTTTAATTCTTAGCTGCCTGGTTGCGGGGTTAACGGAGCAGATGACGCTGATGGAGCGGAAGGAGCGGAATGGGCGGTTTGCAAAGCTTTGATCATTTGCGCCAGACCATATTCCAAGTAGGCATCTGAGTCCACCGCCATCCAGCCTTCTTGCGTTAGCTGGCGGATTTCAAAGTGAAGGTGGGGACCTGTGGAATTGCCGGTACTACCAACCCGCCCAATCACGGTTCCTTGTTCGATCTGTTGACCGGGTTGAACCAAAATTTCCGACAGGTGAGCATAGAGAGTTTCTTGGGTTTCGTTGTGTTTGAGGACAACAGCTTGACCATAGCCGCCCATCCAGTCAGCGATCGCAACCTTCCCCGCAAAAGCTGCCAGAACGGGTGTACCCAGAGGTGCCCCTAAGTCAGTACCTGCATGGAACCGGCGAGTGCCGGAAATCGGATGCGTCCGCCACCCGAAAAGCGAGGTAATTGGCGCAGGAATCGCCAGTGGGAATATTAAGCTGGTATTGCCGTTAGCCAAGCCCCGGAAAATGGTCGGAATCGGGGCTTTGTATTCGGGCACATTGAATGGAATAGAGCTTTGGCTGCTGCCAACGTTATTAGCAGCGATCGCCGTCGCTCGAGTAACGGCAGAGGAACCCAAAGACCTGGAGCGACGACGGTTAATTGAGCGAATGCCTTGAGGGCGATCGCGAAGTGGGCCAATTGCGACAGGACTTGCAGAGGCAACCAAGATTTGCTGACGGATCTCCCGTTCTGGCTGGTTTACCGCCAAACGGGCGCGGCTGACTCTACGATTCGCCAAGCCAGAGGTCCGTAATGCTTCCGGTACGTCTGTGTCACTTGCGTACTCCCTACGGCTTCTGGTCGGGTAGGTTAATCTAGCAGTTTCCCTTAGACGGTTGGTGTTCCTAGAAGGGATCCGTGCAACACCACAGCTTCCACCAGATAAACCTTGCCCGCTCTGCAAGACTCTTTGACATCCTGTTGACCGTTCCGACAGCACAACGGCAGGTGGTTCATCGTAAGAACGAATCGGCTCCTTGCCTCGACTCGTTGCACCAAGACTATAGTCAGTCGGATCGATATAACTATTGTTGTAATCGCTGGAACTTATCCCGCTCTTTTCAGCTTTGCTCGGTCTAAGCTTGGGAGGCTTTACATAAGAAATCGTGTTTGGCTCCACCAACCTGGGAGGAGAAAGTTTTGCTTTTCTTGGAACAGCAACCGAAGTCTCTGGTGCTGATACTGGAAGCGAGCGACGACGGACAACAGCAGGTTCTGGAGCTGAACGGCGACGACGGACAGATGTTGTCTCTAACGCACGCTGACGAGCCAAGCGGCGGCGACGGACACCCGCTGAAGCCTTCTCTGCGGCTGGAGCCGGAGCCGAGCGACGGCGTACAAAATTTGGCTCTGGTTCTGGCGCTGAAACTGAACGGCGACGAACAACAGTCCGCTCAGTCCCTTTCCGGGGGTTAATCTCCATTTTTACAGTAGGCGGTGCCTCTTGGGTAGTAGGCGTGCCTATTGTGTCTATGCTTGGATCGCTTTGTGCCCAAACAAAGCCGCTGCTGAGGACACCAAGACCCCCAATCCAACTAAGCCCCTGCACCAGCAGAGGACGGCGGCAAAACAGACCAAACGGAGTACAACTAGGGTGGTTTCGCTGGCTCATTTCCGAATCACTCCTCATCTCACTCACTCTATGGGGTCATACTGGTTAGTGTTTTTGGTATAAAGACATGGCTATCGTCTCTACGCCATCCATTTTCACTTCCAGAGCTTGTGTAAAATTACTGATCGTAGCCAAGACTGATTGTACCGGGCTTGAGGCAGATTTCCTCAGCAGCAGCTAAAGAGTTCAGGCGGACTTGAAGTTCGCCGGTGGATGCGACACCCACAATGACTCCAGAGCGTCCGTCTACGATGACAGAACGCCCTCTGCAACTGAGAAGCTCCACGTAAGCGGGAAGTAGGGCGTCTATTCCTTCTAGGGAAACGTGTCGATATCCGGATAAAATGCCCTGCAAAGTTATTGCCGCTAATCTTTCCAAGGCGTTAGCGAAACATGCGTGTAAGGCATTCGCTTCGATTGGCTGCTGCTCCAAAAACGATTCCAGATTGATGCCAGTTTCCGGGACTGGATTCGCCCAGTTAATTCCCACACCCACGACGGCTTTGGTAATCCGTCCTTGTTGCACTCTAGTTTCGGTGAGAATGCCCCCTAATTTGCGTTTGCACAAGATTAGGTCATTCGGCCATTTAATCAATGCTGGGATGCCGTAACTCCGCAATGTGGTAGCAATTCCCCAAGCGCTGCATAGGGTCAAATGGGCGCTATTGGTTGCGACTAAATCGGGAGCTAGCGCGATAGATAGGTAAAGTCCGCCTGTACTGGATTGCCACTGGCGTCCCCACTGACCCCGCCCAGCGGTTTGCTGAAGGGCAATGACAACGGTTCCTGGTGTTGCTCCTCGATCGAGCAGTTCCCAAAGAGTTTGATTTGTGGAAGGTAAAGTCTCAAAGATATGCAAAGAAAGTGGTAGAGAAACATCCCCTAAAAAGGCTTCCAGACAATGCCGATCGAATGCCACGGTTGCTAACAAATTGATTCGTAGCATAAGTTAGCATAATGTCACCGATATTTCAGGAGTTCCGAATGGCGATGCTTTCCCGCACCAATTTGAACCTGGGCGCAGGAGAATCACAAACTTCTATAAATACCTGGCACTGGCGGACTTGGGAAGGATTGCCCTATCTAACTTGTAGCTTGCTAGAACGCTGGTCTCACGGATTTTTTACTCAACAATTTTCGCCCCGTTCTCCGGCAGAATTAGTCAGCGTTTTACAGCCGGATGCTAAGGTGTATCGCGTGAAACAGGTGCATGGCAATAGGGTGATGACGCCCTCAGAAATAGAAGCGGCAACCCGTGAGGGTCAAGAGGGGGACTCACTACCCCCCGCTGATGGGATTGTCAGCGAGCAGGTTCAGCAGGCAGCATGGGTGTGCAGTGCCGATTGCACGCCGGTTTTAATTGCCGACCCCCAGACGGGACAGGTGGCAGCGATTCATGCGGGTTGGCGCGGGACTGCTACTAGAATTGTCCCCCAAGCGATCGCCCGTTTCCTAGCTTCCGGCAGTCAACTCCAAAATCTGCTGATTGCGATGGGTCCCGCGATCGCTGGTGATGTCTATCAGGTGTCTGTAAATGTGGCATCTGAAGTAGGAGCCAGCATCTTACCAGATAAAGATCCGCACAAAGATACAGAATCCATTCTTGATGCCTTGCAGCAGTTGCCACATTCACCGTTATTAGAAGATTCGCAACCAGGACGGGTGCGACTAGATGTGCGGCGAGTCAACCAGCTGCAACTGAAACAACTGGGAATTTCTAACGAACAGATCGCGATCGCGCCTCACTGCACCTACCAGGAACCAGACCGTTTCTTCTCTTACCGGCGGGACAAGCTCAAAAAAGTCCAGTGGTCGGGAATTGTAAGTAAATAAGCTGTTTTATTGTTTAGAAAGGGGGCGCACGTTCAACGTGCGCCCCCTTTGTTGTTTGTGGATATACGTGCCAAAAAAATCGCCTCCAAGTCATGGACTGGAGGCAATCGCTATACGATTTGTCTAACTCAAACTAGAACACCTTGTTGTTGGTCTATTTTCCTGCTTTCAGGAGCATGAGCTAAACCTTTGTCTTCAAACAGATAGCGATCGCCATCTGTTTGAGTTATGACTATTGTTGAGGAGCAGGGGCTGTTGTATCGCTGGCTGGGGCAGTATTTAAGCCTTCTGCACCACCTGTTGTTGGAGTAGTAGTCGAGGTGCTGGCGTCATCGTCATCGCCATCATCATCGCCATCATCATCGCCCTCGTCATCGGCTTCAGGAGTCGATGTGTTCGCATCATCGTCATCGCCATCGTCATCACCATCATCATCGCCATCGTCATCACCATTGTCATTGGTGTTGGTGTTGGTGTTGTCGTTAGTGTTGGTGTTGGTGTTGGTGTTGGTGTTGGTGTTGGTGTTGGTGTTGGTATTGGTATTGTCGTTAGTGTTGGTGTTGGTGTTGGTGTTGTCGTTAGTGTTGGTGTTGTCGTTGGTTTCAGCGCCAGCGTCACCTTCCACGTTAGTAACCTGCTCGGTTGAAACCTGACGCAGACCGACCAACCCAAAACCTAGACGGCTTTCTGGTCCCACTGACTGATAGGCTGCGACTGCCCGACCTTTCTTCTGTTTGTAGGTACCGAGAGCCAGACCTCGGCTATTTTGGCGCACAACCAGCAATCTTTGCTTGCCACGACCTTTCTCCACAAAGACTCCAACAGGGCCACTAGACGTGGAAGCAACGTTGTAGACCTTATTAGAACTTTGGACGAAGGAATTAGACAGAGAAATCAGATTGAAGGTTGTGCTGTTGTAAATGGTGATAAGCGATCCGCCGTTCCCCTCTGCGCTAGTGCTGGTACCGCTGCCGCCGCCGCTACCACCTGTACTACCAGTGCTGGTGCCGCCGCCTGTGCTACCGCCTGTGCTACCACCTGTGCTGCCGCCTGTGCTGCCGCCGAAGCTACCACCGCCGCTGGTGCCGCCGCTGCTACCTGTACCTATGCTGCCACCACCGAAGCTGCCGCTAGAGTTGTTGATGACGGTGTTAAAGTTACCATCATTTTGGAAGATGAGGTTGTAGCTCAAGCTTGTTTTAGAACCAAAGCCTGTGTTTTGGCCTGTAGCTGCACCTGCACCTGTCGAGTAGGAGCTGCTGCTGCTCTGGTAAGAGGTATTGTTCGTAGCAACATCGTATCCACTTGTTCCACCCAATTGGCTGGCAACTGCACCAACAGTGAATTGGGTACGACCTTGACTTTCACCTTTGAGTTTGAAGGCGTTCGATCCCTCTTGCCCAAATTCAAACTGGGTTTTGCTGTTATCGCTTAGATAGCCAACCGTGGTGTTGCCATTTATCGAGGTGATGCCATTCCCTTCGCCTGTAACTTTGAACTTGATGGCAGAATTGCTAAAAGCGCTGGGATTTGTCAGCTCAAGCTTAGTAGTACCACCGAGTTTAATATCTGTGCCAACTCCGGTGCCCTCAATCTTGAATTTTTCGCCTTCTATTTTGAATTTGGTTTGAGCATTATTGCTGCTGAAGGCTACTTTGTTAGTGCTGCTAAAAGTTTGAGCGTCGCCGGTGCCACTAGCGGTTGCAATTTGACTGCTTGTTGAGTCGTCGCTATCGCTTGTGGTTGAGGTGCCATCTGTTGGCGTCGTGCTGCCAGTTGCAGTTGTAGTTGAGGTGCCATCTGTTGGCGTCGTGCTGCCAGTTGCAGTTGTAGTTGTGGTGCCGGTTGTAGTGCCACTTGTTTGCGTGCCACCAGTTGCGGTTGTAGTTCCGTTGGTTGTGCCGGTGCCACTGCTGGTTGTGGTGCCATCAGCTTGTGTGCCGGTGCCACTGCTGGTTGTGGAGCTTTGAGTTGTGGGTTGATCCGAAAAAGTGCTGCTTAAGGTGCCGAATCCTTGCCCTTCCAGCTCAAATTTTGTCTTTTGCCCCAAGCTAGTAGATGGAGGAAGAGGAACAGAGCTGCCGCCATTGAACTTCAGGGATGTCGGCAAACCAATATTGCCCGCAGTGAGTTTGCCCTCAAAATTACCAACTTCTAAAACCCCAGATTTGGCAGTGTAGTTAGCCTGAGACTGAGTAGATAGTTTGACGTTTGTAACGGGCAGGAAAACCAGCGGAGCCGAACCTGTCTCCTTAGGAGCAATCAGCGAACCGCCCAAAAAGGCGCTGCTGGCAAAGGAATTCAGAGTAAAGTCTAGTTTCGTGGGGATGTTCGAGAAGGGAACAGCTGCGCCACCAGAAGTGAAGGCTAGACCGGATAGGGTACCGACTAAGCTACCTTTGTCATCTTTTCCAGGACGACCAACGTTGCCAGCACCGACGTCTTTGAAGTCTGCTGCCTGGGGTACGAAGCGAGCAGAGCTGGTGTTACCGGAAGTTGTTTGCAGTTGCAGTGTGGTGACGGCAGCGTCAAACAAAACCGGGCTACTTGTACCACCAGTAGTCCCAGTAGTAGTCTGTGACTGTAAAGGCGAAAAGAAGGCAGCTTGCCCTCCTAACAGACCGCCTGTGATTGAAATCGACTGAGATTGAGTGCTTGTAGCGGAAGTAGAAGTCGTAGTAGGAGCAGCAGTCGTAGTCGTCTGAGCGTGAGCTGTGGGAGCCAGAGCGATCGCCAAGCCTCCAGCGATACCGAAACAAACAGCATACTTAGTTGATTTCGCAATCATGTTAGGACTCCATCAGTGAGTATAAGAGGACAGGGTGAATAGCAGAATCTAGCTCAATTCGATAGTCAACAGGGGATCATAAGTTTCTTCAGCATTCATCCTGAGCAAGCTCAGAACTACAAGTATTAGAAGAGAGTAATAACAGCATCCTGATTGAATAAGCATTAGGGCAAGTGTGACTAGCATTAAGTAGAACTAGGTCATACTTGCTTGGCTTTGCTTGTGCCCGTGTTTGGATAAATGACTGTTTGGTTTCTCAACGAGTTCCCAGTTTTTTGCAAAGTTTTTGTAAAGTTATTTACCCGTTTTATATACGTAAATACACTTAAAAAATTGTTCTATTTTCGGCTGTTGCGAGGTTTGCGTTGAAATTACTTACGAAGTTATTTGTAATGTTTTTATAAAATTATCAGGGAGATCCTTGAATGAATCTCCCTGACAAAGCGATCGCTATTTTTCAGCCCACTTTTAGAAAGTAAAAGTGGTTCGGATGGCACCGATTGTGATTGTGTCGTTGTCCTGGTTGTGAAGCGGATTAAATAATACGATCACCCCTGGCGTAACCGTGATATTCTCAGAAACCCGGAAGCGGTAGAAAGCTTCTACGTGAGTTGTACTTCCTGGCTGACCGCCTTCATCTCCAAAGCCACCCTCACTAATAAAATCAGGGTAGTTTCTTCCAATTGGCAGGTCACTACTGGTAATTTTGGGTGGCTGACCGACATAAATACCGCCGAGGTTGCCTTCACCAAGCAGATCGGGGAAATTCAGGTAAGCCATCCAGTTGAATGTTTCTACATTTCCGGATATTCCTTGCGCGTCAGAAGTCGTGTAGCCGCCCCAACCGCCAATTGTAATGTTGGGCGTTGCTCGGAATTCTAAACTGGCACCAAAAGCATTCGTATTAATTGGCCCTCTGCCTGCCGGAGTCGGGAGGAGAACCAAATCGTCGCCAACGCCAGTCCCCAATCTTCCAAACGGAGAGTAGGAGTTGATGTATTGCAGACCAATATCAAGCGTATCTAGGGGCGATACGACTAACTGCAAGCCAGCTGCGGTTTCTCCATCTTGTCCACCGCCGATACCCCCACGAAAAGCATCTGCGGGTCTGCTGGCAGAGTAGACGCCTTGTAAACTGATCCGTGGATTGACTTGCCAGTCAAAGCCTAAGCCTCCACGTCCCCCGGTATTAATAATTGGGTTGCGTTGAGCAAAGCGGGAAAGTGGCCCTTGACCGGCACTTTCTACGCGGTTTGCTCCCCGGAAAACGTTCACTGGGTTGACCCCTTCCGGACCGATGATGAAGGCAAAATTATTACCGATTAACTGACGATAAGTGAGGTCGCTCAGTACAATGTCGTTCCCGGTGTCTCCTTCATATCCCAAGAAGACCATATCGTTGTTGAGCAAACGAGGTCCCGAATTTCCAGAACCCGCTTGCAATCCAGTCAGCAGCAGGCTGCGAGGACTGAACTGGGTGAACAAACTCAACTGGACGTTGCTAATGACGTTGGGATTTGTATTCTGGTCTTCTAATCGGTTCCCAGTTGATTTTCGGTTCAGGAACAACTCAAATTCATTCTCATTGCGTCCCTGAACGCCGACGACTGCCTGTCCAAATAGCTTCGTCGTGGTTGAGAACTGATGGCTTTCCAAGAAGGCGGTACGACCTTCCAGATTATCTACCCGCGTCCGTAGGGTCGCCAGTTCCGGCCCAAACTCATCAACGAGTCGTCGCAGGGTTTCTAAATCCGCTTCGGTAGCTGCATCAGCCGAACTAGCGGCAATTAATTTCTCAATTTGCTGAAGACAGGCATTTACCCCTGCGGCAAATTCATAGCGACTGAGTGCCCGGTTGCCGCGAAAAGTGCCATCAGGATAGCCTGCAATACAGCCGTAACGCTCTACAAGACTTCGCAATGCTTCGTAAGCCCAGTCGCTTGGTTCCACATCGCTCAACTGGGACACATTGGTGACTTGATCCAATGGGTTGGCTTCCATGTCCTCTGGGTTTCCCATTTCCAAAGGATCGCCCGGTGGAAGCATTTGTTCGCTAGCCTCTTCAGAGGGCAGCGCTTGAGCTTGCAGGGTGTTGGGATTGCTAACAGTTGCTGCGTCTACAAGAGTGCGAGCCTCTTTTGTTGTTGCAGATGTAGTGGAAGATGCATCCAAGCTGCGACGGCTAGCAGACAAGATAGGAGACTTTGTAGTCGAAAATTTTGGTAAGCTAGCTGCCGGTTGCAACTGGCTTGTTTCAGTTGGGGGGGTTAAATTTACCGCAGTGGCAGATTCTTGAGTTGCCGCTAAACTAGGCGAACTTGCTGCCGGTTCCGTTGGCGATGCTTTTAGTTCTGGCAGTACATTCGCCGATGCGAGTGTTCCCTCGGATGCAGCTGCCGCCAGCGAATTTGCTGTCGTTTTTGCCTTGGTTACATCCGTTCCTGTCGCTAAATCTGTAGATGTCGAGAATCCCTGAGTTGAAGACTGGACTGCCTCAGCAGCTGTGGTTGGGTCGATATCGGTGGCTGCAATCGCCGGGGAGAGGCTAACTGCTAGTAAGCCAAAGGCTGTAAACACTAGCGCTGAGGATGCTGTTTTCTCTATTCTCCACTGGGATTTCACGGGTCTAAAACTCCTCAAAACACACCATACTTGCTGAAATTTTACAACAATATTGTGTCAGTCGCTACTAACGCTTTGGATTCCTTTTCATTTGTTAGGGATTGAGGTTGGCAGGTGACGTTTACCCAAAAGGAAAGTTCCTGGCTGAGTTTCTTTTTTTTTATAATCGCTGACAAAAAATTGCTCCTAGGGATTAACGGAGAAGCAATTTTTATACACGGAGGTTTGATACTCCCCGCCTAATTACTCAAGGTCATCTCAGACAAGTGTGCGATCTCAGATGAACACAGCCGAAACAGGCGCGATCGCTTCTTCTGGGTCAAATTAGTTTATAAATCCTAACAATGAGTGTCCGAGCGATTTTCAACATCATTTCTGTTTCGTTCGTGCAATAGAGATTGTGCAAATAATTGTCAAGTTTTATCTACAAATTACCAAATTCAACTAACGCTGCCGCCGGTAGTGTAGAAAAACTTCTTGCTCAATCGACTCGACTGACAAGAGTTCCAGCCTAGGTGCAAAATCTGCCAAAAATCCAGAACCTTCTACTGGCGTCGGTGCTGTCGCTCCTCCTAAAATTAACGGACAAACCGTGAACCAGAATTCATCGATTAAATCAGCCGCCACTAAAGCACCTACGAGTTCCCCACCTCCTAGGACAGCGAGATGTTCCAAGCCTAGCTCCCAGAGCTGTTGAAAAGCAGCAATCCAGCTAATTCCATCGGTCGTTGCCTCCACTTCTAGAACCCGCTCAAATTCTGAGCATCCTTGCCAGCGCTTGGCACCTGCCTCTCCTGTAAGTAACCACCGAGGTATGGGTTGACGAAAAAAGCGCCATTGCGGATCTAGATTGGCTGATTGAGAGCAAACAATTTGGACTGGTTGGAGCGATCGCCCTCTCTGTTGTCGCCAGCGGAGCAAATCGGGATTCGTGACGCTCAGCGTCGTACCGTAAGCGCGGAGAGTCCCTGCGCCAAATAAAACTCCGTCCGCTTGGGCAATCTGTTTTTCCAGGTGCGCCAGATCCGCTGGAGACGAAAATCGGGCGCGATCGCGACGAATATCCGCAATCTTGCCATCGGCACTCATTGCCAAAACAACTGTCGTAGAAGGGCGTTTCCAGACAAATCCCGTCATCGCTGCTGGTCGCTCAAATATTTAATTAAAGTTTAAGAATTGCTTATATTACGGGAATTAGTGTAGAGATTCCACAAAGTCAACCTTTCCAGAGTATACGAGGATCTGGAACCGTTCTAGGATGGAATGGATCTGTCAAACAGTATCGCTCTACCAACACGATTAACCCAGAAAAAAGTAGGCTAATCAATACCCCCACTCTGATGGGGTGATTTTTGAGAATTCTTGCTATTGGGTTTTACACCTCAAATTAGAGAAGTCCTATGGCTAAGCCGGGTCAATCCTCCTTCCGTCGCATCCTGCTGTCACGCATTTTGCTTTTGAGCGTCCCGGTACTGCTGATGGGGGTGTATGTAACCTACAGAAAAGCACGATCTAGCATACTGGAAACCGCTCGCCAAAATCTTACCGAAAGTGCAGTGAGAAAAGGAGAGAGCATGAGCGAGTCAATTAAAGCGCTCTCTGCCAACTTAGTGACTGCAAGTGAAGCAGTCGTACTGCAATCGCGATCGCCCGAAGCGCATCAAAAATTTTTAAACCAACTCGCCCAACAATTGCCAACGCAAGTCCAGTGCATTCAACTCATCAACGTTGAGACGGGAAACATTGCTGCCAGCACTTGTGGGGAGAAACCCATCAGTACGCTAGATGCAAGTCACTGGCCCCAGCAGCAACAGGAATTACTGTTAGATACTTCCAAGGTGCAGGTGAAATCGCTGCTTCCAGGCACCTCCCCCCTGAATTCAACTGTTAAAGAGAATCAACCCAGCCCAAAAAGCCAACTAAGATTGATTTTCAGTGCGCCTGTTTATGACAGCACGGGTTCTCTGCGTTATGCCCTGAGTGTCCAATCAGCTCTACTGAAACAAGAGCGTGCCAAACCAGGGTCTCTGAGTGGCTATCCAGTGGTGATTGACCAGGATGGAACCATTTTGGCGCATCCGATTACCCAGCGAGTTGGAAGAAATATTAAGCAGGAGGCAGATGGGGAAAGGCTCGAAACGGTCATGAAAAACGCGATCGCGGGTAGAAATGATTTTCTGCACTTGTTTTCTTTCGAGAAAAACGGTGTGGAATTACTCGCAGGGTATACCCCAATTCTCAGCCCGATTAGCAACCAGCCAGATCGCCAGTGGGTTATCTTAGCCGTCACTCGCTTAGATAGTGCCTTATCGGGTCTAAAAGAAATTCAACAGGTGTTGGTGATTCTGACATTTGGCTTAATCGCCGCTAGCCTGCTGGCAACGCTGTATATCTCTCGCGAACTGGCGCTGCCATTGGAGCAATTGAGAGACTACGCTGGGTCGAAAGGGCACTTTCACTCTACAGATCGAGTTCCTCAAAACTTCAAAATCCGGGAATTCAATCAATTATCGGAAGCCCTCGATAATATGGTGGAGCGACTGAAAGCATGGGCAGAAGAAATCGAAACAGCCTGGAAAGAAGCACAAGCAGCGAATCAGCTGAAAAATGAGTTTCTAGCGAATACTTCTCACGAACTAAGAACTCCCTTGAATGCCATCATTGGTTGCATTCGCCTGGTACGCGATGACTGCTGCGATGACCGCGAAGAAGAGATGGATTTCTTACAGCGAGCGGATGATGCAGCGATTCACCTCCTGGGAATCATCAATGACGTTCTGGATATTGCCAAAATTGAAGCGGGTAAGCTTTCCGTCGTTATGGAGGCAGTCGATCTGCGAAAGTTGCTTAAGGAAGTGATTGATTTACAGGCTGTTCCGATTCAGCAAAAAGGTTTGCAGTTTAATACGCCAGATTTGCCAGAATCGATTCCTGTTCGTACTGACCCCGCAAAACTCAAGCAGGTGCTGCTAAATGTGGTTGGCAATGCGACTAAATTTACTGAAAAAGGCAGCGTTACGATTACCACCCGGATAGAGACTAGTTATGGCAAAGAACAGGCAGTGGGGAATTCTGTCCCTCCTAGCTCTCATTTATCGAATGGGGTCGCTCAAGCCGCGACAGTGAGTCATGAAGAACAAACAAAAATCCAGGCGGCGGCATCTGTGGGCAATGGGCAAGAAGTTAGAGGAGAAGATGCCTCTAGCATCTCGAATGGAGCTTCTAACATTTCTCGAAGCCTTCTAACAGGAACTACGAACTCTCTCAAAGAGCGTCTCGTCCCTTCTGCGCGTGTTGTTGTAACAGTTCACGATACAGGGATTGGTATTGATCCGAATCAACAGCATAAGCTCTTTCGCCCCTTTGTCATGATTGATGGCACGACGACTCGGAAATTTGGCGGCACAGGTCTGGGACTCGCAATTTCTCGGAACTTAATGGAACTGATGGGAGGTAGCATTACGCTATCAAGTGCAGGAGCTGGTCTGGGCACAACTGTGGAGATTGCCGTGCCCATGATTGATACTTCAGTGTTGCCAACTCTTGAGTCTACGAATGCGGCAAAAAATTAAGAATTCAGCTATCTGTTTGACTGCGGAATGAAACCCACTCCTCGTTAACGAGGAGGGGTTTATAGAAGGCATCTCAATGGTGAAAATTTACCTCAGACTCTTTCTCAATCTCTCTGTTTACATACAGGGAAACGTAAGATTTCGCGATCGCCTTGAAAGAGGAAAAATTGAAGAAGCTTTAATTTTTCACGGACTGGGGAACTGTAACCGTCAGTCCTCCCTGTTGTAAAGATTCGCTCAGACATCGAAGAATCTGTACCAGCTGGGCACCCACCCATCCCGAAGAAATCTCTGAAGATTGGTTCTGGTGGATACAGCTCAAAAAGCGATCGCAAACTCGCCCTAAAGGTTCGCCCGGTTCTATGCTCAATACTTCCCGGCTTTGATTGGCGGGAGTATAAGGGCCAGCACTGGTATTTTCAAAGCGTCCATGCTGAATAGTTAGCGGTGCTTCTGCTTGTAACTCATCAAAAATCAAAGTTCCCTCACTCCCCACCACGCACAGGCGACGCTGTTTGTCAGGATTCAGCCAGCACAGGTGGATAAAGGCTTGAAAGCCGCTAGGGTAGGTGAGTGTCGCCCAAACAAGGTCTCTTAAAGGATGAAGAATCAGGGATGAGGGAGGAGTCTGAGAATTGACTTCATCTTTCATTCCGGCTTCTTGGTGCAAAAAAACGGTGCCGCTGGCTTGCACCTGAGTTGGCGTTGCCTGAAGCCAATTGTTGAAAATATTAATATCGTGGATGGCTAAGTCCCAGAGTGCATCAACATCCTGGCGCACAGGGCCTAGATGGGTACGGGTGGCGTAGCCATAGCGCAAATCTCCGAGAATTCCAGATTGGACAGCGGTTTTACCGCGTTCAACCGCTGGGTGAAACAAATAGGTGTGGTCTACGAAGAGTTGCCGGTGCTGTTGTTCTGCTAATCGGCACAGTTCCAAGGATTCAGACGGATCGAGGGTGAGTGGTTTTTCTGATAAGACGTGATAGCCTTGCCGGAGAGCGTCGGCGATCAAGGTGTAGTGTGTCGTGGCTGGGGTTGCGATCGCAACTGCCTCGACTTCCGGCATCTGCTGCACCTGGGACCATTCGGTTGTTAGCCGCACGCTGTCATCTAACTTAAACCGTTCTCGAAGTGCTTCCAAGCGCTCCTGCTTCGGGTCTAATACCGCGACCAAGCGGGATTGAGGATGCTCTAGGAAATTCCGCACGAGATGTACACCCCAGCGTCCAGCCCCCAACACAGCAATTCCAGTTTTCATCGTTGTTTATTGTTCGTTGTTCATTAAAGACTGGCTAATTGTTCTTTGTCATTCCCCATTAACCAGTCTTCAAATTAGCCATGAACTAGGCTAATTGCTAATGGCTAAAAAAGCTTCCCTCGCCGCAGCTTGTTCGGCAGCTTTTTTAGAATGTCCCTTGCCTTGACCCAATCGACGCCCTTGCAGCCAAACCTCGGCGGTAAAACGTTCTGGATCGCCGTGAATTCGTCTGGTTTCCTCGACTCGATATTCTGGCAGTATTTGGTAATGACCTTGCGTCCATTCCTGGAGGGCGTCCTTGTAGTTTTGGTAGGCTGGGTCTGTCCGAATTTCGGATGCCAGTTGTTTAAAATGAGAATCTAGCCACGGACGCACTAGTTCTAAGGTATGCGTACTCAGGTACAGGGCACCCAACACCGCTTCAAAGGCGTCTGCCAACCGCGAGGTAAGACCTGCTTTGTCACCTGCTGCACTTTCAGAAATTAACAGGTAGCGATCTAGTCCGTAACTATCTGCAATACCGGCTAAGGTGCGATCGCTCACCAGTACCTTCCGAATTGCCGAAAATTCACCCACAGAACAATCAGGATAAACTTCCCATAAAAATTCAGAAGCCGCCATCCGCACTACCGCATCCCCCAAGAACTCCAATTGCTCATAGTTCGCCGTTGTCGAAATTGTGGGGTGGGTGAGCGCTAAGTTGAGGAGCGACCACTGCACTGGTACCTGCGGTGGAAGCCCTAACTTTTGGATCAGACTTTGCAGCTGCTTTTGACGAGGAGGATAGCTGAGATTCATGGGAATGCGTTGGACTTAGGGGAACCCCAATCATTTTTGCAACATCACTGAATAGCGCCTCAACCTGAGCCATCAGTTCTCGTTGAATTGGTAAGAGGTGGACTTCTTCCCGGAGTTTTTGCTGCAAATCGCGCAGGCGGGCGATGGGTTGACGCAACTTGGAGATTGTCTGCTCTAAGTGTTTGGCACGTCTGAGTTGTAACACGACATCCCCGCTGAGCTGGGTCTTCTGTTCGATGAGTACCGCCAGCATTTTAGCGATCGCCATCACAGTCTGACCGTCTTCCTCATTCCATTGCTTCGGTTCTCTACCACCAACTGTCACAACACCGTAAACGCGACGACGACCTTGCAACGGGGCTGCCATTAGCGTTTGAGCTGTGGGCATCAGGGGTTCCATCAAACCATTCTGGCGCACATCTTCAACATAAATCAATCTACCCTCACTGATTGCTTTACCGCTAGCTCCATCGCTAATTCCGACAATTGGTTTGTTGGTGCTGATGTTGCCTGCTGCGGAAACAACCATAAAATTGTCATTGTTCAAGTTGAGAGCGATGACAGCATCGGCGGCACCAAAATTGGTAAATAATATCTGCACCGCATCTCGCAATATACAGGGCAAAGGTTGATACTGCGATAGAGCCGTGGAAAATTTATGCAAGGTAGAAAGCTGCACCCAACGGCGGTGACTCGTGAGTTCGGCTTCTTTAAGCCGTCCCAGCAACCGTCCATTAATTTCGGCAATGTGGGCACTTTGCTGAACGTAGTTTCGCGTTCGGATCGGCTGGTAAAACGTCCCCATGACTTGGGACATCAGCAACGAAACCCGCGCCACTACTTCTTCATCGTAAGACCACAGCCCATCAAAGCTTTGACTACTGCTGTTGCGCTCTGGCCCTTCCACAGCTTGAGTCAATACCGCCGTCCAGAAATCGGGGGTATCAACCAGCCAAAACCGCTCCCTGGACAAGGCTGAGTTAGGCTCAAGCCCAATAAATTCGATTCCCGGAATTTCGGGGGGATGAACGTCGGGAACACCAAATATAAAGACCCGCCGACATACCTCACCTAAGTAACTATATCTACGGAGATGTTCGAGGAAGTGAGAGAAACGCTGGAAGCCAGCAAACAAATCAACCGGAAGTTTGTGGTTGAGCAACTGATCTTCGAGGAGATCGCCGATAACGTTCATCGTTGCGATCGTGTGAATACCGCGCAATTCTTGGTATTGGTTCGCAATCGAGCGGAACAATGATATGTCCACTAAGCCACCCTGATTAACAAGAGTTCAAAATCGTGTAAATATCGCTTCTGGCAGACAGATTACCGCTAAATGTTACGGGTGGCTATGCAAAATTTCTTGAAGTCTTGACTTTTGTGACTGCATCAAGAGAAAAACAAGCTCATTTTTACATGAAGCTTCACTGAATTTATTAATTAAATTGATTTAGCCTGAGAAAAGGATTACTTTTCCGACCGCTCGTCCTTGCAGCCTCTACTAGCGCGATCGCGATCGCCAACTAACACTGGGCTTTGCTCGTCCTGTTTTGCCGGGAAGACTCGATAGGCGATCGCTCAATTTACCCAATTTTTCAAATGCCTGTTGAGCCGGAGAGTTTCTCGAGCTAGACTCACCCTCGCCTCTCTAGCTCTTGTTCACAACAGTAAAGCAATTTAAGGGAGAGAGTCGGTCATAAGCCGGGTTCTGTTCTCCACAGCAGCAGTGCCGCTGGAAGGGCGGTTATCTATCTGGGACGCCTGTTACCAGACGCCTCAAGCGGTTTTAAAACGGAATCGGAAAAAGACCAACCGTGATTCCCTACCTTGCTCCCAACCGGGGTTTACCGAGCCAGCGCCTCTCGACGCTGCTGGTGCGCTCTTACCGCACCTTTGCACCCTTACCGGGATAATTAAACATTAAAAATTCTTCATTTTGCATTTTTAATGTTTAATTATCCCGGCGGTATCTTTCTGTGGCACTATCCTCACGGTCGCCCGCACTGGGCGTTACCCAGCAAGTTTGGTCTTTCGGGAGCCCGGACTTTCCTCAGACTCGCACAAACGGCAAATCTGCAACCACCTGCGCCTACTCTCTCCCGTTCTTCAGTGTGGCATATTCAAGAGCTTTAGAGAGCGAATCTTCGCTTTTGAATTCTCACTTTGCCGATGCAGTTTTTCAAGAAAGATTGGAGATCCCCGCCTAAATTTCGATTATCCTGAATAAAGGGAATGATTTACGTAACTTAATAATTCTGCTGGTTACTGGACTTATGAGATGCATCATCAACCGCCGCGCTCAGTTTTCGGCGAGCCACCGTTATTGGCTGCCAGAACTGAGTCAAGCGGAGAATATACAAGCGTTTGGTCGCTGCACTCAGTCGCCCGGACACGGACACAACTACGTTTTGTTTGTCTCCCTTGCCGGGGATCTGGATGAGTATGGCATGGTGCAAAACTTGTCTGAAGTCAAACGGGTGATCAAACAGGAAGTCACCAGTCAGCTAGACTTCTGTTATCTCAACGATGTGTGGTCGGAATTTCAACAAACCCTGCCCACTACAGAAAACATCGCGCGAACCATTTGGCAGCGTCTAGCACCTCATTTACCGTTGGTAAATATTCAATTATTTGAACATCCCGAACTCTGGGCTGACTATCAAGGAAACGGAATGGAAGCTTATCTGACAATTGGTACCCACTTTAGCGCTGCTCACAGACTGGCTCATCCGAACCTCAGTTACGAAGAGAACTGCGAGATTTATGGCAAATGCGCTCGTCCCAACGGTCACGGGCACAACTACCACTTGGAAGTAACAGTTCAAGGCGAAATTGATCCGCGCACGGGCATGATTGTGGATTTAGGAGCCTTAAACAAGGTAGTGGAAGATTATGTGCTTGAGCCGTTTGACCATACTTTCCTGAACAAGGATATCGCCTATTTTGCCCAAGTTGTTCCCACCGCTGAGAATATTGCCATTCATATCCGGAATCTTCTGCAAGAGCCTATCCGGGAATTAGGGGCAAAGTTGTATAAGGTAAAACTGGTTGAAAGTCCGAATAATTCGTGTGAAGTATACTGTAGCGAAACCGCTCAAAACTTAGCGGGAATTCAACAGAGCGATCGCTCTCTAACGCCTGTATCTACTTGATGTTTTAGCCGGGAGGCGCAAGTTTTTAGAAAATTTCGGGAACAAACCCGCTATCGATTTGCGTCTACCGAATCCTAAGCAGCGTTCGTCCAGTGGCAAGCAAGGGTTGCATTCCAACGCCTAAAGCGATAAATTGTAAAGTTTTTTGAAAAATTTGTTCAAAGCATGAGAGCTTAACCAGCCGATCCGGGAACACTAAAAAGAGACGACCTAGCCTTATACCGCAAGTCGGTGCTAAGCGAATCAAGGTGTTGAGAAAAATATATGGATCGCCGCGTTAACCATCACAACAGCCAACAAGAGGGCGACCTACCTGAGGAGGAACGCATCACTGTTGTTCCTTCTACAGATATTAGCGCTCATAGCCAGCATCAGCCAAAAACCGATAATTACACCAAGGGAGAAGCCGATCGACTGCTGGAGCAAGGTGCCCAGCAGCACCAAAACGGTCATTTCGAGGCGTCACGACTATCCTTTCATCAAGCACTCACGGTCTACGGCGAACTTCAAGACCAGCGAGGACAAGGAAGAACGCTCGGCAATTTGGGGCTAGTGTACTATGCCTTGGGAAATTTTGCCAAAGCGGTTGAGTATTCTGGGCAAAGTTTAGCGATCGCCCAAAGTATCAACGATCAGCGATTGGAAAGTCAAGCGCTGGGAAATATCGGCAATGCCTACCGTCACTTAGGCAACCATGCCAAAGCCATTGAGTTTCAGCAACAAAGTCTGCTAGTCGTGCGGGAACTGAAAGACTTGAGTGCAGAAGTGGCGGCGCTGAATAATCTTGGACTAGCTTACAAGGCACTGGGAGACTACTCAGCGGCAATTGAATACCAGCATCAAAGTTTAATAGTGGCGCGGGAACTCCAAGACCAAGAGGCAGAGGGTCAGATCCTGAGAAATTTGGGAAATGCTTGCTACGCTTTGGGCGACTATGTCAAAGCGATCGCCTACTATAAGCAGCGTTTAGCACTCGTGCAGCAGACTGGAGATCACCGTATTGAGGTACAGATTCTGAGAAATCTGGGGAACGCCTGCTACGCAATCGGGGACTACTCTGCGGCGATTGACTATGGAGAGCAACGCCTAGCGATCGCTTCGGCAACGGATGACCTCCGCTCCCAAGAGCAGGCACTTTCGCATTTAGGAGTGGCTTACGAGGCATTAAGCAACTACGCTAAAGCAATTGACTACTATGAACAACGCTTAAGGATAGCGCGAATCCTCCAAGACAGCCGAGTCGAAGGGCAGGCTCTGGGAAGCCTCCGAGTTGCTTGCTATGCTTTGGGCGATTACGCCAAAGTGATGGAATACGACCAATAGCATTTAATTAAAAATAAAAGTTTATAAGGCAATCTATGTATTGCCGAGAGCTTAGGTGCGCCCGAAAAGCTTATCTAGTAAGCTTTTCAGCTTTGGTTTCTAATATATATCCGTACAGCGTAGATTGAACTAAAAAGTTTCTTGATTTTTAATTTTTCATTTTCTCTAGCTACGTCCCGCTTTTGGGAGATGCATGGAGACCGCTCGCCCGATTATCACTAAGTTTTAACCGGAAAATTCTGGACTCAGCGAAGTGGTCTTGGGGTGTCTGATAATATGAGCAAGAGGAATTCACCCCGCAATTGTACCCAGCTATCTTGCCTAAACGATACACAATCGTACCTAAAACAACGATATGGAGGATATGGACACCATGCAAACTGATTATTCCGCTCCAGAGACCGAAAAAACCCAGGTAGAAATGAGAGTTGACGCCCCAGGCGAATTGGCAGCTCTACCCCCAGCCACCCAATCAACGGAAAAGTGGCAGCAAATTGGAGAACAAATTTCCGCATTTTTCGCAGAACTACCCGAATACTTAGGTGAGTTCTTCTCAGAGTACCAGCGCCCCTTGACCACTCTAGGTCTAATATTAGCTGGCATCATTACCGTGAAGGTGACACTGGCGGTTCTGGATGCGCTTAATGATATTCCTCTGCTAGCGCCGACCTTTGAACTGGTAGGAATTGGCTACTCAGCCTGGTTTGTGTACCGCTACTTACTCCGAGCTTCTAATCGTCAGGAGTTGTCCGAGGAGTTTAAAGCTCTCAAGTCGCAAGTTGTCGGCGGGGATTCCAATAACTCGTAAATTTCTCATTTCCGCATAGCTCATTTCCGCACAGCATTGTTGCCCTGCGTCTCTGATTTTCTGACTTAGGGGTAGCACACTAGTGACTGCCCCTAATAATTTTAGTTGTAAATTTCTTAATACTGGTAGAAAGCGCGTGTGCCCATCACATGATATTTTTAAGCGAGTCGAATCCAAAATATCATTTTGGATTTTAGCTTCTAGATTGTAGAAGACTGGCAGGAATTGCATCTCTACCACTAAGTTTGGCGCGATCGTGGGATTTGATCGTTGAATTTACCAGCGATCGCGGCTCATTTGCTCTCGCTGGGTGTAAAGTGTTCAACTGGCATAATTGTCCCGCTCAATTCCGCTCCACTTAAATCGGCTCCGTTCAAATCAGTTTCACTTAAGTCGGCTTGACTCAAATTTGCCTTAATTAAGTCGGTTCTATTCAGATTTACTCCAATGAGGAGGGCGCTAGTCAGATTGGCTTCACACAAGATTGCATCGCTGAGGTTGGCGTAGCTCAAGTTTGCCCTTCTCATATCTGCGCCAGTTAGATTTGCGCCAGTTAAGTTCGCTCCAGTTAGCTCAGCACCAATCGGTTCGGTTTTAACAAGCCTTGTTCCAATCAGTCTGGCTTTATCAAAATTGGTTCCGATCAAGTCAGCACCCGTGAGATCGGCACCCGTGAGATCAGCACGACTCAAGTTTGCTCCACTCAGATCGGCACCTGTTAGGTTCACCCCCCGCAGGTTGGCTCCGGCTAGGTTAACTCCCTCCAGAATCGTCTCGCTGAAATCGACCTGGCGTAGGTTCGCTCCTTCCAGATTTGCCGCCTTCAAATCTAACTTCTGGAAATCCCGTTCTCCAGCAGCATATCGTGTTAAAACCTCATCCCCATCCATTTCTATTGCCTCTAAATTGCTTCCAGTTAGCGTGGACTTAGGAATTTTGGATTTTAGATTGATTTTCCATGAATTGCCAATCTAAAATCTGGCTGGCGATCGCGTACAGCCCTTTGGGCATGAAAACAGCGAAGCAAGGCGTTAGTTTAGGGCTGACTTGTCACTTCGCTACTCGTGCGTAGCTGCATTAGGCATGATGGCACCAGTCATATCGGCGTCACGGAAATTGACCCGATTTAGGTTAGCGTCAATGAGAACCGCTTCAGTGAGAATTGCCCCAGTCAGGTTTGACCAGCATAGTTTTGACCTGTACAAGTTAGCTCCGGTGAGATTCGCTCCTCGCAGAGTCGCCCAACTTACATTTGCTCCCCTCAGATTGGCTTTAATTAAGATGACATTTGTCAGATTGGTTCCGCTCATCTTGGCGCGGCTCAAGTCTGCTTGCGTGAGATTTGCTCCAATTGCACTGGCTCCATTTAAAACAGCGTTCGCTAAGTTGGCTTTCTCCAGGTTGGCTCCAATTAGAATGGCATTCGTTAAGTTTGCACCTTCCAGCACAGCTCCAATCAACGTAGCATTCGTCAAGTTGCTTCGACTTAAGGGTGCATCAATTAGTTTGGCTCCAGTCAGATTGGCATCGCGGAGAATAGTCTCGCTCAAAAGAGCGTGACTCAGGTTAGCTCCGGCGAGGTTAGCTCCGCTGAGATTGGCAGCTCGTAAACTCGCTTCAGTTAAAATCGCTTCGCTCAGGTTGGCGTCAATCAGGCTAGCGCCGATAAGATTTGCCTCGCTGAGATTGGCGCGGAGAACCGCTCCATTGAGATTTGCCTCCCGTAGGTTGACTCCGATTAGGTATGCCCCAATTAGATTTGCTTCGCGCAGGTCTGCTCCCCGCAGGTTCGCTTCGCTCAGGTCAATTCCCATCAGGTCTGCTCTTCGCAGACTTACCTCTCGAAAATCTCGTTCGCCTGCTGCGTAGAGACGTTTCAGTTCATCGGCATCCATCTAGACCTCCCTTCAGGGTACTGCCGCTACAGTCGTTAGGGATGGGGTTCAACCCCTCTCCTAGAGTGGCAGGAAAATAGCGATCGCAGTCTATGCCAACTGCCCAAGGGTGGGATGACAGACGCTCAAAGCCAAAAATAAAGGTTCTAATCGACGATTGGGATCGACACAGAACCATGACACATTGAAGCAGGAGGCGACACTCCCTAACCCTTGAGTGCGTAAAACCTCCTGGGTACACAGGTAGAGCGAACATTTGTTTAGATCCTTCACTTCGAGCGGGATTCAAAAACGGTAGAACTCGCGTTTGGAGCCTGGGTCAGTTTAATCGTTGGACATTCAGTCAGTGTAGATGCTTGAGCGAGTTTGCCTGTTGGATACTAGAACCAGTAGCCGTGAGGTTGAGAAAGCTTACACTATAACCGTAAGGTTAAGTGTGGGATAAAGTCACTATGCTTCACCGCGCCTAGAATTTTGGCGGAGGGGTGGCAATAGCGTACAGCCCTTTGGGCATGAAAACAGCGAAGCGAGGCGTTAGCCTAGCGCTGACTTGTTAGTTCGCGCATTTTCTATCAAAGATTTACAAGGCTGGAAACTCCTAAATAATCATGAGAACTAGAGGTTAATCTCTAGCTACTGAATCTTATTCCTAACTTGAGCGCTCAACTCCGCTCAATTAACTCTAATTGTTACAAAATAGCTGCCACCTGGTAGCTGTCAGCGGGTAGCTCTTTGACAAGAAGATTCCTGTAATCTAGTTATATGGGGAGACCTTCTCTCAAACACCAAACCTGCAAAGAGAATAGCCGATCCACCGAAAAGCAATCTTAAGGACAGAGAATGCCGGAGAATTTGAGAAGCCAAGTCGTCACCCAAGGCGTACAGCGATCGCCCAACCGGGCTATGTTACGTGCTGTTGGTTTTGGAGATGAGGATTTTACGAAACCCATTGTGGGAATTGCCAATGGGTACAGCACCATTACCCCCTGCAATATGGGGTTAAATGATTTAGCGAAACGGGCTGAAGCTGGAGCCAAGGTGGCTGGGGCGATGCCTCAGATGTTCGGCACGATTACCATCAGCGACGGCATTTCGATGGGCACCGAAGGGATGAAGTATTCCCTGGTGTCGCGGGAAGTCATCGCCGATTCGATTGAGACTGCCTGCAATGGGCAGAGTATGGATGGAGTCCTGGCAATTGGGGGCTGCGATAAGAATATGCCCGGAGCCATGATTGCGATCGCTCGGATGAATATTCCGGCTATTTTCGTGTATGGCGGTACGATTAAACCGGGACATCACAACGGGCGCGATTTGACGGTTGTGAGTGCTTTTGAAGCGGTGGGGCAACACAGTGCCGGAAAAATAGACACGGATGAGTTGCTGCAAGTAGAACGCAAGGCTTGTCCGGGTGCCGGTTCTTGCGGCGGAATGTACACTGCCAATACAATGTCTTCCGCTTTTGAAGCGATGGGGATGAGCTTGCCTTATTCTTCCACAATGGCAGCAGAAGATGCTGAAAAAGCAGAAAGTGCTGAGAAATCTGCTTTTGTCCTAGTAGAGGCAATTAAAAAACAACTTTTACCGCGACAGATTGTTACCCGAAAAGCGTTTGAGAATGCCATTTCTGTAATTATGGCAGTGGGCGGTTCTACGAATGCCGTGCTGCACTTACTCGCGATCGCTCATACGATTGGGGTCGAATTATCCCTGGATGATTTTGAAACCATTCGCGCCCGCGTTCCAGTTTTGTGCGACCTCAAGCCTAGCGGTCAGTATGTCGCCACTGACCTCCACAAAGCCGGTGGAATTCCCCAGGTGATGAAGATGCTCCTGGTACACGATTTGCTACATGGGGACGCCCTGACCATCACCGGACAAACCATTGCTGAAGTCTTGGCAGATGTCCCAGAACAGCCCCGTGCTGACCAAGATGTTATCCGTCCCTGGGATAACCCGATGTATGCTCAAGGGCACCTAGCTATCCTGAGAGGCAATCTGGCAACGGAAGGGGCTGTCGCCAAAATTACCGGCGTCAAAACCCCTTCAATAACCGGCCCAGCGCGGGTGTTCGAATCTGAAGAAGCTTCTTTAGCAGCCATTCTGGCTGGCAAGATCAACCGTGGAGATGTCCTAGTGATTCGCTACGAAGGTCCCAAGGGTGGCCCTGGAATGCGAGAAATGCTGGCTCCCACTTCTGCCCTGATTGGTGCGGGATTAGGGGATGCTGTTGGCTTGATTACCGATGGACGCTTCTCTGGTGGGACTTACGGCATGGTTGTCGGTCACGTAGCCCCAGAGGCGGCTGTAGGAGGCGCGATCGCTCTCGTGGAAGAAGGCGATACGATTACAATTGATGCACGCGATCGCCTGTTACACCTTCATGTACCCGATGAAGAGCTAGAGCGTCGTCGCGCTGCTTGGCAACCGCCTAAACCGCGTTATACAACTGGCGTACTGGCAAAATATGCCAAGTTAGTTTCTTCTAGCAGTGTCGGTGCCGTGACGGATTTAGATTTAGGTTGAAAACAGTCTTTAACTGTTAGATAAACCAAAAAATGAAGTATAAAAGAAGAACCCTGAAGTTTCTCTTTATACTTCATTTTTTTATAACTTTTAACGCAGATTAACAATAATGAACAGCGATAAACTTCCTCCTGGTAGGATGGGGTTGCCGGTGCTTGGCGAAACACTCGCGTTTGTGTTCGACCCCAAATTTATCGAAAAGCGCTATCAGCAATATGGCTCTATCTTTAAGAGTCATGTTATTGGCAAACCTACGGTTTTTATGGTGGGGCCAGAGGCAGCTGAATTTGTTCTCTCCAGCCACATGGATTGTTTCTCGTGGCGCGAAGGGTGGCCCAACAATTTTAAAATGCTGCTGGGCGAATCACTATTTGTGCAAGATGGCGAGGAGCATCGGAGAAATCGCCGCCTGATGATGCCAGCTTTGCATGGCGCAGCGTTAGGAAACTACGTTGCCACAATGGAGTCGATTACGCAAAGCTATCTCGAAAAATGGCAGCAGAAACAGGAATTTACCTGGTTTGATGAGTTCAAACTGCTAACGTTTGATATTGCTAGTCAATTATTGCTGGGTACGAATCCGGGGCCAGAAGCGGTACGGTTGAGCCAGTTGTTTACAAGACTAACGAATGGGCTGTTTGCCATCAATCCGCTGCCTTTACCGTTTACGCAGTTTGGGAAAGCGATCGCGGCCCGTAACGAAATCTTAGAGCATTTGGGCAACGTGGTACGCGATCGCCAGCAACATCCGACTAAAGACGTTCTCAGCCTTTTATTACAAGCTAAGGATGAAGACGGTAACGGCATGAGCGAAAAGGAAATCCGCGCCCAAGCAATGCTGTTACTCTTCGCTGGGCATGAAACGACCACTTCGATGCTGACTTGGTTGTGCCTGGAGTTAGCCCATCACCCAGAGGTGCTGCAACGCGCCAGGGAAGAACAGCAGCAGCTTGCGGCTAGGGGAGGGGTGAATTTAGAACAATTGGGGCAAATGCCCTATCTAGAGCAAATTCTCTGCGAAATTGAACGACTGCATCAGCCCGTCGGGGGTGGTTTTCGCGGTGTCGTCAAACCATTTGAGTTTAATGGCTTTCAAGTTCCATCTGGGTGGCAGGCGGTGTATTCGATTATCGGGACTCATCGACTATCAACGGTTTACCCCGAACCAGAACGTTTCGATCCAGACCGCTTCAGCCCCCAACGGCAAGAACACAAGCAGCGTCCCTTTAGTTTAATTGGTTTCGGTGGTGGGCCACGAATTTGTATTGGGATAGCATTTGCGAAAATGGAGATGAAAATTGTAGCCGCCCACTTACTACGCAGTTATCAATGGGAACTATTACCGAATCAACGCCTTGATTCAGTAGAGATTCCCACCAGCCACCCAAGAGATAGGCTGCGGGTTCGGTTTCAACCGTTGCAAGTGCTATGTGAAAAATAGGAGTGACGCGATCGCACTTGTTCGGGAAAACGATAACATCACAATTGAGGAACCAAAGGCTCTATACGAACAAACGCAGCAAAAAGCGTTTACCTCTGGTGGTGTTATGTCTAATCCAATTCAAACAGCGATCGCTTCTTCTATCAATGAGTGGCTGCAAGCTCACCCCTCCGTCTTGCGGCTACTTCAGATATTCATCTGGGCGACGAATCACCCAATTGTCAGCTTAGTTATTTTGTTGTTTGCGATAGCGATCGCAGGGAGCTTAATCAAAGCTGTCGGTCGCTTAATTGAAACAACTAGCTTATCAATATTGAAAGCTCCTTTTAAGCTAATTCAGCTCTTATTTGGAGTTAGTTTTCAATCAATCTCCAAGTTTGGAGGCTTAGCTTTCAAACAGTTAACGGGTGCTAAGAACGCTGAAATCCCAGCTTTACCGGATTCAAATTCTCCACCAACTCAGCAAGAGCAACAGCAACGACTAGCAGAGATTGCCTCTAGACTAGAAGCAATTCAACAAGAGCAGAACGAGCTGTTACAAGAAGTAGCAGCTCTCCTCGCTTCAGACAAAGTTGATATAGAAGTTTGAAAGGAGGATTGAAAAATCGTGAAGTCATTTATGAAGGCTTTACAAACGAAAATACAAAATTATTATGAGTGTAACCCTGGTTGAGACAAGATTAATCCCATCTCTACAAATATGTTTTTAACAGTTATATGACTTTATTTGAAAACAAATACCGGATTAAATCTACTCGTTTGAAAGGTTGGGATTATGCAAGTGATGGATGGTATTTCGTCACCATCTGTACTGGCGATCGCAGATGTTTTTTTAGTGATGTAGTAGCTGGGGAAATGCAACTATCAGCAGAAGGAAGAGTTGCAAAAAATAATTGGTGTGAAATTACTAATTATTTCCAGAATTTCCAACTAGACGAATTTATTATAATGCCAAATCACATTCATGGCATTCTGGTTATTCATCAAAGTGGAGACGCGATTAATCGCGTCTCTACAGACAAGATAGGCGGCAGAGGTGGAGTTACCAAACAACATAATCCAATGTTGTCTAAAGATTCTCTTTCTAGAGTTATTCGTTGGTATAAAGGACGATGCAAATACGAAATTGGAAAAATCAACCCGGATTTTTCTTGGCAACCGCGATTTGATGACCGCATTATCCGTGATGAAAATTCTCTGACTCAGGTGAGACATTATATCGTCGGCAACCCTCTGAAATGGCAAGATGACTCTGAAAATCCAGCAAATTTACTGTCCAAAGAATCCTAAGAACCGATTTTAAACCATGTCATAACTGTCTGTAGTAGAGACGCGATTAATCGCGTCTCTACACAGAATTGGCGATTGCGCATATTCTTTGAAGGTAATATTTGAAACTATGTCATGTAAAACAAGATTGCGTTTTTCCTCATTACTGCATCTCCAAGATAATTCAATAATTTGTTAAAAAAATTTATAAAATCATTTTTACCTGAATCTGGAAGCTCAGAAGCTGCTGGATAAAGCGTATTCCAAATTTTTATAGCATTTTTAGATTTCAGCTCTGATAAAGCTTGTGTTGCTTCTATAACTTCACCAGCCGTCAAGTATCTTACCTTTTCATAATATCTTTCATTGCCAATTTCAATCCCTTGAAATTTGAGATAAAACCAGTCTAACGAGCCTCTACCTCCGAGCCAGAAGGGTTCATTTCTACCTTCAGTAAGAACAAGAGGAATATCTACTTTCACTTGTTCAAATACTTCTAGAGTTATTCGTTCAAACACTGTAGATAAAAAGCATTCTTCTTCTTGCTCCCAATCATCTTTAAGTTCCTCAATAGCCTGCCAGTAATCATCAGGGGATTCAGGCAGGCTATGCGCTTCAAGAAATAAATCTACAAGACCCGGATAACTTTTCAGCTTTTCGAGTAGGTGAGGCGATATCTGATGAATCCAGCAGTCTACAGACGTAATTCGCTTTCCTATCTACTAGAATTAAGACAATTTTGATGGTTTGTTCCGAACCCGATTAATCGCGTCTCTTATGATAAATGAACCCACTAGCTCAACCCTGACAGAGTATTACAAACAACCCTCTTATCTAAAGCCAGAATAGTAAAGCTGTGCTAGTCCTAAAAAAAATGGGAGCAGTTTGCAAGCTGCTCCCAAAGTTTAGTCAATAACTAACTATGTCGATTAGTAGTCGAAGTCGCCGCCCATGCCAGCGCCAGCACCCGCAGGAGCGCCATCCTTAGGCTCAGGCTTGTCAACCACGATACACTCGGTTGTCAGCACCATGCCAGCGATAGAAGCGGCATTTTGCAGAGCGGAACGAGTTACCTTGGCGGGGTCAACGATACCAGCTTCAAACATATCGACGAACTCATTCGTTGCAGCGTTGTAGCCGACGTTGAAGTCCTTCTCTTTGACGCGCTCAGCGATGACAGCGCCATTCTGACCGGCGTTTTCAGCAATCCGCTTCAGAGGAGCAGCCAAAGCACGAGAAACAATCATCGCACCTGTCAACTCTTCATTCTTCAGGTTGGCAGTTGCCCACTCTTCCAACTGAGGAGTCAGGTGAGCTAGGGTTGTGCCACCGCCAGGAACGATCCCTTCTTCCACAGCAGCTTTAGTCGCGTTGATGGCATCTTCCAGACGCAGCTTCTTATCCTTCATTTCGGTTTCGGTCGCAGCGCCCACTTTGACGACAGCGACGCCACCAGCCAGCTTAGCTAGACGCTCTTGCAGCTTCTCGCGGTCGTAGGAAGAATCGGTTTCGTCCATTTGACGGCGGATTTGCTCACAACGAGACTTCACAGCAGCTTCGTTGCCTTCGGCGACAATTGTGGTGTTGTCCTTGGTGATGTTGATGCGGCGAGCTTTACCCAGCATTTCTAACCGGGTGCTTTCCAGCTTCAGACCAGCATCTTCGGTGATCAGCTGACCACCAGTGAGAACGGCAATGTCTTCCAGCATTGCTTTGCGGCGATCGCCAAAACCAGGAGCCTTGACAGCAGCCACATTCAGCACACCCCGCAGGCGGTTAACCACTAGGGTTGCCAGTGCTTCTTTCTCGATGTCCTCAGCGATAATGATCAGAGGACGACCAGCACGAGCGACTTGCTCCAGAACGGGCACTAAGTCTTGGACAAGCGTGATTTTCTTGTCGGTCAGCAGGATGAAAGGCTCTTCCAGAACCGCTTCCATCCGCTCCATGTCGGTAGCGAAGTAGGGAGAGATGTAGCCTTTGTCAAAGCGCATCCCTTCGGTGATTTCCAGTTCGGTGGTCATGGACTTCCCTTCTTCCAGGGAGATGACGCCTTCTTTGCCCACCTTATCCATCGCTTCAGCGATCATCCGACCAACTTCTTCGTCGTTACCAGCAGAGATGGTACCAACTTGAGCGATCGCTTTGGAATCTTCTACTTGTTTGGCGTGTTCGGCAATTCTTTCCACCAGGAAGCCAGTGGCTTTGTCAATCCCGCGCTTCAGAGAAATTGCATTTGCACCCGCAGCAACGTTTCTCAAGCCCTCTTTTACAATTGCATGAGCGAGAACGGTTGCAGTCGTAGTGCCATCACCAGCAGCATCATTGGTCTTAGAAGCGGCTTGACGAATTAAGGAGACACCCGTGTTTTCAACGTGATCTTCTAATTCAATTTCTTTGGCAATGGTGACACCATCATTCACGATTTGTGGTGCGCCGAACTTCTTCTCTAGTACCACGTTGCGGCCTTTAGGGCCGAGAGTGACAGCCACAGCTTCAGCTAGGATGTCCATCCCTTTTTCCAGGGCGCGACGAGCGTTTTCGTTGTAAATAATGCGCTTAGCCATAGTTCCTCAGTTGTTTTGAGTTTTGAGTTTTGAGTTTTGAAGGAGTGTTGAGCGTTGAGTTTTGAGTGTTGAGTTAAGCAGATGTTTTTAACTCGGAACTCTCAACTCAGAACTCATAACTTTATGAAACGACTGCTAAAATGTCCTTCTCTGAGAGCAGAACGTACTCTTCTGTGCCGAGTTTGATGTCTGTGCCAGCGTACTTGGAGTAGAGAACCTTGTCGCCCACAGAGACTTCCAACTCAACACGAGTGCCTTTGTCATCGCGCTTGCCAGGTCCCACAGCGACGACTTCCCCTACTTGAGGCTTTTCTTTGGCATTATCAGGAAGAAGAATTCCACCAGCGGTTTTCTCTTCAGCAGCGCTCACTTTCACAAAAACGCGATCGCCCAGCGGCTTAACAGTGGATACGCTTAGAGATACAGCTGCCATACAAACTTCGCTCCTATTACAGGTTTGACTCAAGACACACGATTCGTTCGTTGAGAATTAGCACTCTCAACCTCTGAGTGCTAATTTAGCCCAACCAGTGTGCGATCGCAACAAAATTCTTTGTACGGGTTCCCGAACTTATCCGGTTGTCGGAAGACTTTAGTAGAAATGCTTAAGACACAAAGAGGGCTTTAGTCATTGGGATGGCATAGCGCGATCGCACTCAATCTGCTAAAAAAATTGGAACCGCTAAAATCTCCTAAAAAACGGATATCTCGCTTCTTCCAAGGAAATCAAATAAATAATGACTGAAAACACAGTGGCTGAATCTAGCCCTGAAATTCCAGAAACTTGTCAGGCACCAGACCCAAATGCTCTCGCCGCTTGTGTGCAAACCTTGGGACTGAATCAAATTCAGCGCCATGTCTTCATCTGTGCCGAGCCAACCTTACCCCAGTGTTGCTCCAAGGAAACCAGTTTAGAATCTTGGAATTACTTGAAAAAGCGACTTAAAGAGCTAAAACTAGACAAGCCTTCCGACAAAAGCCCTCTTTGCATTTTCCGCACCAAAGCAAACTGTCTGCGAGTTTGCTCCCAAGGCCCAATTCTAGTCGTTTACCCAGATGGTGTTTGGTATCGTGGAGCGACTCCTGAAGTCATTGAGCGGATTATCCAAGAACATCTGATTGGTAACAAAATTGTGCAAGAATACGCTTTCTTAGTTCATCCACTACCAAAACCCTATACAGTAACATAGTAGCTACGTTATATTCTTCCGTGTACCTACTAGATTTTCGTCGTTGTGACCCATGTCAGTGACTATAATTTTCTAAAAAGAGATTATTAGGAATTGCCTAGACTTAGTAGGAGTCGGTGCAGCAGGGTGCTGAAAAAAACGTAAACTATACGTACAAAACGGTTTAAATTTTCACAATTCCAGGCTTGGCGAGTGGCACAGCATGAAAGACACCAGTATAAGAGATAACAAACGACTGTTGCTGATTGATGACGACCCCAACCTGATTTTGCTGGTCAAGGACTACCTGGAATTTCGGGGGTACGAAGTCATCACCGCTGAAAATGGTCGGGAAGCACTGGAAGTTCTAGAGCATGATATTCCTGACATGATTATCTGTGATGTCATGATGCCAGAGATGGACGGAATTGCCCTTGTGCAACACGTCAGAGAAGATCCCCGCATCAGCTGGATTCCAGTTCTATTCCTCTCAGCGAAAGGTCAAAGTCAAGACCGAGTCAAGGGTCTCAATACTGGGGCAGATGTCTACATGGTCAAGCCCTTTGAGCCAGAAGAATTGGTGGCGCAAGTGGAATCTTCTCTTAAGCAGGCCACTCGCCTAATTCATCATCCAGCTAGAGGAACCGAAGGAGGGTCGAAACTCCAGGTACCTGACACTGTAGAATTAACCCCGACCGAGCTGAAAGTAGTTCAGTTTGTGGCAAGAGGTATGGCAAATCGAGAAATTGCTGAGCAGATGAACGTCTCTCAGCGCACGATTGAGAGCCACGTATCCAATATGTTAGGTAAAACGAATCTCCATAACCGCACGGAGTTAGCTCGTTGGGCGATTGAGAGTAATATGGCTTAACAAATAAAAAGGCAAAATTAATAATTTCAATTATTAATTTTGCCTTTTTAAATTTTCGTTACCACCCATCTTGTTCGCTGTCAGATTTGCCCCACAGTTCTAGATCCAGTTCATTCAAATAAGTTAAGGCGCTTTGAAGTTGGCGAGTCGATCCTGAGAGTTCTAGGTCAAACCAGCCATCATCTCTAGCGTTGGCTCCTAAAAGGGCAGCAGCAATATTAACTGTGACACCGTGGTGAGAGACTAGTCGCGAGATGATGGGATCTTCCTGATATTCCTTGGGAATGCGGATTCTGACACGCATTTTAGTAGGTCTGTTATCTTCGTGCCCAGTCGTAGATTGAGCAGGTTTTGATGTATTTACAGGCAAGTCATTTGTACTATACATAGTCCTCAATTCCTCCTATTCAACATCTTTAATACTGGTTTTACGCTCTAGAATTTCTTTCAAGACCAGGGTAACTAACGCAAGTGCCCCAAGTAGAACGGCGGCTGAGAAAGATGCTTGAGTCTGGTATTGCTTATAAGCTTCCTCCACAAACAACGGCAAAGTTTGAGTTTTGCCCGCAATATTGCCAGATACAACCGAGACGGCACCAAACTCGCCCATGACTCTGGCGTTGGTCAAAATGACGCCGTAGAGGAGGCCCCAGCGAATATTCGGCAGAGTGACGCGCCAGAAGATTTGCCAGTCAGTTGCACCCAACGTTTTAGCCGCTTCTTCTTGATCTGAACCAGCTTCTTCCAAAACGGGAATCACTTCACGGGCGACGAAGGGCATCGTAATAAAAGCACTCGCCAATATCATTGCAGGCGCGGCGAAAATAATTTTTATGTTTGCCGCCGCTAGCAGTGGACCAAACCAACCGTTGCGTCCATAGAGCAGCACGATCATCAGTCCAGCGACGACTGGGGATACGGCAAAGGGGATGTCTAGAAGGCTGATCAGAAAGGTTCGACCCCGGAATCGATGTCGTGCGACCACCCACGCTGCACAGAGTCCAAACACGACATTCATCGGTACGACAACCAGGGCGATCAAGATAGTCAGCTTTACGGCATGGAGAAAATGGGGTTCCGTCATATTGTGGATAAACGGGCCAAACCCTCCCTTAAATGCTTGCATAAAGACGTTGATAGCTGGAATGAACAAAATCACAGCCAAGTAAGCGATCGCTACCCCGATCAAAACAACTTTTACCCAGCTTTTTTCCTTCTGGGTTGGGGAGACTTGAGGAGTTTTTAATTCTGGATTAAAAGACTTCCCTGCTACATTAGAGTTCATACTTTCGTCCCCACGCTTGCAAAACATTAATTACGATTAGAACTAACAGCGAAATTACTAATAAAACAGTCCCAATCACTGTTGCTCCAGAATAGTCATACTGTTCCAATCGCTGAATAATCAACACGGATGCGATTAAGTCCTTAAAGGGTACATTTGCCGCCACAATTACGACCGAACCGTATTCTCCAACAGCACGGGCAAACCCCAACGCTACACCTGTTAAGATTGCTGGCATTAAAGGTGGCAAAACAACTCGCCAAAAGGTTTGAAATTTAGAGGCTCCCAAAGACCAAGCGGCTTCTTCGACTTCATGCTCCATTTCTTGCAATACAGGCTGTAAGGTTCGCACGACAAATGGCAAGGAGATAAACACCATCGCAACCCCCACTCCCAAGCGCGTGAATGCCACCTTAATTCCCAAAGGTGCTAGCAGGGAACCAATCCAACCGTTCTCGCTGTAGACCGTTGCCAGTGTCAAACCCGCGACTGAAGTAGGCAGCGCAAAAGGCAAATCAATGGCTGCATCAATGAACCGTTTGAATGGAAACTCATAGCGAACCAAAACCCAAGCAATCAAAACGCCAAACACCCCATTCAGCAGTGCCGCAATCAAGGCTGTGATGAAGGTGACATCGTAGGTCGCAAGAGCGACGGGACTGGTAGCAATCCTCCAAAAATCAATCGGTTTCTCTGTACTTGCTTTCAACAGAAGGGCGGACACGGGCAGGATGAGCATGAAGGTGAGATACCCCAAAGTAATCCGCCAAGGCCAGGACATACTGGTTATCTGGTGAAATGGGTTTTTCGACACAGAAGTTTGTTGAGGAGGAGCCGATACAGCCATAGGAAAGTATCCAGGATTATAAGGATGATGAAATTTGGTACTTGTTCTTGGTTTTACTGGTGGCTAATTGCTAACGAATCTTAATCTTTTGTTGGTTGATCGTGATGCAATTAGCAATTAGCTCCTAGTCAGTCTTTATCTGCCACCAGCTTGAATTTTGTCAAAAATTGTTCCGTCATCAAAAAACTTCTTCTGGATCTCGTCCCAGCCCCCTAAATCTTGAGCGGTGAAGAGAGTTTTAACTGGGGTATACTGCTTCGCGACTTCTTCCCCTACTGTCGGATCAACGGGTCGGAATCCCACCTTGGCAAATTCTCGTTGGGCTTCTGGGGTATACAGAAACTTGACAAACGCTTCTGCAATTTCTCTTGTACCGTGTTTGTCAACGTTTTTGTCCACAACGGCGACAGGGCTATCGATGGAGATATTCGTATCGGGCACGACATAAGGCAGTTTCTGACCGTTTTGTCCAGCCAATATTACTTCGTTTTCATAGTTGATTAAAACATCTCCCTGCCCTTGCTTGAAAAAGACATCGCTGGCTTCGCGGGCGTCTCTCGGTAGCACGGGGACATTCTTGTAAACTTTAGTGACCAATTCTTGGGCTTTAGCATCATCACCGCCCGTTCTGGTCACAGAACCCCATAAACCTAAGAAGTTCCAGCGAGCGCCACCAGAAGTTTTGGGGTTAGCTGTAATGACTTGCACGCCATCTTTGGCTAAGTCTGCCCAGGTTTTAATTCCTTTAGGATTGCCCTCGCGAGTAACCAGTGCTGCAACAGATCTGGTGACAATTGCACCATTCGGTGCTTCTTTCTCCCAACCAGCTTCAATCAACCCGGCTTTCTCAATCTTCTCGGTATCAAGAGCGAGAGCCAAGTTTACAACGTCCGCCGCTAAACCATCGATTACAGCACGGGTTTGGGAGCCAGATCCACCATAGCTTTGGTTGAAGGTAACGTTTTGGTTGTGTTCCTGCTTCCACTTAGCGGTGAACTGGGGAATAATTTTTTCGTACGCGGCGCGAGTCACTGCGTAGGAGACGAGGGTTACTTGTGCATCGCCGGTTTTTGCCGCGGGACTAGCACTACCTGTAGCAGTAGTTGTCGGGGAATTAGAGTTACTGGGGGCGCAAGATGCGATCGCTACGCTTAAACTCATCCCCAATAGGAACAGAGACACAAAACCCTTCCGGGAAGTGACCTTCAGCCATCTGGCTGTCTGTTGTTTCCACGGTTGAAGTGCCTTAAGCCGAGTAATTTGCCACAAACGCATGAACGCTCTCCTTTAATCCCCGGTACATCGGTCGGGATACCGTAATTTATGGTTACGAACATACATCCTACAGCAACTGAGAACGTTTGTGTCTAGTTACGCAAGGAAATTTCAGCCAGAGGTTTGGCAAAGATGAAGGCGAGGGCGATCGCTGCTCTAGCCCAAATCAGCCGAGTAATTTATGAGACTCGTTTTTCTAAAATCGAATTGGGTATTAATACTGAAAGGACTGGATATTTAATTCAAAAATTGCTATTGTATACATTGGTTGCTGGTGTAGCTCAGGGGTAGAGCAGCTGATTTGTAATCAGCCGGTCGCAAGTTCAAATCTTGTCACCAGCTTTTTTGTGACGTTTGTGCCTTCTAGCTTCCTTGTGACTTTACCCATAACTTTGCCGCAACGGCAGGCTTATGCTTCCATCTAACAGTGGCAATATTATGGTTCCAGCTTTCACTAAAATTACTTCATTGGTGTAGATAGAGCTTGCTTCTCAGTTAGCGATTGACCTGCCCTAAAGCTAGAATTTGGTGGAATAATCTATGGGCTGCCCAAGCTATATAAACGCCTAATGCACCATAAGCAATAACTTTCAAAAAGTAATTTATAGATAATCGCGCGATCGCTACAAGTACACCTATAACAGCGACTTGGGTTTTGGAATCAAGCGGAATCCATCATACCTTGGCACTTTAGAAAGTCTACGAGAACGGCTGGATGACTCAGGAGATAGAGCAATTAGTTAAAGATAAGCAAGGTCGCCAGTACCAAATGAAAGGCGATTATGACGATGAATCTGGGCTTCTTGTCGTCAAGCTGCAATATCAAAATCAGGAAGTTGGCCGGCTTCAATGCCTCCTAGAATATCCGCCAGGAGAAATGAAAATAGGCGACTTGATTATCTCCGATGATGATGATGTCGTGGAGATCCCAAGGTGGCGGAAAGTATTTAAACTCAAGCCCAGAAACTACCGCAACAAAGGACTCGGCACTCACCTTCTAAAGTTTGCGCTTAATTTCGCTCGCCAGAAGGGGATGAGACGCATCTACGGTTGCTTAACTCATAAAGATATCGCCACCACTCCAGGTCTTATCAACTGGTACAAAAAGCACGGGTTTGAGCTAGAGTCGCCTGCGCCAAAAGACCCTTCTACGACAGCGCATAGAATATCTCAACAGCTTTGAGCGAGTGGGGCGATGGTTCCAGCAAAAGCGAACGGACTTCTTCGGCGCAACGCGATCGCGCTCTTCTCTACTACGAAAATTTCGTAGCACCGCCCCTCGGCGCGAAAGAAAAAGGCGAAGTAAAATACAGTTACAGTTACTTCGCCTTCAGAAAAACCTCAACTAGGATTTATCTAGTTGGGAGTAGAGCGATAATGAGTCGGTACGGTGACTGTCTTGCCGTTCACTATCTTTTTGTGAGCCTGGACATAGACAATCTTCTTGCCTTCATTTGTCTTCGCCATTTATTTATTTCACCTCCTTCCTTTCGACAGTTTTACTTAAGTTTTCCGCCCCCCCTAGATCAAGTGAAGGCGGAAAAGCAGTAGGATGTACTTAGCCCTTATGTTTTGTCCGGTCAACCAGCTTGTATGCGTAGCCAGAAAGGATTCCAGGTGGAAACTTATTTCCTCGAATACAAGTGATTTCATCGCCCGTGGGTTTTCGGTTAACGCCAAAGAAAACCGCGTACTGACCACTGGAAGGAACAATCTCTCCAGGAAGATAAAACATTGGCAGATCCTCGTGAATAACGATAAGCATGAGTAGTTGCACCTAACTCATGCTTTTAAAAGCATAACAAATGTATTCAGTTTTGTGTTTTGAATAGTTTTATGGCAGTAGTCGATCGATTCAGCAGAAGAGAGATTATGGAGTTGACTGGAGCTACATCCAACCAACTACAGTCACTCGATCGCGCTGGACTGGTTGTGCCAGAGCGGATTTGGAACCACAAGAAGAAGCCAGAGGTTTACTACAACTGGCAACAACTTTTAGAAATTAAAGCTATACGCAATTTGCGAGAAAGCACGTCCCTTCAGACAATCCGCAAAGTTTTAGACTTCTTTGAGAAAGTTGAAGTGGATAAGACGCTGAAGGACAAAAGAATATTAGTTTTAGAAGATCAGGTCTTCTGGATAGAAAAAGACCTATCAGATATAGGAAAACAAATATCTGCCTTAAAAGTGGCAGATAAAAGGAACAGAGGCATCGGACAGTACACTCTACTTGTATTACCAGCCTTTCAGGAAATCATTGACCAAATTTGGGAAGCGGCTAGTAAATCTGAAGTTATTGACTTAGAAAGCTTTAGACAACGAGCTAAAACTCAATCCAGAAAAGCCAGCTAAAAAAAATACTCGTTAAACAATACTGATTTACTAAGTAGCTTTGAGGAGTGTGAAGGGGCTACGCTCTCTCCGCACTCCTCCAGGCCAATCGTTCGCTCGCCTCAAGAAGCGCGAACTGACGCGGAGAGCGCAACGCCCTGACGCAATCAATTACATTTCATGACGAGCGCCCCGAAGGATATAAAGCTTTCACCTCTTCCCGGTTATATTGCAAGACTTCTTCTAGTTCCTGATACGTCCACTGGCTGTAATGAACTATCTTCTCTAGAAGAAAATCGATGGAGCGACCTGCGAAAGCTTCTTCTAAAATACGCTCTAAACCCGTTTCAGCAAAAGCTGCCAAAAGAACAATAGCTTTAGTGTTCCGGTTAGCGATCACCTCATAAGTCACAAGCTTCACAAAATCTCGCAAGACGCTTGTGACTTTACCCATAACTTTGCCGTTGCGGCAAAGTTATGGGTAAAGTCACAGTGTTCTGAGTATTGGTTTTGAACAGCTTTGTACCTAATCCCACACTGCCTTAAAACACAAACTGAAAGTTTCTGCTTTCCGTAGTTTTCCCATACGTAGTTTAAACAAGCATTTCATCAAAACTTCATCAAAACTTCATCTTTTGAGCGAAAAGAGGCTGCTAATTAAAGAATTTGTAAAGATAGACTCTGACTGAAAACCGTAGTGATAGTTCCTCCGTACAGTACACAGTCATTGTCAATCACCCTTAAAACTAAGCATATTTGCGTAGTTTTAGTTACTTGTTGAGCTTGACTGACAAAACTAGAAAAAATTAGCAGTCGGAGAACTACCCATGAAACTAATTAAGCTTGGTACAGCGATCGCTGCATTAACTGTAGCCACGATGTTCGATCTGCTCGGCGTTGCCAAACCCGCAGAGGCAGCGACCATGAAGCTGATTGGTCTAAACGACGATAACGGTCTAGTTTTCTTCAACCGCAAACTTTCCAAGGTTAGTAAAACTGTTGAGGTCACGGGGCTTAAGGGCGAAAATTTGCTAGGTATCGACTTTCGACCAGCCGATGGTCTTCTCTACGGTGTCACAGACAAGAACGGTATTTATACGATTGATACCACCACAGGTGCTGCGACTTTGGTAAGTAACCTCAGCGCTCCCTTCTCTGGAGGAGTCACGTCAGGATTTGACTTCAATCCAGTACCTGACCGCCTGCGGCTTGTCGGTAGCAATGACCAAAACCTTCGCATTAACGTAGATAGCGGTGCCGTGATTACCGATGGAACCTTAGCCTATGCGGCTGGCGATCCCAACTTTGGCACTAACCCCAATATTACCGCTGCGGCCTACACTAATTCGTTTGCTGGGACAACCACAACCGCACTGTACGGAATTGACTTTGCTCTCGACACATTGGTTCAGCAGAACCCGCCCAATGCTGGCATTCTGAACACGATTGGCTCCCTAGGTGTTGATTTCGGCGAAACTGGAGGATTTGACATTGTAACGACCAAGAAGGGAGGTAGCATTGTCAATAATGCCTTCGCAGCTTCTGGCTCGAACATTTACAGCATTAACTTGACCACAGGTGCTGCTACAACACTGGGTACTTTTAATGGCGGCGGCAATATTGTTGGTCTTGCTGCCACCTCCGTTCCGGAGCCTGGTACTGTTGGCTCTTTGCTCGGTTTCGGTGCGCTTGCCTTACTAAGTCGCAGCCGCCGTCGTGTCAAGTCAGCTAATTAAATATAGTTTCAAGATTTCATACTTTGCCTTTGTGCTTTTTGGGCTTTCAGTAGGGCGGGCATTGCCCACCCTACTGAACTTAAAAATCTACAGTTAATGGCGCACGAGGGAAGGGGATCACATCCCGAATATTGCCCATTCCGGTCATAAATTGTACTAAGCGCTCAAACCCCAAACCAAAGCCAGCGTGAGGAACCGTGCCATAGCGACGTAAATCGAGATACCACCAATAATCTGCTGGATTTAGCCCTTGAGCCTGAATTCGTCGTTCTAGCACATCCAGACGTTCTTCCCGCTGCGATCCCCCAATAATTTCGCCAATTTTAGGAGCCAATATATCCATTGCGCGGACGGTTTTTTCATCGTCGCTCAAGCGCATATAGAAGGCTTTGATTTCTGTTGGGTAGTCAGTAAGGATAACAGGTTTTTTGAAGACTTCTTCAGCTAAATAGCGTTCGTGTTCTGACTGCAAATCCAAGCTCCATTTGACGGGATACTCGAATTTTTTATCGGCTTTTTCCAAAAGCGCGATCGCATCCGTGTAAGTCAACCGTTCAAACTCGTTGTTAATGATATTGTCCGCTGTAGCGAGAACGGAGTTATCAATTCGCTGGTTAAAAAACTCCATGTCTTCAGGACACGTATCCAGCACATACTTAAAAACGTGCTTCAGGAAGGCTTCGGCTAAGTCCATATTGCCTTCTAAATCGCAGAAAGCCATTTCTGGTTCTACCATCCAAAACTCTGCCAAATGGCGAGAAGTATTGGAATTTTCTGCTCGGAAAGTGGGGCCAAAAGTATAAACATTGCTGAATGCCATTGCCATGACTTCAGCTTCCAGTTGTCCGCTAACGGTGAGATAGGCAGGGCGTCCAAAAAAGTCTTTGCTGTAATCAATCTCCTGGGCGTTTGTGCGGGGGATGTCCTTTAGATTGAGGTTGGTGACGGTAAACATCTCTCCCGCCCCTTCACAGTCGCTAGCGCTGATAATCGGGGTATGAACCCAGAGGAATCCTCGCTCTTGAAAGAACTGGTGGATCGCATAGGAACAGGCGTTGCGGACGCGGAAGACGGCACCAAAGGAATTAGTGCGCGATCGCAAATGTCCAATTGTTCGCAAAAACTCAAATGAGTGACGTTTCTTTTGCAACGGATAGGTTTCGGGATCGGCTTCCCCATAGACTTTCACGGTTTCTGCCTTCAGCTCAATCCGCTGTCCTTTTGCCGGAGACTCTACCAGCACACCCGCAACTTCTACAGAAGCACCCGTGTTCAGCTGCTTGATGATGTTTCCATAATCTGACAAATCCGGATTGAGTACAACTTGGAGATTAGCCATTGATGAGCCATCGTTGACTTCAACAAAGGCACATTCTTTCAATTCCCGCTTCGTTCGTACCCAGCCTTTGATCGTCAGCGGCTCATCTGGCTGACCATTTCGCAATATGTCTGCAATCCGTCGAGTCACCATGTTGTTATCTGTTGTTATCTGCTAAGTGAAGGTTTCGATAGTTAAAGGGTTGAAAATTGAGGGTTGAAGCTTTAACTTTCAACTTGCCACCTTTTCAACCTGCTAACCCCTACCCAGCACAGGACTTCAAGATCCAGCCTACAACAATGCCAAGTCCTGCAAAGCGGACAGCTTGCCAAAAAGGTTCTTTTAAACTGTCCCAAGAAAATAGACGACTTTCTAAGTTAAGTTCTATAGTATCCAGCTCTTCTCGGATGCGCCGCAGCTCGACTTGAAGTTGTCGCTGCTGGGAAAGCTTTTGTTCCTTTTTTATCTCGTCTAATCGTTCCTGGAGTTCTGCTTGCCGTTGCTTGTCTTGCTGCACTTGGGCGTAGCGTTCTTTGAGATCGGCAAGCGAAGTCTCAACTTCCAACAGCGATCGCTCAAATTGCTCTTGATCCCCAAGTGGGGGCGATGTATCTGATCCTTTGGGACGGCGCGGCATACAGTAGAGTAGGGATAAATGCGAGTCTATCTTCAAGTATGTCTCAACCGACCCAGCTTTCTAAAACCTCTGACTTGAACGAACTAAGTACCCTGGAACTCGCTCAAGCTCTGGCGGAACGTTTGAGTATTCACCCGAATGATTGGCATCGGCTCAAATCTAACCGCAAAGTTCGCGCTGGCGAACAAGCCATCGCCGCACTGGTATTCCTCCTGAAAGATCAACCGGAAGAAGCGTTGGTGCGCTTTCAGCAGGCTTCAGGCTGGCTGGACAAATCTATCTCAGCACCGCCTTGCCCGACTCATGGACACAGCCGTTAGAAAAGTCGGGTGTTAGAAAAGCAGGGGTTGCCGGAAGCGATTTTTGACTTGCTTGCAGAGTCTAAGTTCCGTTCCCTGGTGGTTCCAGTGGACTTGATCGAAGATTTGGTGGAGGATACACATTCCTCTACCGCTTTCTGCTTCGTCGTCAGGGAGATGTTGTTCGGGGTCAGAATGGCAATCACAGGGGGGAGAAAAGCCCGTTCCTTCGTCTGAAATTACCCACCAGTATTGTCCTTCTACCATCGAAAAGCGGACGGACACGGTCTTACTGGGATCGAGCTTATTGCCGTGTTTGGCCGCATTGACTAGCGCCTCTTGCAGCCCTAACCGAATTTCTGCTTGCCACCGAGATGGAATCTGAGCTAAGAGAAGATCCAGGACGGGACAAAGGTAGAGGGTAGAAGCGAAGCTTATCGTGCCCCAAGTTCGCCTTACCGGACGCTGTGAGATAGCAATCACTCAAAAAACCTCTAGACTTTCATTCAATAGAATTAACAGTCAGATGCCGAAGGGTATGCGCGTAGCGCTATACAGCTTTGATACGAGTAGTTTTAGACCCATCTTATGCGTACAACATCCTTTACGTACAACATCTCTTGCGTACAATCAGGGGAATCACGTAGATTCGAGATGATGTCCAGGCTTAAGTACACCTATCGCCAAGCATTAATCATTGCGTATTTGTCCGGTACTCTCTTTTTTTAATCGAGGATACCAACTACATTTTTCCGTTAGATTACTTGGCAAATTGCTAGCTTTCTGACGGATACGAATAACTTGCTAACTTCTGACCTCTAGAGGAGTGCTTTCTATCCTAAAAGTTGTAGGATAAACCACTTTCTCTATTGTAACAAAATCTTCTAAAAAAGCCACCCCGAACCTCAGTCAAGTACACTACAGAGGGCCGTCATTGGCGTACAAGAACGGCGGCACATTCAACGTGAGACGTTTGGGGAAAGAAGTCAGCAGGTTGTACGCGGGTTAGCTTATAGGCACCCGATTGACACAATAATTTAAGATCGCGAGCTAGGGTAGCGGGTTTACAACTAACGTAGACAATCCGACTCGGCTGAATTTCTAAAAGGGTTTCTAAGACATCGCGACCGTCCTTCGGATGTCCTGAGCTAAAGCATCCTTGACGCGGGGGATCGAGCAATACAATATCTGGCTTCACGTCCAGCGTGGGCAACAACGTCTCTACGGTTCCCGTATAAAACTTTACATTCGTGATGTTATTCAATTGGGCATTGAGAGTCGCTTGCTCGACTGCTTCTGGCTGCATCTCCAAGCCAATTGCCTGCTTTACCTTCTGCGCCAACGGCAAGGTTAACGTGCCAATGCCGCAGTAGGCATCTACTAGCACCTCATTGCCTTGCAGATTCAGTTCATCAGCGATCGCCTGTAACAGCGCTTCAGCTTGCTCTGTATAAACTTGAAAAAAGGTGTCGGGACGCACTTGGAACTGTAAACCCGCGAATTCCTCAAGCAAGTAAGGTTGTCCGGCGATACAGCGGGTTTCCGTGCCAAAAATTGCATTGGTGCGATCGGGATTGCAGTTCAGCGAGACGCCCACTAGCTGGGGGTACCGAGTTAACCACTCCTGAGCTTGAGCATCGATCCCGGCGAGATTCCAATCTTTGACGACCAAGGTTAGCAATATTTCGCCCGTGCGTCGCCCAATCCGCAGCCCCAAATGACGGATTTTCCCTCGGTGAAGTTTTTCGTCATAAATTCCCCAACCCCGGTCCTGGATGTCTTGCTTGACTTCTGCCAGCAAGGGATTCAAACGCGAGTCTTGAACCGGGCATTGATTCAAGTTAATCAGGTGGTGGCTGCCTTTTTGGTAATAACCTGCTTGGACTTGACCCGTAGATGACCGTTTTACCGGATAGGTCGCTTTGTTGCGATAGCCCAACGGATCGGCAACTGCCAGGACGGGATCGACCGTTGGCTGGGCGATCCCGCCAATGCGTTCTAGGGCTTGGATCACCTGATTTCTCTTGGCTTCTAGCTGGTGTTGGTAGTCAATATGCTGCCACTGACAGCCCCCGCACTTATCTGCCACAATGCAGGATGGACGGATGCGATCGCTAGATGCTTCCAAAATCTCGTCCAATTTGCCGTGGGCATATTGAGGTTTGACTCGCACTAAGCGCACAAGAACGCGATCGCCCGGAACCGTATCCGGGACAAAAACTACCCGACCTCCCAAACGACCCACTCCGTCACCGCTGTCACTAAGATCGCTGATGATTATTTCCACCAGTTGACCTTGTTGCCAAAGGTCTTCACCCGCCTCGCTAGAACCTGTATTTAGTGATTTTGTTAGTGACATATTATCTCTGTCTCTTTATTTGTGTCCCACGGACTCGTTAAACTACGAATGATATTCTGAATCATCCCGATAATCATGAGTGTAGTTAGCCAAGTTATTCTCAAAGCAGACGACGAACTTCGTTACCCCAGTAGTGGCGAACTCAACAGCATCAAAGACTTTTTGCAAACTGGCGCACAGCGGGTGCGTATCGCCAACACGCTGGCTGAAAATGAGAAAAAAATTGTTCAAGAAGCCAGTAAGCAGCTCTGGCAAAAACGCCCGGACTTCATTGCGCCAGGGGGAAATGCCTACGGGGAGAGGCAACGGGCGCTGTGCCTGCGGGATTACGGCTGGTACTTGCGTCTAATTACCTACGGAGTTCTGTCCGGTGACAAGGAACCGATTGAAAAAATTGGTTTGATTGGCGTGCGGGAAATGTACAATTCCCTCGGCGTTCCTGTCCCAGGCATGGCTGAATCTATCCGTTGCTTGAAAAAAGCCTCCCTCGACTTACTTAGCGAGGACGATGCAATAGCCGCGGCTCCTTATTTCGACTACATTATTCAAGCCATGTCCTGATTCTATCGCTATCAAACAGAACATGCGAGCGCGGGTGAAGAAGAATCTTTCTTCTTCACTTCTTGTCTTTATGCTTGTAGCGACATGCTTGTAACGACAAAAAACCGACAGTCTCTCTACAGAATCTGTCGGCTGGTCGTGTGTTCCCTATTGATGACTCGGCTAGAGTTCAGTCGTCTCTTAGTATGACCACTCAGCCATACAGGGAGAGCGATATCAATCATCTTCTTCTGTGATTGCGATCGCACAAGAAGATCGCTTACGAATGCGTAGGACAAAGTTGCAGGCGCAGTAGTATCTTGCGCGATCGCCCAAAAGACAAAAATCTCCCCAGCCTAAAAAAAGCCTAAAAAGGAGACCATAGTTTGCTAGCTCAGTGTAGACTCTTGGTACAAGATTGATACGCCAAAAGGAGCGCAACGAATGGAATGTCTTTCCTGAAAAGATTGCCTAGGGCAACCCTGGCGTTGCTTCTGGGTACTTATTGCGTATACGGCTGGTTGTTTTCCTTTACATATACCTGGGAGATTTTGCTGTTAGAGATAGGAGTAGCCTTGTTGATAGCTTTGGTTTTAACGGCTCCTATCAGGCTCTTAAGAATCTTTTTTGCCCGTTGGATGAATTCCGATACTAGAGCCTTCCTTTCAGTCATAACCGGAGCTTTGGCTGGGGTCTTTATCCTCACCTGGATTAATATTTTTGCCAATATTTTTGTTCTACTCTCAGCAGGTGCCCTAGCTAGACTAGACCTTCAAACTGCTAAATTCAATGCACTGCAAGCTTTTTGGATTCTCGTTGCCGTATCTTGGAGCGGGTTTGGTTTAGGCTTGATACTAAATCGTTTGTTGCTACATCCATCTTTTTAGCCAACGCCTCCATCAGCTTCTGTCTTGCCTTTAGTAGGCACAAACCATAGATTGCAGCGCTGATTGACTGACAAAAGGGCATGGGACTGGAACAAAAGCTAGGAGGGAAGCAGAGCTTGATTTAAGCTGATGAGTTACCACACTAATCGGTCAAATCAATGTCACCTACTTCCCGTCTTTATGATGCGTTGTGTCCTTATCTGGGTCAATGTGAGATTCCGTGGCAAGATGTGCGCCATCTGCAAACGCTCTGTTGGATGATGATTGGCATAATTCAAAGCCAAAATGTTCATCTCAATAGATTTGAGGTGTATGTCATCAGTCGGGCTAAAGTTGCTCAGTCGCACCAACCACGGTTTCGGCGTTGGTTATCGAATCGACGAATTGATGTTGTTTCAGCCCATCATGCCCTCATCAAGCAAGCTCTCTGCCAGTGGAAGAGCCAACGACTGTATCTGAGCTTGGACACAACCGTAGTGTGGAATTGTTTCTGCATCGTCTGGATTGGGGTGGTGTATCGGGGCAGAACGGTTCCGGTAGCTTGGCGAGTGGTGGCGCAATCGAGCAGTACGGTACGGTTGTGGACGCTTCAACGGGTGCTGCGGCAAGCGGCACGAGTGATGCCCCCTGGCGTAGCCGTTGTCCTGTTAGCAGACCGGGGCTTTGAGCAATGGCAAGTTGATGAAGTACCTCAAAGAAACCCTGGGTTGGCATTTTCGGATTCGCATTAAGCGCTCATTCCAGTTTCAACTTAAGGGGCAGTGGCGCAAAGTATCGTCGGTGGCGTTGCAACCGGGGCAAGCCTACTTCACTCCTGGGGTTGCAGTCGGCAAAACCAAGCCCTATTCGAGCGTCTATCTTGCATTTGCCCATGATAAGCAAAGTAATGAAACCTGGGTGATTGTGAGTGACGAACCAACCACCCTGCAAACTTTTGCCCAATATCGCTTGAGGTTTCAGGTGGAAGAATCGTTTTTGGACATTAAGTCGAACGGGTTAAAACTGGAAGCGTCAAGGCTGCGGGACAAGTTTGCCCTGTCTCAGTTGTGCGCTGTCATTGCCTTAACAATGTTATTTCTGGTATTACAAGGAGTGCAAGTCGTTGTATCAGGCAAGCGTCGTCAAGTCGATGCTCACTGGCAACGAGGGATGAGTTACCTCAAACTGGGTTGGAACTGGATTCGCCTTGCCATTACACAGCAATGGAAAATTCAGGTTGCTCCGTTTCTCCCTGGTGCACCTGACCCGCAACCTGCCCTTGCTTCCAAGCGACAATACGATGAATCCTGCAAGCGTGAATTTACGGTCCTCACCCGCATTCCTGCTTCTTAATTTTGTCAGTCAAGCAGGATTGCAGCCTATCGCGCCTTTAATTTCTCTCAATGGACACTGTAAATACCGTCACACAGGGCAAGTCAATGGGTGCTAGATTTCTGGAAACTAGAGTAAGCGTTTAACTGTCCTCTTGCTCTACAGCAGTCTTGCTGTGGGGCAGTTTTGTTTTTAACACCTACGAAGGAAAGTTAAAGAGAGCGATCTCATCTCTTCTGGTAAAGTCTACCTGCGCGGTATCCCTTAATCTTGCTCCGGTAGCTGAACCTGCACTCCGCCTTCCGGCGTAATAATGACTTTACCACCCAGCGCCTCAATCCGACTGATAGCAATCTTGCGCGTGCGATCGTCAATAACTGGATTTGTTAACACCAAAATCCAGCCAGACACTTGAGCCTTTCTGCTATTAGGGTTGCGAACTAAAAACTCAGATGTTTGGCGAGAAATTTCTGCTACTGATTTGCTTTCTGGATCGGAATAAACCTTCGCCCATTCCACTGCCTTCTCAAAGGATTGCCTTGCCGCTTGAGCATTTCCTAAAAACAACAATTCGTCCATCCCTTTGTAACGCCAAATAAAATAAGACTTGGGTGGAACTTGAGGAGTAAGTGACTTTAGCCCTTTTTCCATCAAAGCAACAGATCGTTCTGGCAGCGCTGCGTATAAAGAACTACTAGCTGAAAGAAAAAGATACGCTTCCCGAAATCTGGGATCGCGGTTTACTATTATTTCAAAATATTCTGGGCTGAGGGTATAGCCAGTAACTTTACGAACTTCATCATCACCAAAATACTGTGCAAATCCAAGAAATACCCAGTCGGCCAAAAGATTATCAAATCCAAAGTCCGGAAATTTCTGGAGCAAATTGAGACGGATGTTTTCTGCTTCTACTTCTTTTTCTAGTTCTTCTGCTGAGGCAATTTTTGCTTTTGAACTTAGTTTATTTAATTGAGGTATCTGTAATACTCCAATTGCCAAAACACACAGCAGGGCTAAGAAGGACGCACCTACTAGTTGACTGAAGCTTTGACGAAATCGAGAAAGCATTTATATCACCTGCTTAAAAGTAAAAAAGTATAACTAGTCTTTTAAAAGTTTAAAGTTTTTTCTTTATCGTTTGTAGCTGTATAAATAATATAATAAGATTGATTAAGTTTTTATAATAAATATGATATTTTCTTCTAGAAGTATATTAGTTTAAGATGATGATAGTCTAACTTTGATAAGAAATGATAAAAACTGAGTTGGAGTATGGCAACTTCTTTGGCTTCTGCTGATGCATATTGGAAATATCTCGAAAAGGCTTGTATTTGCCTCGATTCAAATGTGCGATCGCGTATAAACACCATTCTTGATGGTACTTCTTGGGATGACCCCACATCCGCCTTAGATTTAAATAATATTGCAGTAGTGGCACTCATTGAGGCAGAACAGTCTCACGAGCCATCTGTGCGTTCGCTTTATGTTGAGATGGCTTTAGAGGCCTTAAATAGGGGGGCAGAGTTGGATGGTAATCCCCTCTGCACAGCTCATCTGGCTCTAGTCCTAGCCATGATTGGAGAAAGCGAACAAGCGATGCAGACAGCTTTTTCTACCTTTGTTGCTACCCTCCAGCCTGCTTATATCAATGATAAACCAATTGCTCTAGGTATAGTATATCTACCTCCTACTCCCACTAGCTTAATAGATTTCCAGTATGAGAAACTAGCTCAAATTCTGCAAATTGAAGATGGCTATTCTCAAGCACTGTTGTTATTCAGTGAAATTTTGTGTTGGGCAACTCTCGTCTTTTACAATAAAACAGGACTACGATTATTAAATTTAGCTGCTCAACTATCACCCGATTCCCTTGCAGTTAATCTAAAACTGGGAATTTCTAGTTTGATGAATAATCAATGGGAAGGACTCTTGTATTTAAACCGCGCTAGGCAAAAAGCAGCAAATTCGGCAATTATTCTGCAAGCGCTACATTTAGCTTATCGAGATATACAACAGATAGAACCTGCTGGTTTATGGCTAGAAATTGGGCGAAATATCAGCAAGAAAATGCCAGGTTCTGTAGAGTGGAAATGGACTAATAAAGAAGCTGACAGTTTACTAACTTATGTACCTTTCGAGGGCAAATTATTATTAGCGGTTGAACCAAGTTTACGCAGTATTGTAACCAGCGTACTGATTGCTGAAGGAGACTGGTTCGAGAAAGAAATGGAGTTTTGGCGAAACTGGATAAAACCCGGTATGACGGTTATCGATGTGGGTGCGAATGTAGGAGTATATACTTTCAGCGCTGCTTTAAAGGTGGGAGCGGAAGGATGCGTACTAGCTGTTGAACCTTTTTCAGGCTGCGTTCGTTGTTTGCAAGAAACCTGTAAAGTTAATGACTTAAGTTGGGTTAAAGTTTGTGCAGGAGCAGCAAGCGATCGCAATGGCACAGCCCGATTGTCTCTCCATGCTGCTAGTGAACTTAACGAAATAGTTTCTAGTGATGCAGAAGCAACAAACCAGCATGGTAATTTTGAGGAAATTGACTGCTTTTCTCTTGACAGTCTAATTGAACGCGAACATGTCAAGCAGGTTGATTTATTGAAAATTGATGCTGAAGGACATGAAATGAAAGTGTTAGAGGGAAGCAGCCAGATTCTCAGCGAATTTACTCCTGCTATACTTTACGAAAATATTGCAGGTAGTAAAAGCAGTAATCTAGCTGTTGCCGATTTTCTGACATCCAGAGGCTATCAACTATTTCGATATCAGCCTTACCTACAGCAGCTTATTCCAGTTAATTCTGCTGAAGATTTGCAAGGTAAATTGAATATAATTGCTTTGCACACCCAGGAATTATAAAACCTCAGTCGTTAATAATTATTAAACACTCAAAAGCGAGGAATATAAAATGTCAGTTTTTCTTTCCAGTTTAAAGAAAAGCGGTCACTTGAATCAGCTCCACCTAACTATATGTAATGTTGGTTCTCGTAAATTAGGAAGTCACGATGACTACACCAGCCTTGGCTGGGATATCTTTGCACCTCGGCTCACTATATACGGATTCGATGCAGATGTAGATGCTTGTGATGAAGCGAACGCTGAGCTTGAAGCTAGACAAATAAATTGGACAGAAAAACACATTCCCTTAGCACTGGGAAATTCTGTAGGAGAGTCTACACTCTATGTAACCAAACATCCCATGTGTAGTTCCTTATATCCACCCAATGAACCATACTTAGCTAGGTTTGGCGGACTTCCAGAGTTAGTAAATTTAGATTTTACTCTAGAAATTGAAACCACAACTTTAGATGCTTTTTGTCAAACAGAGGGAATCCAAGAGATTGATTTTCTTCAGGTTGATGTTCAGGGTGCGGATCTGCAAGTTTTGGAAGGAGCTTCTGAGATATTAAAACGCAGTACTCTGGCTGTTCAAGTTGAAGTTGAATTTTCTCATTTATACGATAAACAGCCTTTGTTTGCGGATGTAGACACTTATCTCCGAAAAAAAGGCTTTACATTATTTGACTTAGCTACTTCTTATCGTACTCGTGCGCGATCACCTATTCATTCAAGAGTTCGTGCTGGACAATTACTTTGGGCAGATGCGTTTTACTTCCGAGATTTGATTAGAGAGGATATCAGTATCCCTTTAAAAACACCAAAGCAAATTTTTAAGTTAGCTTGCATGGCCGATATAATGAATTTTCCAGATTATGCTCTGGAACTATTGGAGTATTTGACTCTGCAATATGGAACTGATGCAAATTATAATTTTGCTAACAATATCATTGAGAGTTTGGCTCAATTTCCTGGGCTGATACAGCAAGGATTAGGTTCCTTGCCTATTGTGGAAAAAATTCGCGATCGCGTTAGTGGCGATGTTCAAGGTTTGCTTGCTTAAGTACGATTGCCTTGAGTATACTTTTCCCACATCTGCTCGTAAGCCTTTTCCATTTCGCGGGTGAACTGCTTAGCATTCCACAAAGGAGCTGTTTGCCGCGATTGTTTCAGTTTCCAAGCAACTTGTTGCCGCAAAACTGCATCTTTCCCTAAACGAACTCCCCATTCTACATATTCTTCATCCGTCCAAGCGATACCTTCTGTTATACCTGCATTTATCATCATGCCGTAGCTGTTACGTGCAGAAAATTGCTCACCCACTCGCGTTACCAAAGGAATACCCATCCAGAGTGTTTCTAGAGTAGTTGTAGCTCCGTTGTAGGGATAAGTATCCAGTACCACATCAGCAACACCCAGGTTAGCTCGATGAACTTCTTCTGAAATGTCAATTGGCATAAATTTCAGGCGAGCGCAATTCACACCCTCCTCTACAGCAATCTTTTCAAAAAAAGTTCGTGAAGATTTTTCATCAGATGGGCCTTTGATCAGAAAATAGCTATTCGGTACTTCTTTGAGAATCCTCATCTGTAGTCGTACATTATCGGGGTTCCGTTTATACCCCTTCTGTGCAACAAAGTACACAACAGCATCATTGGGAATATCTAGCTGATCGCGCCGCAGAGTAGGCGCAGCTACTTCAAACCCATCAACTGCGACATAGGTATTGGGCAGCCGCCAAATAGTTTCTGTATAGTGTTCCTGAGCATAATCAGGCAGAACATAAGGATCTGCAATAAAGTAGTCAATGGATGGTAACCCTGAAGCATCCCATCCTAACCAACTTACTTGAATTGGAGCAAGCTTTCTGTTAAAAATTTGACACGTATGCCCAGATGTAATACTATCGAGATCGACTAGAATATCAAGTTCATCCTCCTCCATTTGCTTAAGAATTTCTAAGCCGAGAACATCAGCACGGTAAGCACGATCGCTGTTACCAACAAACCAATTTTGAGTAAAATCATCAATCGATAAATAGCCTACCAGATAAGTGTGAATTTGGAACCGTTCCCGATCGTGATGCTTAAATAGCCAGCGAGATATCCAGCCTACCGAGTGTCTTCTTAGGCATTGAGAAACATAGCCAATTTTGAGAACTTTTTTCTTTTTAGTTAATATTTGAGTAGAAGGCACCTTTTGATTTTCTTCTACTCTTGCTGCTTCTTTTATTGATTTTTGATGATTTTCATAGCAAATCTGAGCAATCTTATTTTGAATCAAGCGATTATTAGGAAGGTCATCTTTGAAGTATGGGGCAAAAAATGGTGTGACCAAAAGAGATGGTAAATAGTCTACGTTTATATTTAGTGGCCATTCTTTTATAAGTGAAAGCAGCAGTTCTTTATGTAATGCAAATGTCAAACACGATTCTTCCCAATACCCCGATGCAGACATCAATGCTCTAATTATTAGGTAATTGCTGTAAACCTTTTCTAGTAAAGATGTAGATGACTCATAGCAGTGCTTTGCTGTTTCTATACCTTTATCGTATTCATAACAGTTTTGATAAAAAACTGTTAGCTGCGACTGAATCTGAGGAAGGTTATTACATCTATCTAGACACAATTCAGCATAGCGCGATGCTATTTTAGGTTGGTTTCCAGAGTAAGCAATTTTTATACAAGTAAGTATCACAATATCAATTATTGTTTGAGGCTCATTACCATAGTTTATGCAAGCCTCAGTAAATGCGAGAACTGCCGGGTCAGCATAGGCATAAGTCATAAGGCTTACTAAAACTTGTTGCAATAAATTAAACTCTACATTGCATTCCTTTTCCTGCAACAACTCAATGATTCCTGATTCTGTTATATCTTTACCTGTAAAGTTTTCCAGTTGAATAGAAAGTAAAATAATATGTAAGATATTGTTAGCATCTGTTGGAGCAATTTCCCGGATATGTTGGCGGATAGCCCAGGCAATTTGATAATCTTCAATAACTTCTCGTCGCTCTGCTTCTGTTAGCAGAACTTGAACCAATTCCGCTGTCCACAGCTCTATTTCTTCTAGTTCTCCCTCTGCAATTCCCAGCATCCAAGTTGTCTGAGCCTCAGCTTCCTGCCCCTGCAACAGAAGCATTAATCCCAAAAGCCAGTAATAAGCCTTTACTTCAGGTTCAACTGAAATTGCTGTCTCGTAAAGGTCTGCTGCTTTGCTATAAAATCCTTGAAGTAGGTATTGATTTGCTTGTTTTTGCCAATCCGTAGCAGTTGTTACAACTTGTGAAGAAGTCATAAAATTTTAAATTTTAGTATTAACTAACGTATATTTATTTTAAGTCCGAATTCTTAAAAAATAAGTGGGTGGGTAAATCTATACCACCCACTTATTTTGTCAAGTTCAACCTACTGTTTCCGTCATGCAGGTATTTGTTGGATAGTAATTACTGTGTACCACCAACTTGAACTTGGTTAGTATTGCATCCGGCACCAGCAGCAGTACCAGTACCAACGAGGGGAGTTGTACCAAAACCGCCAGCTGTTTTGCTCTCACACAAAACGGCAACGCTTGTGTACTCACCAGCACCAGCAGCAGTGCCAGTACCAGCCAGAATCAGGGATACATAGCCAGTATAGTTTTTCAGAGGTGCAGTAATGTTGGAAGGTATACTAGAATAGCTTGACGCGTATGAACCAGTGCCTGCACCAGCGGTAGATGCACCGTATATATAGTTGACAGTTTGGGTTTTGATGCCAATGCCCGAAGCCGGGATAGCTGCCGAACCACCACCGATGAAAACGCTTTTTTCCGTGAAGTTTGCCTGCTGAGCTTTATTCAGGGAACCGACGTAAGTCTTGGCTTCAGACTGCTTGCCCTTGTTGGCTTGGCTAAGGAAGGACGGCAGAGCAATGGCAGCCAGAATACCGATAATGATGATAACGACGAGTAGTTCAATCAGGGTGAAACCTTCGTCCTGCTTTTTCTGGTTGAGGTGTTGCAGAAATTTGGCTTTCAGTTCGGTCTTCATGAGCGTTTCTCCTTGGGGTGGGGGATGCTTGAATTGTACTCCTAGATGTAACTTACCCACATCCGATCAATTTCATATCATCCTCCGCAAAAAATTTTGGTTACCGTTTCCAAAGCTCTTACGCAGATAGTTCTAAAAGTACATAGCGAAAGAAATCTAGCTTGCTGAGAAGTTCTTTCACTTCGTTGAGGGCTTCCATGAAGGTCACAGGTTCCAAGGTTACAGGGTTCAGCGGTTTTACCTTAAGCCAGCGTTCCGTCAGAAATTTAACAGGCTTTGGCTCTTCCCACAGGGGTAGCAAGCAAATTAGTATACTACTGTCTATCTGGACAGGAGCCATAGCTGGGTGGGTGACATAACCGCTAATTTCAAAAGCTTTCTGCTCCACAAGGCACTTTAGAAGGTCTTCCTTGACCTGAGAAGTCCTTAGTTGAGGATGTAGATGTACCTTAGCGGCTTGCCAATCCGATAATTCCCACTGTTCAACTGGCGTGAACGAGTCTGCGTGACTCGAATGACCGCACCAAAAATCCAACAACCGATGAACTGGGTGCATAAGTTCAAAAAGATGCAGCCGTTCCTCTGTAGAAACTTCTGGTAAACTCATCCCCCAAAAAGCTGGCAAATTTTCTGGCTCATTAAATAAGTCAGTGACATCCCAGTGTCGCCAGTTCACCATGCTGATAAATTCTAGGTCTGCTGCTCTCAGAGCAGCGAACAAATCAGGAATCGTGTAACCTTTATCACCTTGGAACAGATAGTTCATCAACACCCCCTCTTTGCCATCTTCTTTTTCATAGCTGGGATTCCAAGTTTTAGCTTTTATGTCAACACCGTCTTTTAAAGCCTTCATGGTTTCTACAGCAATTTCTATTTCCATCTCCTCTGGGTTACTATCCATTAGCCCCATCATCTTGAAAACTTCTTGGGTACGATAATGGGTAAATCTTTGCAAGGAACTATGCAAATTACTGCGAATAATACCTTTTGGCTTTAGTATAGATTTCAGGGCGGCTAAGCCAACAGATATATCTGGGAACAAATAAAGAAGCTCATCACAATTAATATAGTCAAATTTTAAACGTAGTTTTGGTAAGTCATAAAGAGAGAGAATGTGAAACTCTGTATTTTCAAAACCATGATATGTTAGGCGTTGTTGTGCTAATTTGATTGACTCTTCTGATATGTCTATGCCAACTATTTTTGCGCCTGGATTTGCTTCTGCTAATATTAAGGTTTTGTAGCCAGTACCACAACCTGCATCTAAAATTAATTTTTCTTTAGTATCTATAATTTTTTGATTTCTTAAGTAGTAAGGTGTTACTAAATTATGAATAAAAAGATAGTTAGGATTATCCTTAGGAGATTTATCTATTGGAATTCTGGGATAGGGTCCAAAGTCAAATTGCTGACGAATTCTTTCTAGTAACTCTGATGCTTGGTCGTTCATGCGGAATACTTCCTGATACTGGAATTTTAAACATTTGGGAAGCGGGTCAAAATATAGTTAATGCCAGCACTCCCCCTTCAAGGGTTCCCATTTATGGGCAAAAATATACAGCTAGCGAAAGTTTCTTACGCTCATCGCCTCCCCATCCTCCCAAACCGCTATACTAAACTAAGCGTAGTCGTTATGAGTTTGTATAATTACCATGACCAACCCAACCGTAGAGAACTTGGTGATTATTGGTTCTGGCCCCGCGGGGTATACCGCTGCTATCTATGCGGCGCGGGCGAATCTGAAACCCTTTGTGTTTGAAGGCTTTCAATCTGGGGGGCTACCTGGGGGGCAGCTGATGACCACGACGGAAGTGGAGAACTTTCCGGGGTTTCCAGAAGGGATTACCGGGCCAGAATTGATGGATCGGATGAAGGCGCAGGCTGAGAGATGGGGGGCTGAGTTAGTTACCGAGGATGTAATATCGGTGGATTTGAGTCAGCGTCCTTTTATTGTCCGCGCTGAGGAACGGGAAGTTAGAACTCATAGTATTGTAATTGCTACGGGGGCGACAGCGAAAAGGTTAGGGCTGCCCAGCGAGCATGAATTTTGGAGTCGCGGGATCTCGGCTTGTGCGATTTGTGATGGTGCGACGCCTATCTTCCACGGTGCGGAACTGGCTGTGGTTGGTGGGGGTGACTCGGCGGCTGAGGAATCAGTTTACCTGACTAAGTATGGCGATCGCGTCCATATGCTGATTCGCGGCGATAAGATGCGGGCAAGTAAAGCCATGCAGGATCGGGTTCTGAATAACCCTAGAATTACCGTTCACTGGAACTCTCAGCCAGTGGATGTTGTCGGTGAAGATGGTCGGATGACCGGGATTAAGCTCAAGCATACTCAAACGGATGAAGAGAGTGTTCTCCCTGTTAAAGGATTGTTCTACGCGGTTGGTCATCAGCCCAACACCTCCCTATTTAAGGGACAGATGGAATTGGATGAGGTTGGTTATATCGTCACGAAGCCTGGTTCGGTGGAGACGAGTGTAGAGGGCGTCTTTGCTGCGGGTGATGTCCAGGATCGTGAATATCGTCAGGCGATTACTGCGGCGGGTACTGGGTGTATGGCAGCAATGTTGGCGGAACGATGGCTATCCGTTAATGGTTTGCTCCAAGAGTATCGTCAGCAGATACATACGTCTGAAGAGCCAGATACACCGGCAGATGAACCGGGTGATAAGATAGCTGAGCTGAATCCAGAAGCGGCGTTTAACCCGCAAGCGACGCGGCATGAGGGTAGCTATGCGCTGCGGAAGCTATTCCATGATAGCGATCGCCTGCTGATGGTCAAATATGTCTCGCCCAATTGCGGGCCTTGCCATACGCTAAAGCCGATCTTAAATAAGGTGGTGGATGAGTTCGATGGCAAAATCCACTTTGTAGAAATTGACATTGCGGAAGATAGAGACATTGCCGAGAATGCTGGTGTTACCGGAACGCCTACAGTGCAGTTCTTCAAAAACAAAGAATTAGTGGGTGAGATGAAAGGCGTTAAGCAAAAGAGCCAGTTCCGCCAAATGATTGAGCAATATGTCTAGCAAGGGTTTTAGGAATCAGGCGCATAGAATTCGCAGCTATACCAACAAAACCTGCTAGGCAAGGGTTTAAAATGAAGTCCGCGTAGCATCCGGACTTCGCTTGATAAAAGCGAAACAACTTCTGTTCCCTTCTTCTGAAGGGGGGTTGGCGTAGCCGCGATTTATCATCGCCAGGATATATTGATGACCCCGACAAAACTTCCTTTACCTCGACTTTTACGTTTATCTGGGCGTCCCAGTCTCTCCATGCAGATGATGCGGGTGGGAATTGTTATCACCTTGATGTTCGTGTTGATAGCCTTCCTCACTCCCGCATTTCAGGCTTGGGGATGGGTGCAAAATCCTTTGGAGTCCTTGGCTAACCCGATTCACGAGCCACCCTCGTGGCGTCATTGGTTTGGTACCAGTCGCCAAGGGTACGATGTTTTCTCGCGGACGCTATTTGGGACTCAAGCGGCGCTGCAAGTGGTTATCTTGGCAACCGTGTTGAGCCTTGTCATTGGGGTTCCGCTGGGTTTAGTCAGCGGTTATTTGGGTGGTAGGTTGGATCGGGTGCTGCTATTTTTGATGGATACCATTTATACGTTACCGGGGCTGTTGCTGTCGGTGACGCTGGCATTTGTGGTGGGACGAGGCGTGTTAAATGCCGCGATCGCCCTCAGCATTTCCTACATTCCCCAATATTATCGAGTCGTCCGCAACCATACGGTTAGTGTTAAAACAGAACTGTTCATCGAAGCCGCTCAAGCAATGGGGGCAGACACTTGGAGGGTTCTCTCTCGCTACCTGTTTCTTAATGTGATTCAGAGCGTGCCTGTATTATTCACTCTGAATGCTGCCGATGCAATTTTGATTTTGGGCAGTTTGGGTTTTCTAGGGTTAGGGCTTGCCGATCAGGTTCCTGAATGGGGCTACGATCTCCGTCAGGCGCTGGATGCTCTGCCTACTGGCATTTGGTGGACAGCGCTTTTCCCAGGCTTAGCGATGACGCTGATGGTGGTAGGGTTGTCTCTGGTGGGAGAAGGATTAAGCGAGTTTGTGAATCCCCGGTTGCGGAGAGAAAATTGGAACCAAAAATCCCCTGAATAGAGTCAAATATTTTATCGGTAATGGGTAATCGAATTTATACAATGACCCATTACCAACGATCCATTACCAATAAGCACTGCTGCTGAGATATGAAAGACAATATTTCTTTAATTGCTGCCGCTACAGGTGGTTTTATGTTATCTATTGCGATCGCTGGGATACTTAGGGCGGCACCTGTCACAGGTTTGAAGGTGCAAGCCAGTCCCAACACGGCCCAAGTAGCGGATTTGCAGCTTAAACCTGTTTATCCCGATGAAACTGTTAGTTATACCCTGAATGAAAGGTTTTCTGTAAAAAATTCAATGCGCGTTCTTCCACAAATTAAGGGGGCGTTGAATAGTTTTCACACTTTGACGGAAAAAAGTAAATCTGCTTTGGGAGAAAAAGCTATCTCTGAGGTAGGGAATACTGATTGGGAAGTTCAAAACTTGGGCTTTACTAACTGGGTTGCTTCCGTTGAAGGGACAATTAAAAAGCAAGATTATCAGATGAAAAAGCTGGAGTTTGAATTAGCGAAAAAGCAGTATGAAGACAAAGAAATTGTAAAATCAGTATTAGACCAGAAAGCGGTAAGTTATCAGCAGGCTAAGCAAGAATTTCAAAAGTTCTGGAATTCCTTTAAAATTTCAGACTGATATTAAGGGTCGTGGATTAAATAACTGACGAACTTCACCTTCTGTAGGGGCATTGCATTGCAATGCCCCTACAGAAGGAATTGGGACTTTATAAATCAGCTCTAAAGGTTGGGAAAAGTGACAAATGGCATGAATATAGATAAGTGGTATTAGTTTTTGGAAATTAGAAGAACGGTTGTGGTGAATCGGGAAGTAATTGGCATTGATCTGGGAGGAACGGCAATTAAGCTGGGGAGGTTCCGCGAGGATGGGACTTGCTTGGAGTCGTTGAGTGTGGCGACACCGCAACCGGCAACACCGACAGCGGTTTTGGATGCGATGATAGAAGCGATCGCGCATCTCGATCCGGAAAGACACGCGATCGCGCTCGGTATCGGTACCCCTGGTCCCGCCGATGCATCCGGTCGAATTGCTAGAGTCGCGATTAACCTGGCAGGCTGGCATGATGTACCCCTCGCAGATTGGTTAGAAGCCAAAACAGGTTTACCCACAGTTCTGGCTAATGATGCTAACTGTGCTGGGATGGGAGAAACTTGGTTAGGAGCTGGACGCCATTACCGGAATTTGATTCTGCTAACACTCGGTACAGGTGTGGGGGGTGCGATTATCCTCGATGGGAACCTGTTTGTGGGTCATCAAGGTGCCGCCGCTGAGCTAGGATTAATTACCTTAAATCCAGAGGGTCCGCCCTGTAATAGCGGCAATCAAGGCTCTTTAGAGCAATATGCCTCAGTAGCCGCCATTCGCCGCCGCACAGGGTTAGAACCAGAGGAACTGGGCAAGCTGGCAAGGGCAGGCGACCCGCAAGTATTAGAATTTTGGCAAAGCTACGGACGCGATCTCGGTGTTGGATTATCAAGTCTTATCTATGTTTTAACGCCGGAAGCGATTGTCATTGGCGGCGGCGTTAGTGCAAGTGCAGAATTTTTCTTTCCGGCTGCACTTGCAGAAATTGAGCGGCGGGTGCTGAAGAGTTCCCGTGAGGGTTTGCACCTAATAAAAGCTGAGTTAGGCAACCAAGCTGGAATGGTTGGGGCGGCAAAATTGGCTTGGCAAATTTTGAAGACTGAAAGTTGAGGGTTGAGGGCTGGGTACTGAGGGTTGAGGATTGAGGAGTGTTAGCCTCAGCACTTGTCGTTCTCCCTACTGCTTAAAATGAGTGCCCGGTTTTCTGTTTGATATATTCCAAAATTTTCTGATAGCAATCCGGGTCATTCTGCTTGTTGATAATGATGGGAATAGCACTATTCGGCAACCAGAACGTGAGCCTACCGTTAGAAGAATAGGAAAAGCTACTAATACGGTTGAGATCGACTACATATTCATTCCGTTCATAACTAACTTTGATCCAAGATGCTGCCAGTGAATGGAAGCTAACTTGTTGAATATAGTCCATTACTTGCTGATAGCCATCCGGGTTACTTTGACGGTTGATAATAATTGGGATGGCACTATCAGGCAACCAAAAAGTTACCTTACCGTTCGGGGTGCAAGCGAAGGCACTGATGCGGTCAAGATCGATTACATATTCATTTCGCTCATAACTCACTTTAATCCAATACGCCACATGACCTCCTCACATTAAGGTGAGTTCTGGCACTGACAACGCTCCCCCGCGCAAGTGGTTGGTGGAAAGCAGGACGTGTAGCGATCGCTTTCCGTCCTGCTGTAATTGCCAGCAACTGTTAAGATACCTCAGCTGCTTGGAGCGTCGCATCTTCTTGGGTAGGCTGTGAGGAGTCAGAACGGGCGAGTCCGGGGTCAAGCTGGGCTAGTGCTGCTTGAATCAATCCCTGGAACATCGGGTGGGGATTGCTGGGTCGAGAGCTAAACTCCGGGTGGAATTGGGTGGCAATAAAGAAAGGATGGTTAGGTAGTTCAATAATTTCCACTAATCGCCCATCCGGCGAGGTACCGCTGATCGCATAGCCAGTTTCTAAAAACAGGTTGCGATAAGCATTATTAAACTCATACCGATGCCGATGCCGTTCGTAAACCACTTCTTCTTGATAGAGCCGGAAGGCTAGAGTATTGGGCGCTAAACGACAAGCATATAGCCCCAAGCGCATCGTGCCGCCCAAATCCACCACATCTTGCTGTTCCGGCAACAGGTTGATCACCGGATTCGATCCATTTGGGGCAAATTCAGCACTATTGGCATCTTCTAATCCTGCGACGTGTCGCGCCCATTCAATCACCGAACATTGCATTCCCAGGCACAAACCGAGGAAGGGGATCTGGTTTTTACGGGCGTATTCAATCGCCGCAATTTTGCCATCGACACCCCGAACGCCGAACCCTCCAGGTACTACAATGCCGTTCACTCCAGCCAGGTAAGTTTCGGCGCTGCCCGATTCGATGCTTTCCGAGCTAACCCAACGGAGGTTAAGGTCACAATTCATGGCGATCGCTGCATGGCGCAAAGCTTCCAACACTGATAGATAGGCATCTGTTAACCTTACATATTTACCAACGATGGCAATCTCTATCCGGTGAGTTGGATGATATAGGCGATCTACTAAGATTTTCCACTGGCTCAAGTTGGGTTGGCGTTGCTCTAGTTGCAGCAATTCTAGGGTTTGCTGCGCTAGTCCTTCCCGTTCTAAAATCAGCGGCACTTCGTAGATACTTTTGGCATCTTGGGCTGTAATCACGCACTCGACGGGAACATCGCAGAACTCTGAGATTTTTTCTTTGAGTCCTGGGTGTAGAGGGCGATCGCATCTACAAACTAAAATATCTGGTTGAATCCCGATCGACCGCAATTCCTTCACCGAATGCTGCGTCGGCTTGGTTTTCATCTCCCCTGCTGAGGGAATCCACGGCATCAGGGTTACGTGCATATACAGCACGTTATGACGCCCCACATCTTTGCGGAACTGACGAATTGCTTCCAAAAATGGCAGGGATTCAATATCGCCCACCGTGCCGCCAATTTCCGTAATCACCACATCCGGGTTGGTATTTTTGGCAACCCGCTGAATGCGATCTTTGATTTCATTCGTAATATGGGGAATTACCTGCACGGTGCCCCCCATATAATCGCCACGACGCTCTTTATTGAGTACCGCTTGGTAAATCGAGCCAGTTGTGACGCTATTGAGCCGAGACATGGACGTATCGGTGAAGCGTTCGTAGTGCCCCAAGTCCAAATCCGTCTCGGCACCATCTGCCGTTACGAACACTTCTCCGTGCTGAAAAGGACTCATCGTCCCCGGATCGACGTTAATATACGGATCTAATTTCAGGATAGAAACCGAATAGTCACGCGACTTCAGCAAGCGTCCTAAACTTGCTGCTACAATTCCCTTGCCGATACTGGAAACCACCCCGCCGGTGACAAAGACAAACTTAGTCATAAAATGCTTAAAAGAAGAGCCATGTCGGCAACCCACCCCGTTAATTGTGCCACAGTCTTAACGAGTTGTTCGTTGCTTGTTGTTTGCAGTCTGCGATCGGTGGTCATTGGTTTGTAAAACCTTGGCAGAGTGGCTTTGTTGGCTGCCTTATCACCTATCCTATAGGAACGATAACAAGGCTAACAGTTGCTTTGCGATCGCTTATAGACCTTCAAACCCCTCAAAGGACTGACGACGGACAATTCCCACGCTTGGGCGATCGCGCTTTTGGTACGGTTTAACCCCTGAGTGACACTATTTTTGGCTTTGACTGAGTACCTCCCGACTTCGCTTCTAGCATCTGGTATTAGAACTTTGCCTTTACCGGAAGTTAGACGAAATCGATAGCTTCGTTCCTTTCAATGCCATCAATCCCACTCGTTTTCCTGCCAATTAGATTCTAAACTATTGATACCTGGTAATGCTTCGACCTCTGTAAATTGCTTGACAATTAAAATACTATTAACTGGATAATCGGTGGGCTAAAACACTAGACATGGCTAAAGTTTACGATGAATTAAATCAGAATCTCCGAGACTTTATTCAGGAGCAGAAAATCTTCTTTACCGCGACTGCGCCGAAAGAAGGTCGGATTAATTTGTCGCCTAAAGGAGTAGATACTTTCCGCTGTATTGATAATAATACAGTGGCTTACCTTGATTTAACTGGGAGTGGCAACGAGACCTCCGCTCATTTACATGAACCAGGAAATGGGCGGATGACGATCATGTTTTGCAGCTTTTCTGAAAAGCCTTTAATTCTTCGTTTATACGGTCAGGGAAAAGTAATTTTTCCAAGACATGAAGCTTGGGACAAATTTTATTCCTTGTTTACGCCAATCTTAGGAGAACGTCAGATCGTGGTACTTGAGATAAAATCAGTACAAACTTCATGCGGATATGGCGTGCCCATTTATGAACTGAAAGAAGAAAGAAAAACTATCAGAGAATGGGGTGAAAAAAAAGGGGAACAAGGAATCTTTGACTATTGGTGCGAAAAGAATCAAAAGAGTATCGATGGACTCCCCACAAAACTTTTACAAGATTAAAGAAACTTTTTTACTAATTTTATCCTCTAATTGATGTAAGGAACTTAGGATTTAACATGAGAAACATCCTGGGATTGGCTGTATTAGGGGTGGTTATGGCAGCACCAGTATCGGCAAAACAATCTCTTTACGTTTCCTATCCTCCTGCTAGCCATAAAACCACAGCTGACCGAATTTTCTTAATTGGCACAGCTCCACCGCCCGGAAAAGTGTTGGTAAATGGGAAGGCGATCGCGCGGAGCAAACAGGGGCATTTTGCTCCCAGTTTTCCGTTAAAGCCGGGAGAGAACCTCTTTACGGTGAGCTATCAAGGTCAAGCCGTCAAACTTAAAGTTACGCGGGCTGCCGCCCACCCTGAGCCACCAAAGGGGTTGGCATTTGCCAAAGATTCCCTGACTCCATCGCAGGATCTCGCCAGACTACCGGGTGAATTGCTATGTTTCGGCGCGGTTGCTCCTGTTGAGGCCAATGTTTCCGTCAATTTGGCGAATCAAACGATTCCGCTGACTAACCAACAGCAGGTTGTACAGCTACCAGCGAATTCTGCTGCCTTAACCGCACAAAATCAGCCCTATGCTGTCGCTGGGGCAGGACACTACCTGGGTTGTGCGGCAGCGGCGGCGGCGGCGGATTTGGGTCGTCCCCAGTTCAAAGTAGAAAAAAATGGGCAGATTGTGAGTCAGGAGGGACCGGCGAAGATTCAGATTCTCTCTCCAGCACAGCTAGAGGTGGCTGAGGTGATTGTTGATGCCGGGGTCGCCCGAACCGGGCCAAGTACAGATTATTCTCGCCTGACACCGCTGCCGAAAACTACGCGAGCTACAATTACAGGTCGAGACGGGGAATGGGTGCGCTTGGACTATGGCGGCTGGATTAACAGTAAAGAAGTTCAAATTGTCAAAGGTTCGGTGCCACCGCGATCGCTGATTCGCAGTATTCGCGCTCGGAAGATTCCCGGTGCCACAGAAGTCATTTTTCCCTTACAAGTGCCGGTACCGCTCGTTGTGCAGCAGGGCGATCGCACGTTGACATTAACGCTGTATAACACGACGGCGCAAACGGATATCATTCGCCTCGACCCCGATCCCGTTATTTCTCGCCTGGATTGGCAACAGGTCGCCCCAGAAACCGTTCAATATACCTTTAATCTCAAATCCGCCCAGCAATGGGGTTATACGGTGAGATATGAAGGCACGAGCCTGATTTTATCTCTGCGCCATCCCCCTCGTCTCACCTCTGGCCCCTCCCCTCTCCGTTCTCAGTCTTCCAACAAGCCTTTATCTGGAATCAAAATTGTTCTCGATCCCGGACATGGCGGTGAAGACAGTGGCGCAGGAGGGCCAACCGGCTATCCCGAAAAAGAGGTGACGCTCACCATGTCAAAGCTGATCGCCACTCAGCTGATTGCACGGGGTGCCACAGTGTACCTGACGCGGGAGGTTGATAAGGCGGTGTCGTTGCCAGAACGGGTAGCAATCATTGACGCAGTGAAACCGGCAATTTCGCTTTCAATTCACTACAATTCCCTCCCCGATGAAGGAGATGCCCAGAATACGCAGGGTTTTGGGACTTTTTGGTATCATCCCCAAGCCCACAGCTTAGCGATGTTTCTGCATAACTACATCGTGACTCAGGCGGGGCGTCCTTCCTACGGCGTTTTTTGGGATAACTTAGCCCTCGCGCGTCCTGCCTCTGCACCCTCTGTATTGCTGGAATTAGGTTTTATGAGCAATCCGGAAGAATTTGAATGGGTGGTCAATCCGCAAGCGCAGCAGAAGATGGCGGCAGCGATCGCAGAAGGCGTCACCCAATGGTTCAAAGTCGCTCGGTAAATACTCTTGTCGGCAGTAGGCTGGGTATGGGCATTCCCTTTGCAATGATTTGGGCAATGAATTCCCATCCCAGCAATACTAATTAAGTGCCTAATCGGAAGTCTTCGCTTCTGCGGCTTGTCTGACTTGCTCAATTGTCAAACTTAAAGCCTCTGCGACCTGTTCCACAGTCAACCCTAATGCCAATAATCGAGGCACTGCTTCTAACTTAGCTTTCAGTTCACCTTCTTGCAGTCCTTCTTCTTTAGCTTCCTGCATGACATCTTGAAAGTATCTAGTCTGCTTTAACTCACTGAATCCAAACATTGCTTCCATCTCCTGGCGAGTCATTTGTGGAAACTTGTACAAGACTATTGTCTCAATCAACTCTATAAGTTGCCGCCTGACCCCTTCATCAGCAATTTCTTGGCTGGCTTTATTAAGTAACTGCCTTGCCAAGTCAGCAGCTTTCTTTTTAGTCTCTACAACTAATTTCACCACGCCCACGCCAAGAGATCGATCTGCCGCTTCTCCTAATTCATCTAAATATATCCGTCGAATTCGCGGGCTTGTCAGTAATTCTCGATACTGGGGCTTCACACCTGGATCTAGGCTTTTGCTTCTAAAAATTACCACTCCTCTCCAATCGTTAGCTCGTTCGTATTGAGATAGGTAAAGGAAGATTTCTCCAAAAAAGCGCTGATAAAATCTTTCGTCGCGTTGAAATTGTACTTCTACAAAATAAATGGGTTGGTCAGCAGAATCGTCAAAGGGTAGAAATAAACCATGGAGGCGAAAGGCGGTTCGTTTGACTTCAACTGAGGTGAATTGATAGGTGTTGCCAGTTGATTCTGGCAACACCTATCAATTCAAAGAAGATGCTGGGAAAAGTTTGAAATAGTTGATAGAAAATACTGTCAGTTTTCACGCCTTCAGAGCCACTATTGGAAAAAAAATAGGGTGGGCACTGCCCACCCTATCGTGTTTACACAATAATTAAGCTGATTGAGCAATGTGATAAGGACTGGTTAATTTATCCAGCTGTTGCACTAACAGACTGAGGAATAAACCGACATCGGTGACGACGCCGACAGATTCGACAGAACCGCGATCGCTCAATTTGGTTACAACGGCTGGGTTAATATCCACGCAGACCATTTTCACCCCGGCTGGCGTCATATTTCCCACCCCAATTGAGTGCAGCATGGAAGAGAGCATCAAAATCATGTCTGCACCTTGCAGCAGTTGAGAATACTCTTCCTGAGCTTTAATTAAGTCCATCTGAGTATCTGGCAAGGGGCCATCATCGCGGATGGAACCGGCAAGGCAGAAGGGAACGCCATTGCGGACGCACTCATACATGACACCGCTGTTGATCGCACCATTCTCAACAGCTTTGGCAATACTGCCATAACGGCGAATCGTGTTAATTACTTTCAGGTGATGGCGGTGTCCCCCCCGAACAGCGACGCCTCGTTTCATATCCACACCCAGCGAGGTTCCCAACATGGACTGCTCAATGTCGTGAACAGCGATCGCATTTCCTCCTAGCAACGCCTGCACATAACCTTGCCGAATCAGATGCGTCAGGTGTTCGGCACCGCCAGTATGAATCACCACTGGCCCTGCTGTTACCACAACTTTACCGCCAGCATCGCGGATTTTGCGAAGTTCCCAGGCAACTTGTTCCACCACCAATTCCACGCGGCGTTCGCTGGAAACTCCGGCAGACATAAAACTGAATTCTTGGGTGTTGCGCTGTTCGCGGGATTCCGTCTTCCGCACCGTGCGGATACCGACGACATCAACCACCACCTGTTCGCCAAGTTCTAAATCCCGCAGCAGTTTACACCGTGCTACCCGTCCGTTGGGAGTTTGGGTAATAGCGATCGCGCCATCCATGCGCTGATCTTGCACCCGCACCCACTCCCCATTGATTCTGACTTCTGTGGGATAAATGGTGGACACATAGAAATCATCTGGCGCTACCCCAGCTTGGATGACATCTTCCAGCTTGGCATCACGCTCATCTTGGGGCAAATTCACCGCACCTAAATCGATGAGCTGCGACAATATCGCTTCCATCACATCGTGGGAAGGAGCCGACACTTTCACCTCCGCAGAGGAGGTACTTTGCCGTTGCTCTCCCAGGCTGAAGTTGAGAACCTGGAAGCTGCCCCCATTTTCTACGACTAAATCTAAAGCACGGTTGATTAAGCCGGAGTCCAGCAAATGCCCTTCTAGGCGAATTGTGCGACTTTCCACCGAGACATTGGCATGGACTTCTTCTCGGACGGGTTCTGTCACCCGTAGCGTCAGGCACTTGGCAGCACCACCGGCTTTCAAAAATTCCGTCAGCGGCGTTTCGATGACTTGGAATCCAACATCGGAAAGGCGTTTTTTGAGCGCCTCACTCGCCTTATTCATCACTACAACGTGGTCAATATTCACCGCGTTGCAGGCGAAATTCACTGCATCTGCTTCCTCGATGGCAATACGCTTCTCCGGCGCAACTCGCATTTCAATCAAGCGGTTGGTGTAAGAATCAAATGCGGGGGGGTAATACAGCAAATAGCCGCCACTCAGGGGACAGAAGCAGGTATCCAGATGATAGAACCGCTCATCCATCAATCGCAACGATAGCACTTCGATGTCGAGCCACTTTGCTAGCAACGGGTGCGAATCGAGTTCTGAGCGGAAGCCGTATCCCGCCCACAACCAGCGCCCCTCTCGATCCAGCAGCGCATCGCCCGCGCCTTCAAACGGCAAGTCTTTGGGCAGTTCATGCACCTTATAGCCTTTTTCCTCAAACCATTGCTTGAAATAAGGCTCCTCACCCTGCCGTTCTTTGTGGAAGAAGCGGCTCAGGACGACGGTATCTCCCAGCACCAGCCCAGCATTGGCTGTAAACACCATATCAGGCACACCGCGTTGGGGTGCAACCAAATCGACAATGGCATGGTCTTTGAGGACGTAGTGAAGCTTTTGCCATTGCTCGACGGCGCGATCGCGCGAGGATTTGTGAATATTGCCCTCCATCCAGGGATTAATCACATAATCCACGTCGTAATGGTCGGGAGCGCACATGAGGAAGCGGATCGAGGAGGTCATAAAAGAATCTCTAGTGAAATAGACAAGGGCAAACTCTTATTGGATACAGACTTTCTACGATCCAATTCTGTAGGACTTGTTACGAAATCTTTACCTCTTATTCGTAACAGCGAAAGTCAGCTCTAGAGGCTAATGTCTATTTTATTCCTTTACAACCCAAGGGACTTGACAAAAAGCGATTTATGGGAAATTTTTAACAGTTTCAGTGCAAATCGCTCCTATGTTTGATTAGCACTCCGTCGATATTGCAACAAGGTTGGAGGCCAAGTAGCTTGGGCTAATAAGGGCTGTAAATTTTTAGCAACGCGGGAAGCTAAAAGCTGGTGTCCGGCGGCATTTGGATGAATGATATCTTCCTGGCGATTTTTTGGATTATCGACAATTCCAGTTAAAACCTGCGGAATTAAATAAGCCTGTGTATCTTTAGCAACACGCTGATAAAGTTCATCATATTCATCTTCTATGTAGCCGAGATTGATTCCTAGCAGCACAACAATTGCTTTTTGTTGTTGAATCGAAGTTACGATTTGCCGCAAGTTTTGTTCTGTCTCAGTTTTGGGAATTTTTCGCAGAAAATCATTTCCGCCTAATTCAACAATTACCAGCCAAGGTTCTGCCGCGATCGCATCTTTTTGTAAGCGACTCAACCCCATTGCGGTTGTATCGCCGCTAACACCGCGATTCAGTATTGGCAAACCGAGTTGACGACTCAAGACACTAGGAAAAGCTTCTGTCTTGTCCACGCCATATCCAGAGGCGATGCTATCGCCTAAGACGATAACTTGCTTACCAGCACCCGCTTTGAGGTTTTTGACATCATCGAAATTGTTGCCGCAACTGGTAACAACCAGCAGGGAAGCGAACAGCAAACTAAAGAACCACACCCATCGGCGTTTTTTCATACACTTTTCCAATTCAACTCAACGATATTGCAGATGGTTGGCGGTAGGGGCAAAGAAGAAAGCGCGATCGCCTATGCCACTTAATCCAATATTATTAATGCGAATGCTTCACGCTTCTCTGCGATAGGCGAAGCATTCGGGGACAAAACTTGTCGTCAACTCTGAAATATCTTGACCCGAATGCTTCGCCCGTACTACTACTTTGTGGATGCGATCGCGCTTTGTCTACTTACTTTTTTCGGCGCGAAGCATCGATAATTAAGCAACCACCTTTAATCGCCATTTCACAGGGCACCCAGAGCAAGGGATTAGTTCCAAATAAGAGCAAACCAAGTCCGGATAAAACAATCAATCCAGCTTCAATCACAAATAAAGTAGCGACTACTTTGTCCAAAGACTCTTGATTTGGAACGTTGTCAGGAGGTTGATGCTGTTGCTGTTGTGATAGCATATCGATAGTAGCCCTAGCGCAAGGCATAGGGTGATAAACAAAAAAAACAAGAAAGTGAGTCAGCTCTGGCTCCTGAGTGGCATTAGGTTTCCAGAGTTGTTACAAGCATTGCAAACCCCTGATGAGGTGCTAACTCGTTGGGGGTTTGTTGATCTTTCTTAGATTCTACTCGAAATTTCCCGCATGGCAAGAGATATTGAAGAATAAAATAAAGAATGTCAAGGACATTTAGGGACACTTAAGGGACATTTAAGGGACATTTAGGGAAAGATAATAAGTAACCCTTGAGGACCCTCATAGAGAAAATGATCATTTTATGGCTGAAATCCGCAATCGCAACAGCGTTCAGGTAAATGAGGCTGGAAAGCAGAAACTCATAGAGGCTAAAGCTAGTAAACGCAATTATGAGGGCAAGCTTTGGACTTATTTGGACATTGCAGAATTCTCTGGAGTGAGTGAAAAGACGCTTAAGCGGTTTTTTGCGGGGCGATCTGTAGATTTGGATACTGCCAGCGCGATCGCCAAATCCCTAAATTTAGAACTAGCAGAGTTAATCGATCCGAAAGAGTCGAATCCTCCAGATGCAACGCCAGAAAACCGGATTGACTGGCGCGATATCTGCCACAAAATGCTGGAGGAACAGCTGAGGCGTTACCAATTCCGGCGACAAGCGACGGGTACGGGGTTGGGGCATGAAGTGAGTATCTATGTACCGCTGGGATTGGTGAAACCGACAACTCAGCCGCGACGCGGTGAGGAGTTTTGCCCATCCCCAGATGAGGGGCGGTTGCAATATCAGCTGAATGAGAAGGAAATTGAGAAGCGGTTTGAGGCGGATGCTTTTCTCCGGGAGGTGATTGAGGCGGGAGAGGGCAAGACGATTGCCATTATTGGGGAACCGGGGGCGGGGAAAAGTACGTGGTTAGAGCAAATTGCCCGTTATCTCAAGGATTCAGAAAATGTTTCCCGGTTGCCGATTTGCATTCAGCTGAGGAGTTTGGATGGGAAAACCTTGGAAGAGTATTTACTCCAGGTTTGGCTGAAGGAGGCGCTGTCTCTTCAAGGAATGGTGTTATCAGCCCAGATGCAAACTGAGTTGATGCAGTTGTTTAATTCTCATCAGGTGTGGTTGCTGTTGGATGGGGTGGATGAAATACGGGGGGATACATCCACGGGGGCAAATTCGCCTCTACAAGGAATTGCAAATCAGCTGAGGGGTTGGGTAGCGCAGGCGCAAACCCTGTTAACCTGTCGGCTGAATGTTTGGCAGGCGAACGATCGGGTAGTGCCGAATTGTGATGTCTATCGCACCCTGGATTTTGACGATTCGCAGGTGGGGGAGTTTATTGAGGAGTGGTTTGCCAAGGCGGGGAAACTCCAGTTAGGGAAGCAGTTACGGGAGAAGATAGACGAGTCGGGGCGGGAACGGATTCAGGATTTGATTAGAAATCCTTTGCGGTTGGCGCTGTTGTGTCAAACCTGGGGGGTGAAGCAAGGAGAGTTACCGAAGACGAAGGCGACGCTTTACCAGCGATTTCGAGAGGATTTCTATGAGTGGAAAAAGAACGAGTTTCCTATCAGCTGGCAGCAACGGCAGGAGTTGAATGTAGCGTTGGGAAGGTTGGCAGTTGCGGCGATTGAGAAGCAGACACCGCTGAGGGAGTCGCTGGTATATCAGGTGATGGGGGAATCTCTGTTTGAGTTAGCGCAGCAGATTGGTTGGCTAAATTTGGTGTACCGAGACGGGGAAACGGATGAACCCATCTATGCTTTTTTCCATTTAGCATTTCAAGAATATTTTGCAGCGCTGGCGATTGACGATTGGCACTTTTTCTTGACTCATAACAATGGCAATCCTCAACCGTTACCGGGCAATATTTACCGCATTTTTGAGCCGCAGTGGAAGGAGGTGATTTTGCTTTGGCTTGGGCGAGAGGATGTGGAAAGGGAGCAGAAAGAGCAGTTTATGCAGGCATTAGTAGAGTTTGAAGATGGGTGCGCGGAAGTCTTTCATAGACATCGATTTAGAGGATTTTATGAGTTTCGAGCCTATTTCCTAGCCTCAGCCGGGATTGCTGAGTTTCACGATTGTATCAAAATAGATGAAATAGTAGCGCAAATCGTTAAGTGGGGCTTTGGTTATTTCAACATTAACAAACAAGAGTGGCGGACATTTCTCGATCCGATTGCAGAGGCAGCGAGAGCATCGCTGTTGCAGACTAACCAGGGTATAGCCATTAATCAACTCATTGACTTATTGAAAACCGCAGAAGATGAGTCTACCTCTTGGATAGCTGCCGAAAGTTTAAGGAAATTTGGCACGGGAAACGAAGTGGCAATTGCTAGGTTACTCCGCCTTCTGGAAACCACAGAATCTGAGGATACCCGTAGGAGTGCTGCCGAAAGTTTGGGGGAAATTGGCATGGGAAATGAAGTGGCAATTGCTGGGTTACTCCGGATTCTAGAAACCATAGAATCTGAGGATACCCGTAGGAGGGCTGCCGAGAGTTTGGGAAAAATTGACCCTGGAAACGAAGTAGCAATTGCTGGGTTACTCCGGATTCTGGAAACCACAGAATCTGAGGATACCCGTAGGAGGGCTGCCGAGAGTTTGGGGAAAGTCTTGCAAAACCACCAGATGCCCTCAGCTGTCTCAGCTTTGCAGCACTGCTTAACACATGAGGTCTATGAAAGCAATTTTAACCTCTACGAAAACTGCTACAAAATTATCTGGCAGTGCGCTCAAACTTTACCTTACCCAACCTTTTATCAGACTTGGCATCATCCACCTATCACTCCTCCTCCAGAAGTTGCAGAAACTACCGAAGTTGGTTTCACTCCCTTTACCCAACCCCATAACTTGGCATTATTACCAGACCTTCTTCACACCGTCATCAACAACGATCCTCAGCTGAGGGACAAAGTACAATCCATTTGCATCGACAGCAGCAAATTCGAGAACCCAGATAATCCCGCCTCAGAAATTTACGCCGAGATGGTAATGCAAGGCTGTCCCGAACGTCAGAATGGGGAACCAGAAACCATGCAAGCTCTCAAAGTTTATTGTCAGCTAAAATGCCAGAAAGTTTTCTTAATTTTTTACGAAGACACAAGTAGCGAAACACCCCAAGGCTTTAGCCAAACTTTCCTCACATCTCTGAGCAAATTTAATAACGCAAGGAGAATTTGTGTAGTGAGCGAACAACCTTGTAATCTCCAAACATTCTCTCCAACTCAACCGAATTTAGTTGCAGATATTCTGAGTTGGATTAGAAACGAAGAGATGATGGAAGAATAAAGCGCGCTTCCTCCTCCTCAACCCCCTATTAAACTTCCTCTTTATATCAATTCACTCAGGCTGCTTGTGGTGAGTTGCCAAACCTGCGATAAAAGCTCCCATAACCATTCCCGCCCACAAGCCGCTGCTGCTGCCTTGCATATAAGCTCCCGGCATCATCCAAGCTTGACACGCTGTTTTGAATACTGCGAATTCCAAAGTATTTTTTGTCATATTTTCGCAGCGTTGATTATCAGCCAGTAACTTAATTTGTACACCCATGTAAGCACCGAAACAACCCGATGCTAACGCCATAAAAGTACAAATTAACATCCGTTTTTTATTCATGGCTAATGGCTAATTATTTGTAATGGCTAATGATATCAAATCCCGCTTATTCCCCAGTCGCCGGAACCCCACCCCGCCACAGCCTGCGGCTCCGGCTCCCCTCCCCGCTTGCGGGGAGGGGCTGGGGGTGGGGTTCTTTTACGGATTAGCTATCAACCATCAACCTGTGTTCCGCATCCCGGCAGCAATGCCGTTAATCGTTAACAGCGCCCCGCGTAGCAATTCGCCTTTACTGTAACGAGAATGGACGACACCAGACGCGGCTTGCTTACCATGTTGGCGCAGGCGTTTTAGCAGAGAGACTTGCAAGAAGCCCAGAGGGACAATCGTGCCGTTGCGTAACTGCACAGACCTTTGCAGGACTGGATCGCCATCCAACAGCCGTTTGTGACCCGCAATCGTCAGGACTAAATCGCAAGTGAGGTGAAACTCGCTCTTGATTTGCTCAAACAAGGCTTCAAAGCGATCGCGATCTTCCGGGTGGGATAACTCCCGCACGTAGTGGTGAGCAATCTGCAAATCGACTTTCGACAAGGTCATTTCTGCTTTAGAAATCGCCATCTTGAAGAAAGGCCACTTGAAGTAGAAATAACGCAGCAGCTTCAGATTTTCTTCGGGTTCTTCGTTCAAAAACTCCTGTAATGCTGTCCCGACGCCGTACCAACTCGGCAGCAGGAAGCGCGTTTGCGTCCAGCTAAACACCCAAGGAATTGCCCGCAGACTCGCCAAATCCTTTTTACCGCCGCGACGGGCAGGACGAGAGCTGATTTGCAATTGGCTGATTTCTTCGATGGGCGTCACTTGGTGGAAGAAATCGACTAAATCTGGTTGCTCGTAAATCAAGGCGCGATAGTGGGCACGCGATCGCGTCGCCAACTCTTCCATGATTTCGTTCCACGGCTCAATATCATCAAACCCGGTTCGCAGCAAGCTTGCCTGAATCACAGCAGTTGTCACCGCTTCCAGGTTGTACAGAGCTAATTCTGGCAACGAGTATTTAGAAGCCAGCACTTCCCCCTGTTCGGTAATTTTGATCCGCCCATTGATACTATGACCGGGTTGAGCCAGGATCGCTTCGTAGGCGGGACCGCCGCCGCGACCGACCGAACCGCCGCGCCCGTGGAAAATCCGTAAAGCGATGCCGTACTGTTCGGCGATTTTTTGTAGCACTTTCTGAGCTTTATGAATTTCCCAGTTACTGCTCAAGAAGCCGGAATCCTTGTTGCTGTCTGAGTATCCCAGCATCACCTCTTGCAGGTTATAGGTTGGAGATTCCAAGTTGGCAGGTTGGTTTGAATCCTCAACCTTTAACGCTTGCGAATCTTTAACGTTTTCGTATCCTCCCGCAAGACAAGCGCGATACAAAGGCAGTTCAAACAAATCTTGCATGACTGCGGGTGCCCGCTTCAGGTCTTCCACCGTTTCAAACAGCGGCACCACCATGATGCTGCTCTTTCCGGTAGAGGGGTCATACAGACCCGCTTCTTTTGCCAGCAGCAGCACTTCCAGAACGTCGCTGGCTTCCCGGTTCATGCTGATGATATAAGTTTGGCAAATTTGAGAACCAAACTCTAGCTGGAGCTGCCGCAGCATTCGGAAGGTTTCAACGGTTTCGCAAATTTTTTCAGAAAATGGCAATTCTGCTGGGATTAGCGGGCGCTTGGTTTGCAGTTCCGTTGCCAGCCACAGCGCGCGCTCGGCTTCCGATAGATCGTTGTATGCTTTGGGCAGAATTTGCAGGTATTGGGTTATTTCGTTGAAGGTGTCGGAATGACGGGTGCTTTCTTGGCGAATATCTAAGTGCGCCAAGTTGAAGCCATAGATTTCCACCTGGCAAATTAAATTTTCCAGATCCCGGCACGATAAACCCGTCTCAATCAGGTTCCGGTGAATCAGCCGCAGTTCTGCTAGAAATTCTTCTCCAGAGCGGTAAACGACGTGAGACTGGCTATCTGAGATTTGCCGATGCAAGTTTTCGCCATCCGAAAGCCGCCGGTTGCGATCGCTGGTATTTTGCAGACGCTGCTGAATGTATGCCAGCTTGAGGCGGTAAGGCTCTTGTCGGTATCGAATTGCCAGATGCTCGTATACTTCTGGCATTTGCGACCGATCCTGCTCTAAGGAGTCCAGCAAATCTGGCAAGACATCGCTCCAGTGCAACGACAAGCTGAGCTGATTTGTCAGTTGCCGCAACGATTGGATATACTTCTCCAGCACTAAACCGCGCTGATAGCAAGCGGTTTGCCAAGTGACTTTCGGTGTAACTGAGGGGTTTCCATCCCGGTCTGCCCCCACCCAAGAACCAAACTGGCAGAAGTTGTTTACAGGGGGAGTAAGTCCCGGAAAAGAAGCTTTTAAGGCGCGTTTTAGGCGTTGATGAAGCTGGGGAATCGTATCAAACAACACTTCCTGGAAGTAGTGGAGGGTGTAATCCACTTCATCCAACACCGTTGGTTTAAATTGATGCAGTTCGTCGGTGCGCCACCAGAGGCGAATTTCTTCGGTTAATTGTTCGATGCAAGCCTCTGCTTCCCAAGAAGTCGTCAAACCTAAGGCTCTAAATTCTTCTTCTGCCTGGTCTAGCTGTTGCAGAATCTTAGCAATCCGCTGCTGTTTGCCGCGAATCGTATGGCGAACAATTTCCGTCGGGTGAGCGGTAAAAACTAGCCGCACGTCCAGATTATCAATCAACCGCTGGATTTGCTGCGGAGGCACATTCATCTGGCGTAAATGGGGAAACAACCCGTGGAATGTCCCGGCATTTCGTTTAGCTGTACCATCGTGGTGCCAGCTCTTTTCAAGCAAATCCGCGCCCGGTCCGCCGTTTTGGTTTTCTTCCTCCATGTCCTCTGGCGACAACACAATGGCGGAGTCCCCATCTCCTTGCAGGCTAGGAAGTTTACGCGGTGCTGCCTCACCAGCAGGAGCATTGTATGTAGCACGTCGGGAAAGCTGCTGATCGCGCTGTTCGTAGTGCTGCTCGACGATGTTAATGAGCTGGAAGTAGAGAGCAAAGGCGCGTGAGGCTCGAATCGCTGCATTGAGATCAAGCTTTTCGATCAGCTGAGGCACTGATTCAGGCAATTCTGTTGCCTGTCCTTCTGGCGAACACCTCGATCGAAGTTGATTAAGCAGATCGACCAGTTCCTGACCGCATTCCTGTTGGAGAACAGACTCCCATAAGTCCTCCACCACTTTGAGGCGATGACGTAAAAATAAAGCAGAAGTAGATGTTACCGTCAATGGCTGATCCGTCGATTGCAGTAGGGAACTCATAGAGTCTATTCTCTCTAAAGAAGAATAATCACCTAATTTTAGGGTTTCTAGTCCCAGCAAGTGGTTTACAGCGAACACCAACTGGGTTTTTCCAGAAAAAGGGAGGGGTTGCGAACTGACTCTTTCAGCGCTAGGCTAACGCCTCGCTTCAAAGACACGCGATCGCGTCCTAGTTTGTCGGCGAGCGTATTTTTATCTACTCCCGGCTACTCTCCTTCATTTTCCCCTTCCTGTGATGTGTTTCCTGAGTTGGGTACGTGGAGAACCGGCAAGCGATCGCCCCGAAATACTTCCTCACTATTTTGTCCAATGGCGCATAGCAATTCGCTGACTGCTTTGATGCCTAAAACTCCGAGTAGCATCGGCACCGTGGCTAAACTCAACAAAATTTCGGGAGTTGCAGACGTTGCATTCTCGGCGGTTGACGGTTGCTTTTTGTTAGGAAGAGTTTGCATGGGAGAAGGTCTAGATGAAAACTAATTTTTTTTTAGACAAACAAATAAAAGAGGTCAGAATTTAAACAGCACAAGGGGCACTTATCCTTCTAGTTTATGCATCTGAATAATACAGCGATAGCTTCCTAGGGCATAGTAGGAAGGGAACACGCTCCTCAGCGCTACTGTCCTAAGCGCGGGGCGTTCGGCAAATAGCTATGGCAGAAGGGCAATAATTCGGTAGCACCAATGGCAGTCTTGTGTAAGACTACTGAGAATCTAGAAGCAATTGTACAAAGCTTGGGGACGTTCGGAGCGGTTAACGCTTGCTGAAGTATTAAGTATGAAGTATTAAGTATGAAGTATGAAGTGTGAAGTATGAAGTGTGAAGTATATCCTGAAATTTTGGTGTTCAACCAATTTTTCATCCTTTGTGACAACCTTTAAGCGCGACTTCCAATCGCAGGGTGCGCCCTCCGGGCTACAGCGTTCATGCTTCATCGTCTTTTCATCTGTTGCAAGTCCAGGGTACTTTCTTTGTGATGTTGGATGCCGATCCGATCGCCTATTTAGAGGGTCAATCCTCCCTCGCCCAGTGGGTTTCCCGCGCTATCGGTCTTCCGGAAGTGCGCCTACGATTTCGCTTACGAGGGAATAACCTGCATATTCTTTGTGAAGGCTCCGAATGTCCGCCTGCTGGACCCGTTGTGAGCCGATTTGTCGAGGCACTGAAGGGGAAGGAAGGGGGAGCTGGGTTCCCCCCGCAAGAAGCTCCCATTGACCAGGTGATTCTTTATGGTCGGAAACTGGGCATCCAGCGCCCAGACTGGATCAAGCAAATTCACCTAGAGCGGCTGCAACTGCATCAGGCGTCAGATGCCGCAGGCGTGGCTGCTGCTGCGACGCCGACGGATGGGCAGGAAATGACCGCCGAGCAAGGAGCAACTAGCGATGCTGACGGGCTGAGAGTCTCCAACCGCAGCCTCGCTCGCTCCGGTCAACCAGAAGCGATCGCGCGTTATCTGAGCGAAACGCTCAGCCCAATGGGAGTCGGCGTCAAGGTCGTGATTCAGACACTTGGGAGGGAGCCAGGAAGCCGGGGAACCGGACAACATCAAGAATTGTCCCCTGCTTCACCAGCGGTTTCCCGTCGTCTGTGGGTACTTTGCGATTCTAACTACAGCACCGATGAGTCGTTGATGGCGGAGCCGGTGGCGGCTCAGTTACGAAATTTGAAGCTAGAAGGGTTTCGGGATGCTGTGATTTGCAGCCAGGTTCGAGGAGAAGCGGCTCCCGATTGGCGGTTGCGGGTGGATCTGACCCCTCCAGAAGAAATGCTCAAGGATTGGGCGCGTTGGGGAGATATCCAAGCGATCGCCCGCTTGCTCAATCAAGTGTTAAACGCGCAGGAGATGCAAATCTCCGCAGTTCTGAAAGATTCAACGCTGCATTTATTTTGTAGCCAGAAGCTCTTCAAGCAGCTAAAAGCAGCGGGCGACACCGCATCTGCCACGAGCGATGCGGCTGAGATTGCGATCGCTGCACCCGATCGAAAAACCGCAACGAGTGCGATCGCTCCCGTTTTAGAGTCTCTGACAACGCAAGGCATTCACGCCGCCACCATTTACGGCGTCGAGACTCACGGTGTAACACCAGTCCCGGAACAAGAAACGCCAATCTGGATTGAATGGCTGAATTTACCTGCGTCCAGAGATCCCGCGTTAGCAGAATCTACTTTGGAATTGGCGCAACGGGGCGATCTGAACGCAATTCAGTTTTTATTGCAGCGCTTACTCAATCCCGACCTAGACGAGCGATTAACAACGGGTGGCATTCGTTTATCTCTGCGCCGCAAACAAGATTTGTTGCACATCATGAGCGAGGCACTCTCTAGTCCGCAGCAATCTGCCGTCGGGCCACCTGTTGCCAAGTTTCTGCGCGGGTTGGCGATTCCTGGCATTAAAGGGGTGCGAATTTATGGGCGTCGCGCCGGTCACTCCACCCCCTTGTGGCAGATGGGCGTTGATTTCACCCCTCGCAAACGCCTGGTACCGGAAGCAACCCCAGAATTTGCTGCCAGCGATGTTTATCTAGGAGATATCCTCTCTGGCAGTAACGAACCCGTTCTGCGTTCTGATGTCACCAAGGAAGACCTCAAAGCAGCCGCTAACGCTGTCTCTTTCAAAGTGACTCGAACCATCCAGCAATGGCTATGCGCTTCCCAATTGTTTATTCCCACAGTGGAGATTAAAGACCTGGCACCCGTCGCCTCAGGTAAACTTAGCAATTCCACCTACACTTATTACCAAGGTTTCGTCGTGGCTTTGGTCTGGGGGATGCTGGGATTCTTGCTCACGGTGCAAACGGATTGGTTTCTGTCTGCGATCCTGAAGTCAAAACCACCCATCAATCAAGCGTCAGCGGTCAGCGGCAAATCAACCCTTGACCCGCGAGAACCGATCGAGGATACGTCAGTTCCCTTGCCCCAGATGTCTTTGCAAAAATCTCGTGGTTCAGAGGCTCCTGTCTTCAACTCTGAAGGATTCACTCGCCAAGGAGATATCACGGTAAGGAACGAGGGTGAAAAGTCCCAGCGGAATGCCGCATCAGCAGCAATTTTGGCAGCCGCGCGAAGTTCTAATCCCTCTTTTAATAACCGCCTGTTAGACGAAAAAGTGGCTCTCTACCAACAGATGCTGTTACAAAGACGGGGAGTTCCCCCGGATGTTTGGATAGTCGGCAGTTCTAGGGCAATGCGAGGGGTCGATCCTCAAGCGCTGGAAGAAGCACTGGCAGCGCAGGGATATCCGGGTGTTCAGGTGTTTAACTTTGGCATCAACGGGGCGACGGCTCAAGTAGTAGATTTGATGGTTCGCCAAGTTTTGACGCCAGAGCAACTGCCAAAACTGATTATTTGGGCGGATGGTGCCAGAGCGTTTAATAGCGGGCGGATAGATGCTACCTATAATGCGATCGCTAACTCGCAAGGCTACCAACATCTGCTTGCCGGTACTTTCCCCAAGCAGAATTCAACCCCAGGAAGTCCCAGCCGAACGACGGCGGCACCACCGGCAAAAACTCCGGCGACGGCGGATAAAGGAGCCAGCGGTTCCTTAACGCAAAGCTATCAAATGGTTAATAATTGGCTCAATGAGACGCTAGGAACATTCTCAGCGACTTATCCCCAGCGCGACCAAATGAAAACGCGGTTGCGGGATCTGTATGTTGTTTGGGCAAAACCAGCGAAAACAACTTCTGAGGGAGCTACCGATACTCCCCAAGCATTGACAGCCAGCCAATTTGCCATCGATTTTGATGGCTTCCTTCCCCTCACCGTTCGTTACAATCCTGCCACCTACTACAAGCAATATGCCAGAGTCAGCGGCGACTATGACAGCGATTACTACGCTTTCAAGATGGAAGGCAAGCAAACCCAAGCACTAGAATCGCTGCTGCAATTTACCCAAGCGCGTCAAATTCCGATTGTTTTTATAAACCTGCCTTTGACCCAGGATTACTTAGATCCAGTACGCATAGAATATGAGCAAGAATTTCAGCGGTATATGCGATCGCAAGCAATCCAAAAAGGGCTGATTTTCCGAGACTTAAATCAGCTTTATCCTACTCAACACGATTATTTTTCCGACCCCAGCCACCTCAACCGCTACGGTGCTTATGAAGTTTCTAACCAGCTAGCCGAAGATCCCATGATTCCCTGGCCTGCTAAATAGGACTGAGTTAAGAGGACTGAGGACTGAGTGAACCAGGAGTGGAATGAGTGCCCAATACCCAAGCTGAATTTATCCCGTTCTTTTACTTAGTTCAATTCTTCTTGTTTACCCTTAGTTTCCTGCTAAATAGGATTGAATCATGTTAGCGCGGCACGAAGTGCGGACTGAGGGCTGAGTGAGTCAGGAGTGGAATGATTACCGAATACCTAAGATGAATCTCTCTCATTCTTTTACTCAGTTCAATCCTTGTTGTTTACCCTTATTTTCCTGCTAAATAGGACTGAGTCATATTAACGAAGCGGCACGAAGTGCGGACTGAGGACTGAGTCAATCAGGAGTAAAATGAGTGCCCAATATCCAAGATAAACTTCTCTCATTCTTTGACTCAGTTCAATTCTTCTTATTTACCCTCAGTCCTCAGCCTTCAGCCCTCAGTCCTCAGCCCTCAGCCCTCAGTCCTTACTCCTCAGTCTTCAAAAATGACTTTTATCTCTCTTATCTACGGAGTTTTTCTGCTCAGCGTTTTGGGAATTTACTGGTCGTTCCAAAAACAGTCTTTGCAGATGTGGACGTTGCTTGTTGTCAGTCTGGTTTTCTATACCTCACTGCAAGCGCCAACTTTGGTGAATGAGCATTGGCTGCAAATTTTAGCTTCGCCGCAAGTCGCCTATATTCCTTTGCTGATTGCTATTACTTTGATGAACTTCAGCTTAGGTAAGGCAATTGGAGAAAATACAGCATTAGGGATGTACGCGACCGATCTCCATGAAGATTGGCAATTCGATCAAGCGTTTTGGAATCGTCAGCGACTAAAGTTTTTATGGTTGGGGATTGTTCTGAATGTCTTATTGTTGGTGAGCTTTAAGTATGTACCTTTCTTCTTAAATTCGGTGGCGGGCTTCTACGAACAATTCACCGGAACATCGCTACCCGTTGCCGAAAATAGCGCCAGTTGGGTCAGCACTCACTTAATTGCGCCTTTAGGTTTGAGTTTCTTTTCTTTTGAGTGCATTGCTTATTTAATTGATGTATATCGTGGTGCCCCAGCGACGGAGCGATTTCTCGATTTTGCAGCTTATAAGTTATTTTTTCCCAAGCTAATTGCAGGGCCAATTACTCGTTATCATCAATTCTCAACTCAGCTCAAAACGCTGCAATTTCCAACGCTTAATCAGATTACGGAAGGATTGTGGCTGATTGCCTGCGGTGCAGTTAAAAAAGCGCTTTTGGCAGATCGGCTGGGAATTTTTGTCGATTTGTGTTTTGGTAACTTAGAGCGAGCGAGCAGCGGCGATTTGTGGTTAGCGATCGCTGCCTACGGACTGCAACTCTATCTGGATTTTAGTGGGTACGTAGATATCGCCCGTGGTAGTGCCATCCTCTTAGGCTTCAATCTCCCGGAGAATTTTAATTTTCCTTACTTCAGTACCAGCATTGCTGATTTTTGGCGGCGCTGGCATATTACGCTAGGCGATTGGTTGCGAAACTACCTCTATTTTCCCTTGGGGGGTTCGCGCCAAGGGCTGCGCCGTACCTGCCTGAATTTGCTAATTATCATGTTAATTGCTGGGATTTGGCATGGAGCGGCTTGGGGCTATGTCGTCTGGGGTGCCTATCACGGTCTTGCTTTAGTGGCTCACCGCCTCACAGAAGCCCACTCCCGCCAGTCTGAGAAAGCTAGAAATTGGTGGAAAAGCCTTCCGGGTGTACTGCTTGCGTGGTTGCTAACCCAGTTTATGGTGTTCACATCCTGGATTTTCTTCCGCCTACCGAATCTGAAACAATCCAGTTGGGTGATTCAGCACCTTTGGGGTCAGTCTGCTGATGCCCAGTTTGCCGAAAAAGTCTACGGGGAGGCGCTGGGTGTGAATGCATCTCAGTTAGGTTTACTGCTTTGGCTGCTAGCAGCGTCGATGCTCCTCGTTTATGCCGTCCATCGGGGTCTCAAGTTACAGCTTAATTGGCCTCTGAAGCTGCTGCTGGTGCCATTGTGTTTCTACATTGTCTGGATATTTGCGCCCCAAGGTGGTCTTCCCTACATTTACTTTGATTTTTAGGGCATTACATTAAGCGATCTCCCGCTACTCCTGGCTGACACGTCTCGCTTGCGATCGCTAACCCTACCGCATTCTCAGCCACTCATAAGTAAATGAAATGACAGTGATTCGGATTTATGAACAAAAAAAGACTGGACAAATACGAATAAATGTAAATATTATTAAATACAAGGCGAGACAAACTTCGCCTCATTCATACCGAACCTAGAAAATTCAAAGCACTCATAAAAACATGACCACAACCTTACAAAGACGCGAAAGCGCCAACGTATGGCAACGGTTCTGTGATTGGGTCACATCAACCGACAACCGCCTGTATGTAGGCTGGTTCGGCGTTCTGATGATCCCAACCCTACTGTCTGCCACCATCTGTTTCATCATCGCCTTCATCGCCGCTCC
>NZ_JACJPB010000043.1:0-93578 GCF_014695825.1 Coleofasciculus sp. FACHB-542 | reverse complement strand
TTTGGCTCCCCCCTTATTCACCCGAACTCAACTTAATTGAAATCTTATGGAAGTTTATGAAATATGAATGGATAGAGATAGAGGCTTATCGGGACTGGAAAAGTTTAGTAAAGTATGTCAAAAATGTGCTAAAAAAAGTCGGAACCGAATATGTAATTAATTTTGCTTAAGCACTTAAATAAAATTTATTTCTTGTCTTCCTCCACTTGCGAGGGAATAGAGGGGTACGGGGAAGCCAAAATCTTGAAATTCTACTTCCCCATGAAAAAAAGTTTTTCTTTACCTTTCCCCTGCCTGCGGGGGGATAGTTGTAGGTCTTTGCAAATTTTCACAAGTGAGATGCTTGCGATCGCTAGTTGCCCTCTTGTGGCAACTCAATTTGTTGTAGTATACTTGTAGTACGTTTAAACAAGTGGTCGAGTTCTTGAAGCCACTGGGGAATTCATCAAAGTAATCAGAGCGTTCCTAAACATCTGCGGGGATACGCTCCAGCTTTGTAATGCAAGGAGTCAAATTATGGATGCAACTCAACCAGCCATTTTGAATATTATTGTGCATCTGCGCTCTTGTAATGAGCCATTTCTCCTACGTTATAACGGGCAACCCCCACGCTGGAGCGATGAATCTCTGCATCGGGAAGCTTACGAACAAAATCCAGAATTGTATGCGCTTTTAGCTCTCATCACTCATGTTACAACGGGGCAGCGCCTGCGGATTTTGTTTCAGTTGCTGCAACGCTCTCGTGTGGGGATGTCGAAAGAAGCACGTCAAACAAGCGATCGCGTCATTAATTTCTTGTTGGCAATTTTGCACCCCGACCAAGTTTTGACCGTCTTTTTAGCACTGCGACGGGTACGAGCTAATCACAAACATACCGCGAGGGCGATTCTCCAGTACATCCTCAATCATCCCCAATTTGAGGATATGGCTTTGCGCCGCCGTCCTGCGGTTGTGGATGCGATTGAACACGCGCTGGGGAAGAATGTGGCGAGGGGTTCTGTGAAAAAGCTGTCGGATGCAACGGTTGATAAAAGCGATTTGCGCCGCTATCTGTTGCGTTATGCCCATAATCCAGAATCGGTGAAAGCCATTCTACCTTTTCTGTATCATTCTCCTCTGGGAACAGGTTTAATGCCTGCGGCAGGCGAAGTTAAATATACTCTCGTTCATCAACAATATCGTCACTTTGAAGTACAAACAGAGCGTCCCAAGACAGTAACGGCAACCAATCGCGGTGATATTTCCGCAACCTTGGTGCATTTGTATCGGGGTGGAAAATCGCCAGAATTAATGTCAGCTTTGCAGCATTATGTCGAACAAGCTGCGGTAAACCTGCCGAAATTTTCAGGTCAAGTGGCTTTAGTGTTGGATGCGTCTGCTTCGACAAGAAGTTATGGCGATCGCGAATACTGTTCTCTAGCGCAGTCAGTCGCCCTGAAATTGGTACTCGAAAAATGCTGCGCGAACCTCAAAGTCCATACCCTTGGGGGCGTTGGCGAATTACCCATGCCAGAAGGTTACACCGACTTGGCGGGTGCTTTACTGGATGCTTTAGAAGACTCACCCGATTTAGTGGCCATTGTCTCTGATGGTTATGAAAATATGTATCCGGGAGACTTGGAAAGAGTGGTCGCCACCTTGCCGCAATTGGGTATTCATACCCCAATTGTCTTCTGCCATAGCAAGTTTACGGCGCTGGATGACTTGGAATTGAGACGACCTGCGGCTAATCTCCTCCAAAGAGAATTCTGGCATCAAGACGATTTTGAAGACTTACTAAATTCGCTATTTGCGATTGCGGGTGCCAAGCAAACCGAAGTTTCCTTGCAGGAATTCCTACGCCAAAAACTCACATCCCAAGAAAAGGAGTTAGCCACATGGACTACCAGCAATTAGAGTTATTTATTCCCAACAAAGTCGATCTCTCTCCTTATCATTTTGGAATTCCTCAACAGTCTGGAGCCATGACTGTAGTCCCTATCTTCAGCCCAGATTGCCCAGGTCAATTTACCAGTCCCCTGTCTGGGTTGAAACTCAGTCGAGTTCACGGCTATGGAAATGTAGAACTCCATAACCCTTCAACGGGCGTGGCAATCGTTCCCTTGCACATGGGTTATATCCAAGACCAAGCCCAAAATCATGCTTTGTGTCGGTCAGCATTTATTGCTGCGGGACAGAAACTCATGTTTAAAGATGCCTGCTGCGTGCAATCCGGTCAAGGCGGTTATTTGGAAGGTCGAGAACAATGGTTCTTCATTCTCCCCCTGCAACTGCGCTTTCAAGCATTGAAACTCCGGGGTCAGGAAGACTACAGCAAACTCTGGAAAGAAATTGAGCGTCTAAATCAGCGATTTGATTTACCTCAACGCGGTCACTTAGAGCAAATTCTCAGTAAAAAACGCACCTTTCTGACGCAATATCAAAGCCGATTTGAATTGCTTCCCCAGCAAACCGGGGCGTTGTTCTTGATTCGGAATCAGTTAGTTGGCGTGGAAATTGCTCCCACGGCGGCTTACTTCCGGGAAGTGTGGATGCCTCTGGTTTGCTTCTGCTATGGTGTGGCAGCAATGTATGCCCAAAAGCACGCAAAAGCAAGCGACAAACCCGTGCTTCCTTTTGCCGCCAGCAATCTGCAAGAACTGCGCCAGCAGTTGCACAAAAGCCGTCAGGAAAAACAGTTACAAGTCAGCAATTGGCTAAGTCAAACGCCCGCAGAAAGATTTCAGCTCAAAGAAGAAGAACGCTTCTTGAGTCTGCGGCTGCATACCTGTAAAGGGAAAAACTTTGCGGGTCAGTTGGTCGAAGAGTCTGGACAACTCGTGTATGCTTCGTTGTTTGCTTTAGCAATTTAATCAAGTTAACGCTTGACAGGATAGGGAAGCACTGAGTTGTCAATTCGCTCAATTTGTACTACAATACATTACAGTTGGAACTGAGTTAGGCATTGGCGTTTACTTGATGATTCCAAGTCATGGTTAAGAAACGCTACCGCGCTAACCGCTTGTCCAACTGTTATTTTCCGCCCTATCTAAACTTTATACAGAAAATTTAACCCCCTTCCCTGACAGGGAAGGGGGTATTATTATGTCCTTTGCACCGCTCAAGACTCTCTGGGATTGGGTAGCCTGAGATATCCTTTCCGCCAAAGCAAGATCCCACAACTGATTACCAAGGCGACAGTCACGACAGGCAACCAAATCGCCAGGATTGATAAAATAATCGCACTACCTGCTTCCAAGGTAGAAACCACCCCATTACCGAATCCTCCGGTGAGTGCGGTTGAAGAAAAGCGAACCATACCCGTTAAGGCTTGCACGATACCCGCCGAACCTCCACCCGCAATCACTGCGATTGTCCACTGAACTAAAGGATCGTCGTGGGGAATGATGGCAGCGGTTAAGAAAGTGCCGACAGCGATCGCAGTTGGTGTAGAAACGATATCCAGCAAATTATCTATCCACGGAATGTAATAAGCGGCAATTTCAACACAAGTCGCTATAGCAAATGTCAGCAACGCTGGATAAGTTCCCATCCACTCAAAATTCGGTGCCAGTGGCAGATGTCCAAACAGTGCTGCCATGCTCATCACTAGCGGCGGGACAAAGATCCGAAAACCACAAGCCGCACTCAAACCAATGCCAATTGCAATACTTAATAAGGTATCCATACGACTCAAATTGAATCATTCGCTAGGGTTGCTCTTGCCAAATCTGCTTCAATCACCTTGGCCTCTTTCAAGTTGACCCCACTCAGGTTCGTTCCACTCAAATCTGCGCCTCTTAAGTCGGCAAGTTCTAAATTTGCTCCCCTTAAATCGGCTTCACTGAGGTTCGCTTCACTCAAGAAAGCTTTACTCAAATTTACCCCTCGTAAATCTGCCAGCCGCAAGTTAGCCTTCGCTAGATTGGTTCTCGTTAGGTTAGCTGTACTCAGATTTGCTTCGCTCAAATTCGCTTCACTCAAATCTGCCTTACTTAACTCCGCTTTACTTAGGTTTGCTCTGCTTAAGTTCGCCAAATTCAGTTTTGCCCAACTCAGGTTAGCTTCGCTCAATAAGCACTCACAAAGCCAAGCACCTCTCAAGTTAGCATTGATAAAATACCTTTCTCCGCCTGCGTAACGCCGCTTCAGCTCATCAGCAGCCAATCTGATTAAAAGGGCACTTTTGTCTTCACAATAGCACCATTGCGCTCCGACTAATTTAGCCGCCGTGTTAACAGCTAATTCGTCATTTTTCGGTAATACCACCCCATTACAACCATCCCATTCACCGCCGAGAATAAAAGCAATCTCTTGGGCTGCATATAAGGAGTCGAATAAGAGCATATCTTGCGTTACCCGGCCTCCAGAACTACTAATCCGGTTGCTGGGAAATGATAATAGGTTTCGGATTAAGTCTTTCATCCGGTGTTTTAAGCAATTTTATTCAAGGGGCATTTAAATCGATAAAACTTTTGTATATCCTTTAAACACCCTAGCTAACACACCCGGAGTGGACATCAATCAATAGACATATTCAGATTTAAGAATTTGAGATAGTTTCATTCCAGTTGTTCCCCCCGTTGTTATCCCAATTATTTCCATCGGTGAAAGCAAAATTTAAAGTAGTTCCTACCGGAGGAACAGAGAGTGTTGTCTCCCAGAATCCATCCTCTCGCTGGATCATCAAGTTGTCAGTAACTTGCTGCCAATTATCGTATCCCCAGTGCAGTTTGACTTGTTCGGAATTTGTCAACAATCCTTTGTAATAAATCGTTAAAGCTAGCCCTTGTTTCGAGTCAGCTTCCTGATAATCTACCGTTTTGCCTTGATGCGGTTTGGATGAATTGACGACATAGCGTTGATAGACAACCTCCGGCATATCCATTACTTTATGAGTATAATTTGATGCCACCAACGTGATGTATTCTCCCATCGACCAGGAAAGGGGAGTCATTGATTTAGTGGGAGTTCCGGGAGTATAACCAGAGGGTGCATTGAGATCCCAAACTTGCTCGGAAATCATGTAAGAACGATTGGCAAAGGCACGCATTGTTGCCAGGTAAGAGTCTGCTTTTTGACCATGCGCGATCGCAAAGTGACCGCGTTCTCCGGTGAAAATAGGCCACAAACGCCCGATTCCCGCACCTGTATAATCTGCACCCGTTGATGTTTCTCCATAACCGTCGTGATTGTAGCGAAACCAACCCTCTCCTTTGCCAGGAATTGTTTGTTTAATGGTGGAATCAATCGCCGGAAGGGAGGCGAGAATATAGGGATTATTTGCAGCTTTTACTCCATGACGCACTAATTCTAAAAAGCTACTGTCAACGATAGAACGTTCATCCCGATCGCCGCCACCGTTGCCAATGTGTAAAATGTGTCCGTCATTAGGATTTCCATTATCATCAATGCGTTCAAAATATTTGCCATTGCCAATCGAACCGCTAGTCGTAAACGTCCAGTTTTCTACCATGCCTTGCCAGTAGTCTGCTGTTGCCAAATAGCGTTTCTCGCTGGTTGTGTCACCGTTAACTTTGGCAATATCTGCGGCACAAACTAAACCCGCAATTTCCGCAGCAATGGTGCCGGGAGAATAGCCTGCGTTTTCTTCCCAACGTTCTTGCCCCGTAACTGGGCCATTTTTCACAATATAATCAGCAGCTGGCTTGATGTGTTTGATATAGGTGTCTGCATCGGTACGACCGAGTTTCCACGTCAAGATAATTGGGAAGGCAGTCTCGTCCATTTGAATGCCATTCCAGTAAGGCGTACCGTCTGTCAGGGCATTCTGGAGAAAATGTCCATCTGGTTGTTGCAAAGTAGTTAGCAACCAATCCAGGGCTTTTTTGGGGGTAGCTGTGTCGCCTGCAACAAGTAAGGCGCTGGCAAATTTATACAAGTCACGAGGCCAAATGAGGTGGTAGCCGCCTGACATTTCGATGACAGACGGAGTGCAAATTGAGTAGTTAGAGTTCCCCCACGGATTCCCCAAACCTGCAACCATCGCACCCGATGCTTTGTCAGTCGCTGCCTTCAGTACCATTGCCGCAACATAATACTGAGTATCTGCGGTGCCGCCAAAGGTATTTAAATGATTGGTGTAGCTGTTCCATTGCGCGTTGTAACCGGACAGCATCGTAGAGAAATTATCTTTTAGGGTTCCTGCGGCTTCCGATTCAGCGTTTTTGTCACTATTGCCAAAGCTAAGTACCAGGTTAAAAGTGACCGATTTCTGGTTGGCATAAGGACTGAGATCGAACATTACCATCTGTGCAATGTTGCCATTGGTTGCCTTCTGATAAGTCCAGTTCATCGTATTATCAACTTCGCCGCCTTTGAGGTCTTGCCAGCCGTCGCTGCGTCCGACGAATCCAGAAGACATCATGCCTTTTTTAAAACCTAGAGAACTCGCCAATGCCGATGCTTGATTGCTGGTGGGATTTTTAGCAATCAGCATTTGAATATTCTTGTAAGTAGTGCTGTAACCTGTAGTGGCTTTTCCGTTATTGTCAATAGCTGGATGATACAAAGTATAAAGATTAAAATTATCCAGCGTTCCGCTGAGTGCGGTGAATGTTACCTGCTGAATTAAAGTATTGCGATTGGGGTCGGTGAAAATTGTCTTATCGATTTGATACTTGCCGTTTTTCGCCGTATTGGTAATCTTCCAAGAAAGCGATCGCGTATTATTCAAACTAACCTGGCTGAGAGTATCCTGCTTCTCTTCTTCAACCCAAGTTTTTGCCGCATCGCCTACTAAAAACTGCCAATCTACCGTCGCTGCTTTGTCAGTCGAAGGATAAAATACCTGACTAATGATGCCATCGAAACCCGTGAACCACACTTTTGAAGTTGGGTTTTGGGCAGTACCGAGAAAGGTGAGGGTTGAAGGCGACCAAGTTGGACAAGTGCCGGGATGACCAAAGGCTTCATCTTGGGTCATGGCAACAGGAAACAAAATTTTACTTCCTCCGATAAAAGCTATCAACAAAATGACAATAATGGCACTTGCAAACCAATAAATTCTTTTCAATTAATTCGCCTTGAGAACTGGGTGAAGTTGACTTGATTAGTCGAATATAGCAATCTTATTTGATTGTTTGGCGAACCGCCTTAGCGAAGCCATGCGCGTTAGCGCTTTAGGCGCAGAGGGCGCAGAGAGAAGAGGTATAGAGAGGATTTAGAAGTTAAACAAATATTGATAGGAAATAAATTAAAGGGTGCGGGTTTATTCGCATCGATAGTTTCTGGCGATCGCTCGGAAATCATACCAAGGCGGTAAGCATTCAAAAATGCCCGTCGATAGGATGAAATTGCAAAGAGCAACAGCTAAGAAACTTTATGTTAGTTCACATCATCGCTGATTACGGCTTTGGCGATCTCGCCTTTGCGGAAGTAGTGCAGCGTATCAGGTTCTATCTACCGGATGCTGAGCCAATCCTCACCCCCGTGCCTGCTTTTGCCACCCTGGCTGCTGGCTTCTGTATCGCCCAGTTAGGTTTGAATGAAGCCCCGGCTGGAACAATCATTTACCACAACGTTGCGCCCCGCGAAGATGATGAACAGGCGCGTGTCGGGAATGCCGGTGAACGTCTGGCTTTCGCACGCCTCCCGACGGGTGTGCGGGTGATCGGTGTCAATGCTGGCTATGCCTTCTCCTTTGTCCGCGATGTAGCAGAATTGAGCTGGGCTGCTGTTGCTGCGGAAGGTTCGCAGTTTCGTTCTCGTGACTTGTTTCCGCAAGCGGCGGCGGCGATCGCGTTGGGACAACCAGATGCGCTAGGGGATAAGATTGAGCCTTCGGATATCCCCGATGTGCCGTCAAATCGGATTGCCTATATTGACGGCTATGGCAACTTAAAAACGACGATTCAATATGATGCCAGCAAGGGGAGCGATCGCGCGAATATCCGTTTGCGGATCGGTGACATCGAGCAAGAAGCGACAATGAGCGATGGCAGCTTTGCCGTTGAACCCGGACAATTAGCCTTCGCACCCGGTAGCAGCGGTTGGACAAATGCCCAAGGCGAAGAAACACGGTGGATCGAACTGTTCTTACGCGGTGGCAATGCCTGGGAGTCCTTCAAGCGTCCGTCAGTTGGCACGCAGATAGAGATTATCTAACAATTTTTCTGGGATTGGGCAAATAATCCCATTGAAACCTCTCCCTAGCCCCCTCCTAAAAGGAGAAGGAATCGGAATAAATGTTTTTTATTTTTACGGGCAATAGGGGAGTTGATAGCCCCTCTCCGCTTGCGGGGAGGGGTTGGGGTGGGGTTCCGGATGCTGAGGAATTATGTCTAATTCGCCGGACATAATCTTAACCAAGAAGTTCTATTCAACCTCAACCCTCAGCCCTCAGTCCTCAGCCCTCAGCCCTCAGTCCTCACTCCTCCGCCCAATGTTTCGCTCTTTCAACTGCTTTTTGCCACATTGTAAAATTTGCCTGTGCCTGGGTAACTCCCGCACCGGGTTGAAAAGTTCGGTCAATTTGACGACTCGCGGTTAATGTGGCGTAATCTTGCCAAAAATTAACTGCTAAACCAGCAGCAAAAGCGGCACCTTGTGCAGAGGCATCGAGAACGGCTGGACGTTCTACTGGTATTCCTAAAACATCCGCTTGAAACTGCATTAAAAAGTCATTTTGACAAGCTCCTCCATCTACTTTTAGCAGGGAAATGTCGGTGCCGCTATCTTGGTTGATGGCTTGTACAACTTCTTTGACTTGGAAGGCGATCGCTTCCAGTACCGCCCTGACCATGTGTTCTCGCTGCACCCCGCCCGTAATGCCGAAAAATGCCCCTCTCGCACTCATATCCCAGTGCGGCGCACCCAAACCACTCAACGCCGGAACGAAGTAAACACCCCCGTTATCCGCCACTTGCTGCGCCATTCGTTCTGTATCCGTAGCCGCCGTAATGAGTTTAATGCCATCCCGCAACCATTGGATGCAAGCTCCAGTGGTAAATATACTGCCTTCCATGCCATAGCCGACTTGGATTTTTCCGTCATTGCCTGTCTGCGTCCAAGCGACAGTCGAAAGGAGTTGATTGCGCGATCGCTGTATTTTCTCTCCGGTATGTGTAACTAAGAAGCAGCCAGTGCCATAGGTGCATTTTAATAACCCAGGGCGATCGCAACCATGAGCAAATAAGGAAGCTTGTTGATCGCCTAAAATTGCCGTAATGGACACCTCACTGCCTAATAATTCCGGCTGAGTGTAGCCAAATAAGCCTAAACTTGGCTGAATTTTTGGCATCAAATGAACCGGAATTTTAAATAAATTCAGTAGCGTCTGATCCCACTCCCGCGAAGCCAGATTCATCAACATCATGCGGCTGGCGTTACTATCATCCGTGGCGTGTACCTTACCACCCGTGAGGTTCCAGAGAATCCAGGTATCAATCGTGCCTGCTAAAACATTCTCTAAATCGATGGGGGGATGTTCTCGTTGAATTTCCTCCAACAACCAAGTTAATTTAGTTGCAGAAAAGTAGGCATCTAATACTAACCCCGTGCGATCGTAGATATCTGCTGCATGACCTTGACTTGCAAGTTGATTGCACAGGGGTGCCGTGCGTCGGTCTTGCCAGACAATTGCATTATGTAAAGGTCGCCCCGTGGTTTTGTCCCACAACAGACAAGTTTCTCGCTGCACGCTTAACCCAATCGCAGCAATATCTTTTGCAGTGATGTCCGCCTTCTGCAATACAGTCTGCATCGCCCAACAAGTATCTTGCCAAATTTCTCTGGGGTCATGCTCTAACCAACCCGGTTGGGGATAATACTGAGTGAGTTCTTTGTAAGCAGAGCTAACAATCGTCCCTTCAGCATTAAATAAGATCGCTCGGTTGCCGGTAGTACCGAGGTCTAGGGCGAGAACGTAGGCAGGCGTCGATGCAGTCATTGCAAGCTTTATTAGTAATAAATTGAGAGTTTTTCAACGGGCGAATTAAGCCGAAGTCTCGATCGTCAACGTTGCCAAGAATGCCAAGAAAGCGATCGCTGCTACACGCATCAGACTTTGAGCGTGCAACGTCTACGTTTCTCGGCTTTTTTGTATTCCTCATAACAGACTAACTTCACCCAGAGCCTTTCCTGGGGTAGAAGTTAGCAGAAATCGAGGCAGTTAGTTTGGAGGTAGACTCTCCACGTTCTGAGACTTTGCACAAGTATTTTGCACAAGTATAAGAGTCTGCCAAGAACCAGTTCTCATCAGCAATGCGATCGCATCAGTATTCACTCAGTAGCGATCGCTGTCCCAAGCAAATTTTTGAAAGGAGGGCGAAAGCGATGCCCGACGTGACTCAGACTAACGCGACTCAGACTAAGCTAACCGATACCGTGCGCCAGATTGCCCACCCGCTCACAGGTGCCACCTCGGACTACGACCCCTTGATGGAACTTGTTGGCGATGCCCGCTTTGTCTTGCTGGGTGAGGCATCCCACGGCACCCATGAATTTTATCAAGCGCGAGCCGAAATTACCAAGCGGCTGATTCAAGAAAAAGGCTTTACAGCGATCGCTGTCGAAGCCGATTGGCCCGATGCTTACCGCGTCAACCGCTACGTCACTGGTGTCAGCGACGATACCACCAGTAACGAAGCACTCTCTGGCTTTGGACGCTTCCCCGCTTGGATGTGGCGCAACGCGGATGTGATCAACTTCATTAATTGGCTGCGCCAGTACAATAGCGCCCTCCCTGAAAATGCGACGAAGACTGGCTTCTACGGTCTTGACCTCTACAGCCTACACCAGTCAATCGCCGCCGTTCTCGACTACCTTGACAAAATTGACCCAGAGGCGGCAGAACAGGCGCGTCACCGCTACTCGTGCTTTGAAGACTTTGGTGAAGACGCTCAATCCTACGGGTATGTCGCCAACTTCGATGATGAGGAATCCTGTGAGAGCCAAGTTGTCAACCAACTTCTAGAATTGCAACATCGTGCTAGCGAGTACGCCCATCGGGATGGTCGCGTGACAGAGGACGAATTTTTCTTTGCCGAACAGAACGCACGACTGGTCAAGAACGCCGAGGAATACTACCGCTCAATGTTTCGTGGTCGGGTATCGTCGTGGAATTTGCGCGATCGCCACATGGCAGAAACGCTGCAACACCTTGTCGCTCATTTGGACAAACAAAGCGATCGCACGAAGGTCGTTCTGTGGGCGCACAACTCCCATCTTGGTGACGCCCGCGCAACCGACATGAGCACACACGGCGAACTGAACGTCGGTCAACTGGTGCGCGAACAGTACGGTCGCGACGCGGTACTCGTCGGCTTCAGCACCTACACGGGAACCGTCACCGCCGCCTCAAATTGGGACGCACCCGCCGAACGCAAGCGCATTCGTCCGGCAGTCCCAGACAGTTATGAAGGGCTGTTTCACGATACGGGTTTGCCGCGCTTCCTGCTCGCCTTACGCGACAGTGGCTCATCAATCAAAGGATTGCGGGAGCCTCGATTGGAACGGGCGATCGGTGTCATCTATCGACCCGAAACTGAGCGGAGCAGCCATTACTTCCACGCACGGCTAGCCGACCAATTTGACGCCATCATCCACTTCGACGAAACCCAAGCAGTACAGCCACTAGAGCGTGCCGGATGGGAGACAGACGAAGTGCCAGAGACATTTCCCTCTGGTTTTTAACTCGCCTCGCAGGAAGTCCCGTCCTCTACCAGATCGAGGGTCAGCGTCGGGATGAAACCCCGGCTGTTGACGATACTCCTGTGACCCATGCCGTTCGTGTAGCGTCTCGAAGAGAAGGCGAGGAAACAGGAGATGGAGGAAACAGCCAGTTATTAGACCCCACCCTAGATTTATGAATCGGCTTCTTCCCCGCGAACAGGGACGGCTTCTCCCTGAGACTTTGGTACCGCATTCTAAGCGTGGAATTTTCCTCCAGCACGGCGACTTAGCTAAAACGTAATATATTTAGTTAGGTTTTTTGGAAAAAATTGCGGCATGGGGATTGAGGTACTGTGGAGTGCTGAGTCGATTATTGGGGTTCAGCGCTTTTTTGGGGCTAGCTGGAGTTGGTTCTTTAAGACCCTTACCATACTGGGGACAGTTCCAGCGATCGCAGTGGTCTTTGCTGTGGTGTTGTGGATCTGGGGGCGAGAGCTTGCCTACGGCTTGCTGGGTATTATCCTCTGGGCAACCTTTACAAACGTCCTGATTTGGACACTCTTCCCTGTGGCGCGTCCGCACGACCCGCAGATCGAGATCCGGGAAAAACAAACAGTACCGTCCTTTCCCAGCGGACACACCGTTACTGCAACTACCCTGTGGGGAACGTTGGCTGCGTTCGATCGTATCCCGATCGTGGTTGCGGGGGGTATTGTTGCGGGGGTGATGCTGAGTCGCCTATATCTCGGCGTACACTATCCGGTAGACTTACTCGGTGGTGTGTCGATCGGGCTGATCCTGGTGCTGACTTATCAGCGTTTGTGGTTCGTGCTTTTGCACTGGTTCTCCGGACGCCCCTTTCGATTTTTCTTAATCCTCGGTCTTTCCGCACCCGTTGCAGTGTTTCCTTTCACCGGCTTTTTGCCCCAAGCTTGGGAAATTTTTGGTGCTGCACTGGGTATGGGAATTGGAATGCCCCTGGAATATTGGTACGTTCATTACTCTCCAGATATACTTCCCCTCCAAAAGCAAATGTTGAAGCTGGCGGTCGGTTTGGGAGGACTTGCCTTGCTCGTACTGGTGCCTCGCCTCATCGGCATTTACGGGGTGGCGCTTGAGGTGGTGACGTTTGCGATCGCGGCACTGTGGATCGTTTTCCTGGCACCGGCACTGTTTGTACGCATGAAACTATCATCGACAGGACTGACGTAGCCATTCTCCAATCAAGCTGAAAACAGGCAATTGGGATTAAAAAAACGCTCCTTTCAAACGAATTTGCTGGAAGCGATGGATGCTACCGCCTCCCGCTGCGCTAACGCATTCCACACGATTCCCCTGACAAGTCACTTCTGCCCCATCGATCCAAGCTTGCTGCACTTCCATCCCGTGAAGTTGCACTTGGACACTGGCGTAAGGGAAAGCATAATCCCCGTGTTGTTCTTCCCAGGTCAGTTCTAAACCGTTCTCGTCCCGCACCATCCGGAATCGATCGAGCCGCGATTCTCCATATCCATCTCCGGCGTCGCTGTAAAGATGAGCTTCGCCGGTTCCTTGCACGGGTGGATAGAGGTGGAGAATCAGTTGCCGCTCTTCCTCCATTGGGAGAATACTCCCCGCCCTCACCAGCACCGGAATCTGCTCTAGCGGTGCATCCAGATTCACCAGCTGCGAACCTTCCAGTACGGCATCATCCCAGAAACGATACCAACGACCTTTCGGTAACAGGACTTCACGCGATCGCGCTTTATCCTCGACAATCGGACAAATCAGCAGTGCATCGCCCAACAAGAAAGCATCTTCTACATCCCAAAGTGCAGATTCATCGCTGTCAGCCCAGAAAAGCGGACGAACTGGAGAATAACCCTTCTGGCTTGCTTCCCAAGCCAATGTATAGAAGTAGGGCAGCAGTCGGTAGCGTAATTGCAAGAATTGCCGAATGATACTCAGGTAAGGTTCACCATACGTCCACGGTGTGCGGTGTTCAACGTTATTAGAAGAATGGGTGCGGCAAAAAGTCAGAAAACTTGCCATCTGGAACCAGCGCAGGTAAAGTTCAGCACTCGGATTTCCCTGAAAACCGCCGATATCCGGGCCGCTATAAGGAACTCCCGATAGTCCTAACCCCACCACCGTTGCCATCGTCTGGCGCAACGCCGCCCAAGTACACTCAATATCGCCCGTCCAAGTCCAAGCATAACGTTGAAGTCCCGCCCAACCCGAACGCGAAACAATGAACGGGCGTTGATGGGGTCTATGTTCCCGCAGACTTTCGTATCCCGCCTCCGCTTGCAGCAACCCGTAGATGTTATGCGCCTCGCGGTGGTCGCCACCTCTCCCTTCCAAGAAATGCCGTGTCGGTTTGGGAAGAGAGCGATCGCCCCAAAGAATAAATGCAGCGGGTTCGTTCATGTCGTGCCAAAATCCCGCCACGCCGACATCGAGCAAGTATGCATACTGCCGACTCCACCACTTGCGTACCGTTGGATTCGTGTAATCGGGGAAAACTGACCAACCGGGCCAAACTGGGGCAACAACAAGCTTGCCGTTGGGGTGTTTGCAAAACGCATCGAGAATCTGACCCTCTAAAAACAAGTTGCTCTGGCGGCTGTACTTAATTCCTGGGTTGAGAATGGCAATAAACTGCACCCCTAGCTCAGCCAGTTCTTGGGTAAAACTTCCTAAGTTGGGAAAACGCTCCGGGTCAATCGTGAAGGCTCGGTATCCCACCTGACAGTCAATATCTAGGTGAATCGCACTCAACGGCAAATTATGAGCCTGAAATGTCTTCGCTTCTTTTCGGACTGCTTCTTCGGTACCATATCCCCACTTCGACTGATGATATCCCAAAGCCCAGCGGGGAGGCAGGGGAGAACGTCCCGTCAGCTCCGTGTAACGCTCTAGTAGTTCCGCAGGGGAGCCGGAAGTAAAGTAGTAACGCAGCGATCCTCCGTCGAAGTTGGCTGTGGCGACATCTGCAAACGTAAAATTGGCATTAAAAGAATTTTCATAGAAAACCAAGTAACTGCCTGCGGAGTGAAGACCCCAATAAACCGGAATGCAAATATACATCGGATCTGAACCGGGGGCATACATGCCAGCCGCGTCATAGTTCCACATCCGATAAGTTTTAGGTTGCTCGGTAACTTCTCCTTTCTTTGTCACCTCCCTCGCTGCACGCAGGTTGAGGGAAGAAGCGCGTTCTCCCAAGCCATAAATGCGTTCTTCTTCTCGCAGTTGGGCTTTGTGAATCCATCCCCCATCTTTTCGCTGCGGCGGGAGTTCTTCCCGTATGGTTTGTCCAGAGGCGTCGCAGAATTTCAGGCTGCCATCAATTCCGACGATAACGGTGAGATTGTGGCTCGAAACCGTCCAACCCTCCGCCGTTTCTTCCAGCGTCGTCTCCACTTCCGACCAATCCTGACGAGCGATCGCATACGGAATCGGCGGTATCCCCGGCTTCCAATCCACTCGGACTAAATCGCTAGTCAGAAAACAAATTTCTAACTCTGCTTGCTCGAAGTAAAAATTAGCACCTCGATTGCTTGGCTCGCCCCGCAGTAATTTTCCGGGGTTGTCAAAAGCCTCATCGGCTGGCGGATTGAGAAACTCTTGTTCAATGCGATCGCGTTGGCGAGAATAGACCCATGCCTGCGGCATATAACTCACATAGAGCAGCGATCCTAGAACAAAACGTATCTTTAGCGATATTTCTTTGAAGAGACTCATCGTATTTATGCCAGAACAGAGCTAATCTTTTTAACCGATTTAACAAATCTTTTAATCGAGCAACTCTTCAAGAGAAAAGCAAATTTATCTTAGTAAGCTCATCAATCCTAAGTATGATCTCTTGAATTAAAATCTCAATATGCTAAAAAATATTCTGGTGATTAAAAAGATACGGTTGACAAATTCTGGCAGAGCCGGGTTGAAAGCCGTTGAGAGCGGGTTTCGTCTAGATAGCCAGTATAAACAGGAGTTGTCGCGTCTCCATCTATACTTTTTGAGTATAAATAGACAGAAATGAATAAACAGAAACTAATCAGAAATGTTGGTTTTTTTAGCCAAATTTAAGCCCCAAGATAGGGTATTTCTCTAAACCGACGAGTCTAAGCTGAAAGAGATAAATTCATTTAAGTTGAGGAAAAAATTATGCCAGGTGGTCATGCCAGTCATAAAAGCACTTCACCAAAACCCAACACGAATGCGAATGGTCGCATTGATACTGCGGCTGATCTCTCAGTAGAGCCAGCCGATCTTCTGGATGAAGGTGTTGATGCGAGAAGAGCCGAAGAAGAAAGTCCGGAGAATGCCGCCGCGACTCAACGACCGAATCAAGGCGGATCGGGGCAAGAACAGCAGTAATCGGCATTTATAGACCATTGCCAATTAAGATGAAGGGTGCCCAATAATAAGGGTGGCTAAGGCGATCGCTAACATTACCGGGTATATCGCGAATCCGTTCGACGACAAAAATGCCCCGTTCTTGACCCAAAGCTGTATAGTCGCCGGTAATCAAGGCGATTTGTGCTTGGCGGAGGGATTCAGCTTTTGGGGTATTGCCATTTTCTAGGGCGGTATAGAAAGCATTCATCAGTGCTTGGGTACCGCCATCATCGACCGTCCACAAAGATGCGATCGCCGCCCTCGCACCCGCCTTTTGCATCAGGTACCCAAAGCCTAAAATCTCTTTTCCATCGCCTAATTGACCGCCGACTCCGGTTTCGCAAGCAGAAAGGACGACGAGATCGGTATTTTTCAGAGGCCAAGTTTCGACATCGCGGAAATTTGCGCGATCGCCATTACCAAATAAAATAAACGAATCTTCAGGTTTCCCCGTGACAAAGGCGGCATGAGTCGCGAAGTGGAGGATAGAATAATCGCTGATCCGGGCTAATATTTCCTTTTCGCTAAAGTCCCGGTTGAGTAAACCTGTCGTGTTAGGAAGCATCGCCGCCAAGTTTTCGACTTCCTTTCCTGCAAAGCGCAATCCTCCAAAGTTGAAGTTGCGATCGCCGACTTGAAAGCTGTAATTTCCCTGACTGAACGCACCCGCTAAAATCTTAGGCGCTTGGGGTTTCTTGTCCCACTCGATCAAACTCAAGGCAGTGATATTATTGACGCGGTACTTCTGCACCAACCACTGATTGCCGTCATACAAAGCCGCCAGGGGAATGTAGCGCAGTTGCCCGTCTGGGGCATAGATAATGGTCTGGGCGTTCGCTTCTTTAAGGGCAGCTTCTATCGGTTGAATGAGCCAATTGTAGAGTTTTTGGGCAGGTTCTTTCGCATTCGCGTTCGGATTTTTCAAAGCTGAGCGAAAATCGACAATGGTGCGGTTGAGTTCTTCTCGTTTGACGGGGACAGTCTGATGAATCGGAGGCGCGTAGGGGGTAATGAGTACCAGTTCCAGGCGATCTTCGAGAATCAGCGGATAGAGGAGAACGGCATTTTGTGCCAGTTTCTTGAGGTTGTCCTGTAAACCTACAAGCAGTTGTGGGCTGAGGTTTTCGCCGCCTGTAGTTTGGTTCAGTTGCCCGACAAGAGCGACAATTTGGGGAGAACCGATGAAATCGAGAAATTTTCGAGTTGTTGCCCGCTGAGCGGTTTCAATCTGCCGTCGGCGCTGTTCTTGCTCAGGGGTGCGATCGCTTGCGGGAATTTTCTGGAGTTTCTGTAGTTCTTTACCGATTTGGACAACAGAAGCTAGTTCAGTATTGTACTCGCCCAAAAGTCGCTCTTCTAAGGGTAGATATTCCACCCCCGGTTTTGTATTTTCGTTCCCTTGTACGGTGCGGAGGTAATCGTCGAGTTCTTGAACTTTGAGCAAGTCGAGGACTCGTTGCGCTTCGAGTACCCTGTTTTCTTTGAGCAAAAGGTCAGCGAGACGACGATAGGTGGCTGCAACGGTTTCGGTGTAAGACTGCTGTTGCTCTTTTGGCAGGCTTCTTAAATCTTTGCGAATGGCTTCGGTGACATTGACAGATTGTTTGAAGAAAGCGATCGCTAATTCTGGCTGCTTCTGTTCTTCTAAAAGCCAACCAATATTATTGAGGGTTACACCTTCCCCAGGCTTATCGCCAATTTCTTTACGAATCGCTAAAGCTTGTTGATAAAACTCCAACGCTTTTGGGTACTGTTTCTGGTCGTAGTAAACTGCCCCAATATTATTGAGGGTTGTCCCTTCCCCCGCCTTATCGCCAACTTCTTTACGAATCGCTAAAGCTTGTTGATAAAACTCTAATGCTTTCTCGTACTGTCCCCGCTTGTAGTAAATTGCTCCAATATTATCGAGGGTTGTCCCTTCCCCCGCCTTGTCGCCAATTTTTGTGCGAATCGCTAAAGCTTGTTGATTGAACTCCAACGCTTTCGGGTACTGTCCTAGATTGTCGTAAACTAACCCAATATTGTTGAAAGTCACCCCTTGCCCTGCCTTGTCGCCAATTTCTTTGCCAATCGCTAAAGCTTGTTGATAGAATTCCAAGGCTTTTGGGTACTGTCCCAGGTTGGCGTAAACTAACCCAATATTGTTAAGAGTTACCCCTTTCCCCAGCTTATCGCCAACTTCTTGACGAATGGCTAAAGCTTGTTGATAGAACTCCAAAGCTTTTGGATACTGCCCTAGCTCGACGTAAACTGCCCCAATATTGTTAAGAGTTACTCCTTTCCCCGCCTTATCGCCAATTTTTGTGCGAATCGCTAAAGCTTGTTGATAGAACTCTAAGGCTTTCGGGTACTGCCCCAGGTTGTTGTAAACTCCTCCAATATTGCTAAGGGTTGTCCCTTCACCCGCCTTGTCGCCAATTTTTGTGCGAATCGCTAAAGCTTGTTGATAGAACTCCAAAGCTTTTGAATACTGCCCTAGGTTGTTGTAAACTACTCCAATCTTGTTGAGGGTTGTCCCTTCCCACGCCTTAGCACCAATTTTGGTGAAAATAGCTAAAGCTTGTTGATGGAAGTCTAAGGCTTTCGGGTACTCTCCAAGACTGTTGTAAACTGTTCCAATGTTGCTGAGAGTTGCCCCTTCCCCCGCTTTGTTTCTAACTTCTCTAGCAATGACTAAAGCTTGTTGATAAAACTCTAAAGCTTTCAGGTACTGTCCCGACTCGTTGTAAACCGATCCAATGTTGCCGAGGGTTGTCCCTTCCCCCCTCTTATCGCCAATTTCTCTGCGAATGGCTAAGGCTTGGTTAAAGAACTCTAGCGCTTTGGGATACTCTCCAAGGCTGTTGTAAACTGCTCCAATATTGTTGAGAGTTGTCCCTATCCCTGCCCGATCACCAATTTCTTTGCGAATGGCTAAGGCTTGCTGATAGAACTCTAGGGCTTTAGGGTACTGACTCAGTTTGCGGTAAACTAACCCGATGTTACTGCGAGTGTTTCCTTCCTCCGCCTTATCCCGACTTTCTATAAAAATCGCTAAAGCTTGTTGATAAAACTCTAAAGCTTTGGGATATCGATCCAAGTTATTGTAAGCTAGCCCAATGTTGTTGAGGCTGACTCCCTCGCCTTTGCGATCGCCAATTTCTCGATTAATCGCTAAAGCCTGCTGGAATTTCTCTAAGCCTTCTTGAAATTGCCCCCTGTCTAATTGCTGAAGTCCCTCTTCGTTCAGCCGCTTCGCCTTAGCATTTCTATCTTGGGTCGTTTGTGCCTGAACTACCAACGGCTCAAAGTTTGAGGTAAGCGGTAAAAGGGGGAATGTTACCGAAAGTAGTAGAGTCGCAGTAGCAAAGCTGAGGTATCTAAGACGGTAATGCATTGGGAAGTCCTCTTGCCGATTGGTAGATGGCTTGCTCCCTTATCTATATCTTTATCTGAGCCACAGTTATGTAAAAATTTGCTGAATTATCAAGCACTCCGGTTAGTGGCAAAGCTCATAGCTTGCACCATTGCTAAGCCGAAGGGCACTGACATAAGAGCCTTGAGATAAATCTCCGGCTTTGTAGAGACGCGAAATTGCCTACGACTTAATTTAGCGAAATTATTTTTAAGTCGGCTGACCTAACAGCAACTAGGCGAAATCATACCAAATTTTATGAAAATTAGAATTCTTAAACTGCGATTCGCTCTTAACTGAACTGAATTGAGGAATTAAGACTTACAGTTTGGATGGTAAAAGCTTCCTCCTCCCTGTAAGATTCCTCAAAACGATTAGCGATTAATGGGTGCTACGCAATTTAGATTGACTGCGGACGTGACCATTTTGCGAAAAGCGCTCTGCCAAGATTTGTTGATAAACTGCTTCGTAACCATCAGTCATCTGTTGGACGCTGAAGTGGCTTAGCACGTGTTCTCGACAAGCGTAGCGGTTCAATTGGGCAGCTTGATCGATTGCAGCGATCGCTTCTTCAACGTTGTGGGTCAAAAAGCCTGTCTTCCCGTGAGCAATCACTTCTGGCGTAGAACCCATCTTCATTGCAATCACTGGTGTTCCCGATGCCATCGATTCAATCATGACTAACCCAAACGGTTCGCGCCAGGTAATTGGGAATAAAGTTGCAACAGCCCCTCCCATCAATGCATTCTTTTGAACATGGTTTGCTTCACCCAAATATTCAATCTGCTTACCATCAATGTGAGGCTTGATTTGCTGCTCAAAATATTCCACATCAACGACATCCACTTTCCCTGCCATCTTTAAGTGCCAGCCAGAACGCTTAGCAATTTCTATTGCCAAATGCGGCCCTTTTTCCGGTGAGATTCGACCTAGAAAAGCCAAGTAAGGGGGGTTATCCGGCTGGGGGTAAAACTCATAAATCGTTGGATTGATGCCGTTATAAACTGTAGCGACGCAGTTCAGATTTAGTCTGGGTTCCCGCTGGTCATTGGAGATACTAATGAAAGGTTGACGACGGGCGTGCATAAACAGCTTTTCATTGTCTGGGGTAAAAATGCCATGCAGGGTGTGAACAGTAGGCGTTTTTACCAGATTCGCATAAGGCAAGGCAGCGCAGCCCATGTGAGAGTGAATAATATCAAATTTATCTGCTTGCTCGTAGACTCGACTCAATTGCAGCATTTCGTAAATGCTATATTCCTTCACTGAGGAGTCTAAACGGAGTGCCTGTGGATGAACAGATTCTAATTTAGCGAGACTGATGGAATCACCAGATGCAAACAAAGTGACCTCATGACCGCGCCGGACTAATTCATCGCAAAGTAACCCGACAACTAATTCAATGCCGCCATAGGCTGGAGGTGGAACACGCTCCCATAAAGGGGCCACCTGTGCAATTCTCATCACTAACCTCCTAATTGTAGTAAAGTCTAATTTAGATTAGAAGAGGCTCTGTTCTATAGATCTTTTATTCCTCGTGAAGGATTTTCTAAACAGAGGAAATTACTTCACAAAACTTTAATAAAGATTATTTAGTTTTGTAAATGCTACTTTAGGCGGAAATTTGGAATTAAGAAGGTAGAGATGTCCGAACCTAAAAATATAAAATTTGAGGTATAGTTTTGAGAATTAAAATACTTCTATCGTGCGAGTTTTGCGCGTAATAATCTCTTTTTAGCTGGCGCTATAGCAATCCTATTTGAGTGGTGAGTCAGCAGTTCAGATCACCGACTTCTAAGGAAGTCGGTGATTTCGCTTTCACGCATCATTTAGGACTGCTATATCTTTTCGGAAGCAATCGGAAAAAACATAACTAAGATGTGAGATGCGTTCCAGTCACCCCAGTATTGAGGTGACTAAATTGAAGTAACCGATCAGCTTCCCACAACAGGTTTCGTAGAGGAACCGCAATAACTATCACTCACAACTGTAGAGGTAGAAGACATCTTTACAACTTGTCTGCCAGATTCTCCGGACTGCAACTGTTTCTCTGGATGCATCACAATCTTCTTACAAACAACTTGATGACTGCCTACATCTGCAAAGCTCCAGATGTAATTTTCAAAGTCACTGCTAGTCGCGTTAGCTGGAGATAGCGCTAACGCAGACAATAACACTATCTCCAAAGTTAATAGAGCTACGATCGCAATTCTCAGCATAGTATTTCTACCGAACTAAAAATTTTCCTCATCTGTATTTCTCTAATTATTCCCTGAATTTTCGTCTTCGTAAAGAACCAGGCTTAACCTGGATTCCAGGGAGATGCAACCGTACCACGCTTCAATCTCCAGCTGCAACACTACTGGAGATTGAAGGCTGCTGTGGGTGTGTATTTTAAAATCTCAGTTCAAGCCACTGATGCGGCGATTGAAGCAGCGATCAACAGACAAATTGGAATAATCCTTTAACTTGTGGGAATGCACAAAGCTGTTATGTGAACAAATTAACCGCGATCGCACTTGCAGTGATTGCGATCGCGGTTAGTTGTCGTTTCAGCAACAGACGGAATTGCTCCCGTCTGCTGCCATGTTTCTCAGGAGGAATGGAGGATGCGAAGCGCGTTAATTAGGAAGCGATCGCTGATTCAGCTTGAGCCTGGTCGTTATGACCGTTACCTTGTTCGCTGTTCGCTTCTACCGTCGTGGAAGCATTTGTGGAAGCATTTGTTCCAGCGATTTCCTTTGGCATCGCTATAGCGCGATCGCGCATGGCTACGCTAACGCTGCCCGCGCCTTGGCTTTCACCCAAGTTGAGTCTGACCACTCGGCGTTGCGCTTCTTCCACCTTAGGTAGAGTCAGCGTTAAGACGCCATTCTGGAAGTCAGCTTGTACCCGCTCGTTTTGGATATGAACCGGCAAAGGAATCATCCGTTGGAATTTACCGTAACGAAACTCCGAGCGGAAATATCCTTTCTCTTCAACCTTGTTTTCAGAGCGGTGTTCCCCCGAAATTGAAACTGCATCACGAGTCACTTGGACATCGAGATCCTTAGCTTCTAATCCGGGAAGTTGTGCCCTGAGAATGAGGTTGTCATCCATATCTTGAAGTTCAACCAAAGGCGTCCAAGTCATCTCAGACTCGCGGTTGCCTCTTGCAAGTTCCTCAAACAGTTCGTCAAATTGACGGCGTAAGGTTTCTATTTCGCGGAATGGTTGCCAACGTATTAGTGCCATACGTTCAGTTACCTCCGTTATAGACTTAACTCACTCAACGTTATCGTTTGATAGGCTCGCGCACAGCTTCTTTGATTGCGATTACTTAATATGGAGAAGCTGCTTTACCTGAGGCAAGAAAATAGTCTTTTTCAGTAACTGGGTACACTGCTAATTACTTTGAGAAAGCAGCTTTCAGTCACAAGACTTATTTACTTGCCTTAATCTAATATTGTTCTATCCAAAAAATTTTGTCATTAGGGAAAACCCTACTTAGTAAGTAATGCTTTCAGCCCCTATCGTAGGGGCGCACAACCGCGAACCTTTCCTGCTCGTGTACGGCAATAACGAATGCGTAAGGTGGTCAACACCGTCCCGCTCGATTTCTCTAACTTTATACAATAGCGACAGCGTGAAGGACTCAAACCAGGAATCCTTCCCTCAGATGTTTATGATTTATCTTCCAGTTTCACTACTTCTATTTATCCTGTTCCTGCTGCTACTACCTTTTCTGTGATTTGCTTTAGCGGTGGATGTGGTGCAAATTGCGGTAGCCAAGCTAGGATTTTCTCCCGGTATGGCTGTTTTATTACTAACAGCAGTTATTCTGGGCAGCACTATCAATATCCCCCTCTATCGAGTGGAATCCCAAGCTGACTTGATCGATGACTTTACCTCCTTCTGGTTAAGGCAATTCTGGGGGATTCCTCTGAGGAAAGTGCGGCGTTCAACTGTCGTAGCTTTAAATGTGGGAGGCGGATTAATTCCGCTAGTTGTGGCGCTGTACCAATTTACCCGTGCAGATGCGCTCTTCATTGTCCTAGTGACTGCAATTGTCTCGCTTGTTAGCTACTACGGGGCGAAAGTGGTGCCGGGAATTGGTATTCAAATGAGTCCATTATTGGCTCCCCTAACCGCTGCGCTGTCTGCCATTGTGATTGCAGGGGTTCATGCTGCTCCTGTCGCGTTTGCTGGGGGCGTATTGGGAACGTTGATTGGTGCGGATTTGCTGCATCTGAAGGAAATTAAAGCAATGACACCAGGAGTGCTGAGTATCGGCGGAGCCGGAGTCTTTGATGGCATTGCTTTGTGCAGTCTTTTTGCCTTGCTATTGACTTAAATTGACACTCCTAGGACGGAAGCCTCTGGGAGTCTCGATTCAGCACAAACGTAAAGCTTTCGCCAGGAAGCCATAAAGTGACCCAGATCGTACTCGTGCTGCGATTGAGTTCGCCATTTCTTGTGATTTGAATCACAAGAGGCGGCTAAAAGAATCACTTTTTGCTATCCCATCGCATCACCAATGACAACCGGAAATTCACCGATATTATAGATATCGAGTTCAAGTCCAAACGATGCCTTCTATCCAACTTCTCCCCACCGCCCTCTCTGAGTTATTCGCTCAAGTTACTTATTCTGGTTCCCTGACGCTTGCTGACCGCTACGGACTTATGGCAGCGCTACTCGATGATTCGCTGGGTGAAGAAGAGAGAGATGTCATCGACCGTCTGCTTCGCGCCGCGTGTAAAGGACGGCTTTCGTTAGTGGAGCAAATTTCGGCTGTCATGTAGAGAACAAAGCGGACGGGACTCTAGATAAAAAATAATCGGACTCGAAAGAACTCGCTCCTCAGTACACCCCAGATGGGTACTGGGGTTTTTTGTTTTTAATCGCTTTGATTTGGCGAATGTTGGAGTTTAAATTAATCTGAGTTTGGGATAAGAAAAGAAGGAGACGTGTAAGCTCAAATGAGTTAAATCTATAATTCAGCCAGTTCCTTCCATATCTAGTGCCAGAAGAACTTTTATGGCACATCGACGATTTGTGCTGCCACTTTGAACCCTAGTGGCGAAAGTCCCTGCTTCAGCAGCCAAAACCCAGAATTTAAGCTGTACAACGGTCGTGTTCAGCGGCAGCAGATCGCCTTTGCATCTACACCAAGATATCTAAACTTTCCGCTGCAACAGAGTGGTTGTACTGCGTCACAGCGGTGGTTGATCTACAGCCTTTCAAGCAGGATGGATGACTTGACCTCGAACTGGGAGGAAGATGGAAAACTCAGTGCCTTGCCCTAACTCCGACTGGACTTCCAGCCGACCATCATGTTTCTCTAGCACAATCTGACGAGCAATCGCTAAGCCTAACCCCGTTCCCTTACCAACCTCTTTAGTCGTAAACAAGTGATCGAAAATCTTAGTTCTAACTTCCTCATTCATGCCTTTACCATTATCATTAATGCGAATTTCAACCGTATTTTGTTCTGGTAATAATGCAGTTTGAATCGCGATCTGTTGGGGATGATGTTCTAATTTTTCAAAGGTTGTTTGCTGTGCCATTTCATCGAACATATCAATCGCATTAGCCAAAATGTTCATAAACACCTGGTTAAGCTGACCGGGGAAGCAATCAATTTCAGGGATTTCACCGTAGTTTCGGATAACTTTAATAGCAGGCCGATTTTCATTCGCGTTGAGTCGATATTTGAGAATTAACAGCGTACTATCTAACCCTTCGTGCAGCTTGGCGCTAACTTTGTGTTCCGTATCGGCACGAGAGAAGGTACGCAGACTGGTGCTGATGCCTTTGATGCGATCGGTCGCTCCTTGCATTGAGTCAATTAACTTGGGTAAATCCTCCAATAGAAACTCTAGGTCAATTTCTTGGGCCAATTCGGCTACTGAACCAGTAGGCGGCTGGTGCTGCTGGTAGGTGTCTAAATACTCACGCAGGTCTTTTACATAATCTTTGGCATTATTAATACTGCCGTTGAGGAAGCCGACTGGGTTATTAATTTCGTGAGCAACTCCTGCCACCAAGTTACCCAAAGTCGCCATTTTTTCGTTTTGGACAATCTGAAGCTGAGATTCTTCTAGCTGTTGAGCATAGGCTTGGGCTTGCCGATAGAGGCGAGCATTCTCCAGGGAAATCGCAGCTTGGGCACAGAGCAGATTCAGCAACTTAACGCGATCGCGGGTAAAGGCTCCTGTTGCCAGATTATTTTCCAGATAGACCATACCCAGCAACTTGCCTTGTTGCAGAATGGGGCTGCACAGCAGACTCTTGGGCTGTTGGTTTTGAATATACACATCACCGATCAATAGCGGCTCTTGCACGGCGTTGGTAATCACGGCAGACTGCAAGTTGCGTTTGACTTTTGTGACCAGACTGATGGGCACTATACCGCTATCGACAAGCGACTGCGCCGGATGCAGAATCTGCGTTTCGATTTGACCCGATCCCGTAAGCTCTGCCTTAGCCTGAACCGTGAGATTTTGTTCCTCACTCAACATCAAAGCGCACTGCGTCGCCCCTGAGGTTTGTATTACCGTAAGTAAAAGAGTACCAATTAACTGCTCAAGCTCAATTTCACTAGAAAGAGTTTGGGAAGCTTTGAGGATGGCAAGCAGATCCAGGGAATCAGAAATACTGGTGGAGGAAGTATTCGTAGCGGTGACAGTTCCAGTGGCAAATACGGTTTCGTCAATAGAGAATAGTGTCTGCGTTTGTTGGAGGATGGGAGCCAGTAGTTGAGGATAGCGAGTTTCTAAGTCGGCGAGTTTGGCTTTCGCCCCCCAGCGAGCATAGCCATAATAGGCTTCAATTATATAAGCTTGGGCGATCCGCTCTTTGTTCCAAGCCAAGTAGAATTTTGCCGCTAGTTCATTGGCAAGGGCTGCTTCCTGAGGGTAGCCATTGGTTTTGGCACCAGCGATCGCTAGGTCATACAGTTCTATCGCTTCCGTTTTGCGATCGAGAACGCGATGTTTTTCAGCTTCTACTAGATGATATTTGTGCAAGTAATTCATGGGGCCATAATCTGCCCACTCTTTTAGCTTGGCTTGATTTTCTTGCATTCGCTGCCATCTAGGTTCTGACTCCAACATCGATTCCGGGGGAGTCGCCAGCACGGTCAGAGAATCATAGAAATATAAGATCGGTTCAACGGTACTTCCCATCCCTCCGGCTAAATACTGTCGGGTTTGAGTGGCATCGTGTTCCGCTCTGGCAAAGTCTTCCAGCCAGTAATTCAATGTGAATCGATACAGGTAAAAGAAAGATAGTCGATAAAAATCGACTTTTGCCTCATCCAGAACTTGTTCTTCATAGGCATCCTGGCGTAGGAGAATCTCTTCCTCTGACTCACCCAAAAGAATTTGAGCCGCTTGCCAGTAAGCCAAAACACAGTTTGCTGCCGTGACTTGGTGGAGGTCGCACAACTGTTGGTAATAGGCGCGAATTTGAGGTTCGAGTTCAGCGAGCGGTTGACCGCACCAATAAGCATTGAAGCAGTACAACTGGGCATCGTAGCCCATAAATTCTAGATTGCCAGTTTCCAATCCAGCTTGATAGCCTTCCAGCAGAATAGCCAACGTTTCTCGCAGATGGATCGTCCAGTGACCCACATACCCCCCCATTAACAGGGCTGTTGCGGCTCTAATATTTTTGGCATCTGGCTCTGAGGCGAGTTGGTATCCTAATTGCCCAAACTGAGGCACCTTGGTCATGTCTCCCCACAATATCCTCAGTTGAAAGGCGTAACCCGCGTAGCAGTAAGGGGAAACCGGACTATTGCCAAACTGAATTGATAATTTAACCTGGAGGGCTACGACCAGAAAATAAAGCTTTGTGCCGGACATATAGCAGACGGGGGTCAGTCGCGCTGCATTTTGCATAATCGCGAGCTGCTGAGGATCGCTCATGGGGGGCAGATGGATGAATGACTCAATGGCGCGATCGCCAATTAAGGCATCAATTTCCTGCTTCAGGAGCCGAATATCCTCTAGCGTTGTTTCGTCCGGCAGGTTCACGCCCAACATTCGGAAGACCGATTGACCGATCGCGATCGCTTCTACAAATTGATTGCGGGCGACTAACGCCTGAATTCGGACTTGATAGACTTGCACCTGTTCTAAAGGCGTTTTCGCATGATGAATTACCGCTTCAATCCACCGATCCATCTGCTCAAAATCGCCCACCAAGAAAGCGACCTCGGCAGCTAAGTCGTGTAGAGCTAGAGTCATGTCGTACTGCCGGTGCCAAGCGTCTGTTCCCAGCAGTTTCAGCGCCACGGTGGCATATTCACGGGCAGCTTGATAGGCAGTTGCCAGTCTGGCTTTGCGGCAAGCCGTGAGGTTGAGTTGGGCAAGTTCGTCCCGTTCCTGTTGTTCCTCAACCAGCGTGGTTCCATAGTTCAACTGATTGACGATTTCAAAAATGCGCTCTTCTCTGGCGGCAGGGGAAACTTGTTGCAGCAACAGTTGCCCGATTTGGTAATGAGTCGTCTGTTTTTGCTCGTTAGGGATGAGAGAATAGGCGGCTTGCTGAACGCGGTCGTGAAGAAAGCGATAGGAACAGTTAAAGGTTGCTGCCTGGTTGACTTCTGCCACCTGAAGTGGTGACGGCTGATAAAACTTATAGACCTCGGCAATCGGTAAAATCACGCCTTCTTGCAAGGCTTTCCAGAGATCGATGGCGGTATCTTCGGGCGATCGCTCATTGACAATCGCCAGGGTCGCCAAATCGAACTGAGCGCCAATGCAAGCTGCCAGCTTCAAAGCAGTCTGGGTTGCAGCAGGTAATTTTTGCAACTGAAGTGCCATGAACTCAACGACATCATCCGTGAGCGCGAGTAACTTCACCGTTGCTAAGTCGCACTGCCAATGTCCTGCCTGGGAATCAAACGAAATATAGCCGTCCTCATGCAGAGCTTTGAGAAATTGGGTGAGGAAGAAGGGATTTCCCTTGGTTTTTTGACAGACCAACTCCGTCAGCGGTTGAGCCAGTTCCAGAGAGCAACTCAGCGTATCTGCCGTTAACTGATTCACATCCCCTTGGCTCAGGGGTTCCAGGGTGAGGGTATGGATCGGGGTTTCAGCTTTTTTGACCTCATCGAGCATCAGCATCAAGGGGTGAGTCGGGAACACTTCGTTATCCCGATAGGCTCCGATGATGAACAGATAACCGCGTTGCTTGCCGCCGTAGGCATCGCGCTCGGTTAGCAGGAGTTTGAGCAGGTTCAGAGAGGCCGAATCAGCCCACTGCAAGTCATCCAGGAAAATGACCAGGGGATGCTCTGGGGTGGTGAACACCGTGATGAACTTCTGGAACAGCAGATTGAAACGGTTCTGAGCGGCACTACCAGAGAGTTCGGGTACAGGGGGTTGCGAGCCAAGTACCTGTTCGAGTTCAGGAATTACCTCGATCAGCACCTGACCATTGTCACCCACTGCCGCCAGGATCTTCGCTTTCCACTCTTGCAACTGCACGTCATCACTACTGAGCAATTGACCCATCAGGTCGCGGAACGCTTGGACAAAGGCGCTAAAGGGAAGATTGCGGTTGAACTGGTCGTATTTACCTTTGATGAAATAGCCATGCCAACGCACAATCGGCTTATGCACTTCATTGACGACGGCGGTTTTGCCAATGCCGGAAAACCCGGCTACCAGCATCAGTTCGGAGGCTCCGTTGGCAACTCGACCAAACGCATCAAGCAAAGTTTGAACTTCTTGTTCTCGTCCGTAGAGTTTTTCGGGAATCAAAAAGCGATCGCTGATATCCCGTTCACCTAAGTTAAACCAGGCGTGTTTGCTCGCAACATCATACTCTTGCTGGCATCTCATTAGATCGTGCTTAAGACCGAGGGCACTTTGATAGCGCTCTTCCGCATTCTTAGCCATCAGTTTGCGAAGGATTTCACCGAGCAGGATGGGCAAATCTGGGTTGAGATCGCAGACAGAGAGGGGTTGCTTCGCTATATGGGCATGAACCATTTCCATTGGCTCGTCAGCTGGGAACGGTAACTGTCCTGTGAGCACTTCAAAAAAGGTAATTCCCAAAGAATAGAAATCGCTGCGATAGTCAATCCCCCGGTTCATCCGCCCGGTTTGTTCTGGTGAGATATAGGCTAGGGTGCCTTCTAGAATGTTGGGATTTTGAATCTCTTGGGTTTCGCGGGGTAACAGGGAAGCAATGCTAAAGTCAATTAGCTTAATCTGCCCAGTTTCGGGTTGAATCAGAATGTTGGCGGGTTTAATGTCTTTGTGAATAATTCGTTGCTGATAGAGCTGGTGGAGGACATCCACAATTTGCAGAGCAATTGGCCAGAATTGTTCAACCGTCAGCGGGGAAGTCTGGATGTAATGACGTAGAGAGATGCCACCAATGTCTTCCATCACCAAGGCATAGCCATGAGCATAGGGTTCTAGACTCATCGGTTGGACAATGCCTGGAATGTCGAGATTTTTTGCGATCGCATACTGATTGCGAAACTGCACCAATTCGCTGAAGCTAGGATATTCGTGCCGCAGTGTCTTAATCACCACCGGACATTGCTGTAACCTTTGCACTCCTCGATAGACAGCTGTCCTAGAACCTAGATACAGTTGCTCAACCAAGGTATAGCCAGAAAGTTTTGGGAATTGCTGTACTAGAGGAGTCATTAGGTTTAAAAAGCGAGCTTTAACTTTATTCCTAGGATTCCCTAAAATGTTACGTATGTAACAAATAAGCTAAAAGTACAACTTACTTAATTATTCAGAAACTTTCTATATATACCTATCGGCAGGAGTATTAGCACACAGCATCCCTAAGAACAGACTCGCTCGAGTGTCGGAGGGAACTGGAGTGAGAGAAGCATTGGCGAATGCGAGTTTTGAGCCAAGCCCAACACTTTTCAATTCGATTGAGGTCAGGAGAATAGGGGGGCAGATTACAACAGCCTCAATCCAGCCTAATCAAGTAGTGGTGCAATGCGTCCGCCATGATGGAACGTCGCGTTATCAACAATTACCACCTGTCCCTCAGGGTGAACCAGATGTGTGGTTTGATTGCAAGAATGCCATCAGCCTAAGAAACCGTCGGATCTGGACTTTGCTTTGCCCCAAGTTGCTTAACCCGAACTCAGGTTAAATAACCCTCCCCGGTAAAACTTCGGTTCCGGTCTTTTTGGGAGTAGGATGCAAAAAAACCTTTGGAAGGAGAAATCTCTGTGTCCTTCAGAAACCCCTTACCCAACTACATTAACGGCGAGTGGTGTGCTTCCCGCGCCACTGAATACCTGGATGTGGTAAATCCCGCTACTGCCGAAGTTTTAACTCAGGTTCCCTTATCACCTGCAAGCGATGTAGAGGCGGCTGCTGTTGCGGCGGCTGCTGCCTATCCGAACTGGCGACGCATCCCACCAACGGAACGAGTGCAATATTTATTTAAATTGAAATTTCTGTTAGAAGAACATTTAGATGAGTTATCTCGCATCGTGACGCTGGAATGCGGGAAGACCTTTGCTGAGTCAAAAGCAGAGTTACAACGGGCAATTGAGAATGTAGAAGTCGCTTGTGGAATTCCTATGTTGATGCAGGGTTACAACCTGGAAGATGTTGCCCGTGGGATTGACGAAATGATGATTCGTCAACCCGTGGGAGTGACCGCAATCATCGCGCCGTTTAATTTTCCTGGGATGATTCCCTTCTGGTTTTTGCCGTATGCGATCGCTTGTGGCAATACAACCATTCTTAAGCCTTCTGAAAAAGTCCCTTTGACGATGCAAAAGGTCTTTGAATTACTAGAAAAGACAGGATTGCCCAAAGGCGTCGTCAATTTGGTGAATGGGGCGAAGGAAGTAGTCGATGCAATCTTAGAACATCCCACAATCCGCGCCATTAGTTTTGTCGGTTCTTCACCCGTTGCCCAATATGTCTACAGTAAAGCCGCCGTCTTTGGGAAACGAGTGCAATGTCAGGGAGGCGCGAAAAATCCCATCATTGTCCTGCCAGATGCGGATATGGAAATGACGACTCGAATTACCGCCGATAGTGCTTTTGGCTGTGCTGGACAGCGCTGTTTAGCGGCTTCTGTGGCTGTGACGGTGGGAGAAGCACGGCACACTTTTACCGAAGCGATCGCAAATGCGGCAAAAACACGAGTCGTTGGCTATGGCTTGGATGAGAATGTCCAAATGGGTCCGGTAATTACCCGTCAAAGTCAAGCACGAATTGAGCAATTAATTCAACAAGGAGCCGACGAAGGTGCGACGCTATTAGTAGACGGACGCAGCGCCAAAATTCCCGGTTACGAACAGGGAAACTTTGTCCGCCCGACAATCTTGCAAAATGTCAACCCAAAAAGCGAATTAGCTCGTACAGAAATCTTTGGCCCGGTGTTAGGAGTGATGCATCTGGAGACGATTGAGGATGCGATCGCTTTAGTCAATAGCGGTCAATGGGGAAATATGGCTTGTTTATTTACTAGCAGTGGTGCGGCGGCGCGGCAGTTTCGGTATGAGGCAGAAGCGGGCAATATTGGCATCAATATAGGAGTCGCTGCACCGATGGCGTTCTTTCCGTTTAGTGGTTGGAAAGGTAGCTTCTACGGCGATTTACACGGTCAAGGGAAAGACGCTGTGCAGTTCTTTACGCAAACAAAAGTTGTAGTAGAACGCTGGCCTAAAACGTGGTCGCGTCAGTTTTAGTATCTGATGTAATACATTGTATTTCACAATAAAAACCTTACCCCCCAATTTCTCTCTTTCAAAGGAGCGGTAAGCCAGAAAACCTTTAGGATTTTCCCCTCTCCGTTAACGGAGAGGGGTAGGGGTGAGGTTCTTTGGGATTTTATCGATTAAATCGCCACCTTAGGACGCCGCAGTTGATGCCCTAAAATTAACAACCCTAATGCGATCGCGAGTACAACCGCTGTCACAGCAATCAAAGCTTGACTGGCTTGACGCACCGCGATCGCTACGAATGCCCAGATAATGACGGAGGGATAGGCAATATCCGCCCGTTTTAGGGTAATTGTGGCAGCGATCGCTGCTACGATTACCAGCAGAATTACCGTCCATATTTCAGGACTGATGCCCCCACCATTCCAACCCAAATAGTCAAGCGTACTCGCCACATTCACAATTGTCGCCACACTAATCCAGCCTAGATAGATGCTCAAGGGAATTTGAACTAACCATTTTTTTAACCTTGAAACTCGTTCTAAACTAATTCCCAACCGCAGATAAATCCCAATTAAGGGCAGTAATATGAACAGCATTGCCACAACTGAGAGTGCAAACAGTTGGTACTCGAAAAGAAACACCCAGGCGATTTGTGCAATACTTGCTAATACCAAAAAGTACCCTTCCCGACGCAGATAGGGATTTTGCCTTTGCTCGGGTAGAAATTGATAGACTCCAAAACTAATCAAACCTAAATAAATAACTCCCCAAATCGCAAAAGCATAGTTAGCGGGGATAATGGGGACATCACTAAAGAACCGATTAGAAATTTCCCCAATTGTCAATCCATTGGGAGGAGCCACATTTGCATAGACATTAATCGCAAATGCGGCAAGAATAGCGATGAAATTTGCAACTGACCGGAGGAAATCTGAGTCGAAGCGCTGATTGACAGATTTCATATTGTTATCGCCTCTTTTTTAAGGCTTTGTTTGACAATTCAAAATAAAAAATTGTGGCACTGGTTTGCTAAAGAGTGAGAACTGGCCAAACCATTGCCAAATCTAGGTTAGACAAGTTCATCACGCTTTAAGGAACCAGTGCCACGAACGCAGCAACCCGCTCAAGAGCATACCGGGTAAAGATAGTGATTTCTGCTAGCGATCGCTAAAAGACAGAATTTCTATTTCAAGCGTTCGTCATTACAGGACAAGTAACGTTCGTCCCGCCTAGTCCACAATACCCATTTGGGTTTTTGGCGAGGTACTGCTGATGATAGGCTTCTGCGTAATAGAACTCAGGAGCATCCAGAATCTCAGTAGAAATTTCCCCATACCCGGCGGTTTTCAGGGCTTGCTGATAAGCGTCTCTTGAGGCTTCAGCCAGCTTCTTCTGGCTCTCTGAATACGCATAAATTCCGGAACGGTATTGGGTGCCGACATCATTGCCTTGACGCATTCCTTGGGTAGGATTGTGGCTTTCCCAGAAGAGTTTCAGGAGTGTTTCGTAACTAATTTCTTTCGGGTCAAACACAACGAAAACTACTTCATTGTGTCCCGTCATGCCCGTACAAACCTCATGATAAGTGGGGTTTGGCGTGACTCCTGCTGCATAGCCAACTGCGGTGGTGAAAACTCCAGGTTGCTTCCAGAATATGCGCTCTGCTCCCCAGAAACACCCCAAGCCAAACATCGCCATCTCCATCCCATCGGGAAAAGGAGGTTTCAGCGGATTACCGTTTACGTAGTGAGTAGCGGGGACTTGCATGGGTTCTGCCCGTCCCGGCAATGCTTGCTCGATCGTGGGCAGACTTTGCTTTTTACCAAATCCGAATAGCGCCATTGATTCTGACTCTGTTTTCTGATAAACGTTTTAACCTTATTTCATATTGTAAAGATTTTGGCATCCCCTGAAGAGCGGGAAGGAGGTAGGGTTAGCCGGAACCTCACCCCCCAACCCCCTCGATCTTCACGGAGAGGCGGCTATTTCTTTGCCTTTTTGTTGTTGAGCTAAACGTTGAGCTAAACGGGGCTAGCTTCTCCTCTCCCTGCTTACGGGGTAAGGTCAAATAGGATGTATCGCTGCTTCCTAACCGTGGATGCTGCCATCAGGTAGGATGGCTCCTGCTAAGTTCGCTCCAGTCAGTTTAACCAGGACTCGGTCTTGCGACCCAACCTTAGCTCCCCTCAAATCGGCTCCCCTTAAATCGGCTCCACTGAGGTCGGCTCCAATTAAGTTAGCTTCTCGCAAGTTAGCGTTGTTTAGCTTCGCTTGCAACAGGTTGGCTCTAAAAAGATTCGCTTTTTCCAGGTTGGCTCCCTGAAGATTCACTTTATGCAGGAAGGCATCGCTTAAGTTGGCGTTGCTGAGGTTGGCATTGCTCAAATTTCTTCCAGACAAGTCCTTTTCTTTGAGATTAGCTCCGCTCAAGTTGGCTCCGCTCAAGTCGGACTGCTGCTTAGGAGCCTGATGGTGAGATTGAGGGGGAGATTGAGGCGGTGATTGATAGGAGTAACTAGATTGATAATAAGAACTCGGTGGATGAGCGCGATCGCGTGCCGGAGGTTCGGGATTTCGGTTCTTTTCGCCGGGTCGAACTGAGCGCAAGCGATCGCGTGCCTGATTAATCTCTTTCAGCTTTTCTTGAGCCTTTTGCTGTAACCGAGGATTATCTTTTGGGATGCGATCGGGGTGCCAAATAAAAGCCAAATCCCTATAAGCCTGGTTCACTTCATCAAGTGAGGCTCCAGGCTCTAATCCCAGCACTTTGTAGTATCGATCTAGATCGCTCATTATCACTACCCTAGCAGGCGTTGCCGGTTGAACGAATGCTTCTTTCGGAGTGAAGTAATGAGATCCCGCAACCTCTAGGGGCGATCGCGCTCCTGTTGCCCATCTCATCAAATCATTGCGGTTTGCAACGCTCTAGCACATCTTCAGCGATCTGCTGCCACTCTTGGTTTAGGTCTTCTTTAAACTCTGGTCGTCCGGTTCGCCGATACCAGTAAAGGGCATTGCTTTTGTCGCCTTCTTTTCGATGTAGGTAGGCGTGAACCCAAGCGCTGTCAGCATCACTGGCATTTTGCACAATTTGATGAGCTTTGTCCCAATCTCCTTTTTTGTCGTACCACAGTGCCTGCAATGCTTGAGGTAGAGACTCCGGGCATCTTTCCTGTTCGCTCAACTGTGTAAATTCATCTAGTCTCATAATCTGCTCCCGGATTGTTTTACGAAAGGCACAGACTAAGAATGATTATAGAGATTTGGTCGAATCAACTAAGTAAGGACTTCCGTTCCAATACTTAGATTACTAAGAATTTCTGGTCGCTTGGGTTGCAATCGGTCAAAACCTGAACCGAAATGTATTGAGTCAAATCTGTAATCTGTGCTGGGGTGCCAGTGCTACTCGTTGGCGCTGACCTCCAGAGAGTTGAAAGGGATAGCGATCGCCCATTCCGTTCAATTGCACCAACTCTAGTAGTTGTTCTACTCGCGCTTGGGTTCTCACTTTCAGCGCATTGCGAATTTCTAGACCAAAGGCTCTCGCTCTCACGCACTTGAGGGTGAGAGCGAGTATAGTGCTGCAACACAAACCCGACCCGCCATCTTGGACACTTGTCAGCTAACTTCGTTAACCGCTTTGAAACTGCCGAACTGCTTGGATACGTTTTCAACAACAATTCTCACGGCAAGTGTCCCTTTCGATATAAACTACGGTTTATCGATTCCATTACCGTAGTTTGGCATTCCGCTTAATCATCTGAGTAAAAAAATATTAAAGAATTAGGGAACTAGCAAATGGCGAGGGGTTAAAGTTGCCAAGTCATCACAACTAACATCTCTCTAATGGAAGATTTGCAAAACGTTAGGCCTGCTGACTCGATATAAGGTGAGATTATTTGAGATTGAGTACATCTACGAAAGTTAGCTGATAGTTTAGTAAAGTTGCCATTTACCCCTCGACCATGAAAAAATTTAAAGCTCTTCCCAATGGCGGTAAACTAATTTTATTTTTATTATTAGTCGTGATTTCCCTTACTCCTGTTGTGATTGTAGATGCTGGAGAACGGGGTGTATTAATGCAGTTTGGTAAGGTGCAGCCGAGAGTATTAGACGAAGGAATCCACTTCATTATTCCTATTGTTAATACCGTCCAAAAATTGAGTGTTCGAGTACAAAAACAGGAAAGTTCTGCTGAAGCTTCCTCGAAGGATCTTCAAGATGTTTTCACCGATGTAGCTCTCAACTGGCACATTATTCCAGAGGAAGCGAATGCTATTTATCAACAAATTGGGAACGAGAACCTAGTTATAGAAAAAATTATAAATCCAGCAGTAGAAGAAGTATTAAAAGCAGTAATGGCACAGTACACTGCTGAAGAAATTATTACAAAGCGAGGAGAAGTAAAAGCGGGCGTAGACGATTCATTAACTACACGACTGGCTAGTTATCACATTGGAGTTGATGATATCTCCCTAGTCCATGTCCACTTTTCCAAGCGATTTAGCGATGCTGTGGAGGCGAAACAGATTGCCGAACAGGACGCAAAACGTGCAGGCTTTATAACCTTAAAAACATTGCAGCAGGCAGAAGCACAGGTTAATTTAGCCAGAGGAGAAGCAGAAGCGGATAGGGTGTTACGTGAAAATTTAACTCCAGAATTATTGCAAAGGCAAGCAATAGAGAAATGGGATGGAAAGCTGCCGCTAATTGTCGAAGACTCTACAAAATTGTTGGATTTAAGTAAATTTGTAAAACCTAACTAAAATTGGTTAAAATATTGTAGATAGTGTTGTGGATACAGTTAACAGGTTTTCAAAAGCAATTGAAACCTGAGTCTGAAACCGTTGTTGATGCTTCAGCTTCAAGACAGGCTGGACGATTTCTAGTTTCGTCTTCGCTCTTGTCCTATCATCTACAACTTTAACTGCGTGCAGTGTAGAGAGTTGTAGTTCTTTTTGCACCATCAATTCAGGAATTGCAGCTGCACCGACACCGCCTTCAACCACTGCCTTCACCATCTCGCTACTGTTCAATACTAAAACTACATTGAACTGGGTAGGAGCGATTCCCCAATTTTGCAAAGCTTGCTCAAACATTTGTTGCGCTCCAGATCCTGGCTCTCGCATTACCCAACTGGTTGTAGAAAGTTCTGTTAGAGAAATCTCAGCAAGCTCAAACCAGGGGTGAGACTTTCCCACGACAATTTGTAAGCGATCGCTCCCCACCACCTCTTGCGCTAAACAACTCTGTAGCGATGGTTTGACTTCTCCTGTGATTAAACCTAAATCAAAGAGTCCTGTTGCTGTTCCTTCACAAATTTCTTCTGCATTACCCAAAGTACAGTTAACAAAAATGCCAGAATACTGTGTTTTAAAGTGACTAATTTTGCTGGGTAGCCAGTAGTTGCCAATCGTGAGACTTGCGCCCAATTTCAACTCACCCCGTTGTAAATTGTTTAATTCCCGCAAACCTCGCTCAGTCAAAGCAACCTGATCGAGAATCTTCTGCGCTTCCACCTGTAGCAGTTTCCCCGCCTCTGCGATCTCAATGTGGCGACCAACGCGATGGAACAGTTTCACGCTGTATTGCTGTTCCAAGCTTTGGATCGCGGCACTAACCGCAGGTTGGGTAATATATAGTTCTTCCGCCGCACGGGTAAAGTGCAGATGTTCTGCCACCGCTAGAAAAATTCGTAATTGTTCAAATGTCATCTCTACTTTTTAAGGCTCCTTAAGCACCTCTAGCTGTCTATATCAAGCTATCAATCACTTTAAGTTATCCTTTCAACAAAAAAAAGTATTTGATTTTATTAATTTGGCTGCATAGATTGAAAGCATAGTTTATTGCAATCAAGCCTTACCCAGACAAAGCCTAGCGGTTAGATTCGGCTAGCCGCACCGAATTGGCAAATCTGTATGAAGGGAGCCTCTAAATGACAAGTGAAAGACGACTAAATCAGAGCGATCGCGGCTTAAAGCCAAACTGTCTTCCCTTTGGAGAAGTTCTTGCTCAATCCTTTGCGGTCATTGCACCCACGACAATACCCGCCTCAAATATCGGATTGATCGTCGTACTTTCCGGCAATGGCACCTGGCTAAGCTTTCTCATCGGCATGATTGGGTTAGTGCTTGTTAGTATTAACATCAATCAATTTGCTAGCCGCTCGGCTTCTCCCGGTTCGCTCTACTCGTACATCGTCAAAGGATTAGGCCCGACAGCAGGTGTAATTTGCGGTTGGAGTTTGGTTCTGGCTTACTTGTTTACAGGAATGTCAGTTTTGTGCGGCTTTGCCAACTTTAGCAGTATCTTGATTGGTCACTTGGGTATTCATCCCTCGACGATTACGCTGCTGGCACTCGGTGCAGGGGTTGCCTGGTATGCAGCATATAAAGATATCCAGCTATCAGCAATGGCGATGCTGTGGATGGAGGGAGCTTCCCTTGCCCTGATTGGCGTCTTAGGGATAATCATTTGGGCACACAAAGGCTTTGCATTAGATATGTCCCAATTAACCTTGCAAGGCGTAACTCCAGGTAGCGTCGCAATGGGGCTTGTCCTAGTAATGTTTAGTTTCTCTGGCTTTGAAAGTGCTACATCTCTGGGTGATGAAGCAAAAGACCCCTTAAAAACGATCCCCAGAGCAGTTTTGGGGAGTACTACCCTGGCAGGTTTATTCTTCATTTCGATGACTTACATTGAAGTGCTGGGTTTTAGCGGAACTGGAGTTTCCATTACTACTACGGAAGAACCGCTGGGTTTTCTAGCGCAACAAGCGGGAGTTGGTTTTTTAGGAACCTTGGTCGCCTTCAGTGCCCTGTTTAGCTTCTTTGCCTGTGTCCTTGGTAGTATTAATCCAGCAGCCAGAGTCTTCTTTACGATGGCTCGTCACGGCTTATTCCCCTCTTCGTTGGGTTTATCTCACTCATCGAACCGGACACCGCACATTGCCGTTACGCTGTGTTCGCTGATTGTATTTCTGGTGCCTGCTTCCATGTCCCTGTTTCATGTGAAGCTGTTTGACAGCATGGGTTACTTGGGCGCGATCTGTAGCTACGGGTTTTTAACGGTTTATACCTTGATTTCGATCGCTGCACCCGTTTACCTGCACAAGATTAGAAAACTCCGCCTACACCATGTAGTGTTCTCAGTTCTGGCAGTTGGGTTTATGATGATTCCCGTTCTTGGAAGCGTGGGGATTCCAGGTAGCAATCTTTTCCCAGTTCCAGAAGCGCCTTACGATGCGTTTCCTTACCTGTTTTTGATGTACCTGATGGTTACTTGCGGATGGTTTGTCATCCAAAGATTCCGCTCTCCAGAAATTGTCAGTTCAATGGAGCGGGGGATTGAAGAGATTCATGCCAAGTTTGCGACACCTAGTTCGGTGGTGATACCAGAGGCGATCGCAGATGATGAATTTTGAAGCTAGTTTGGACAACGCATCTACAAACCTTAAGGACACGCAAAAATGAGCGAAATAATCACGGCAATCCCCCTTGGATTCACTGCCTTCACAGCCACAAACCTTGATGACATCGTGATTTTGTTGCTGTTTTTCTCGCAAGTGAATGCGGTATTCCGACGTCGCCATATTGTGGCTGGTCAGTATCTGGGTTTTGGTGCATTAGTCCTTGCTAGCCTTCCCAGTTTTTTTGGTACCCTAATATTACCGCGCCCTTGGATTGGTTTGTTGGGCATTCTCCCGATTGCAATTGGAATCAGTCGCTTACTCAATCAAGACACGGATGAATCGGAAAGCGAGGAAAAAGCAGAGCCACCTGAGAAATCCTGGTTTACGAGTTTTCTATCTCCCCAAACTTACAGTGTGGCAGCCGTAACGTTTGCAAATGGGGGTGATAACATCGGGATCTATGTGCCGTTGTTTGCGAGTAGCACTTGGGAAGGTCTTCTGGCGATTCTGGGGGTATTTTTCTCGCTGGTGGGAGTTTGGTGCTACACCGCCTACCAATTAACCCGTTTACCTGCGATCGCTCAGACCCTGACTCGGTACGGCAATCAACTCGTTCCCTTTGTCTTAATTGGGTTAGGTGTTTTAATTTTAGTAGACAGTCACACGCTGGAAAATCGGGGCTTGCTCGTCCTGACTTTAGTAACCAGTTGTCTCTGTTTGCTGACTCTCGGCAAAAGTAATGAGCAGGGATCTGAGGCGGAAATCTGCTCAACGCCTGAAATAGAGAAAAATTGAGGAGGTTGCGATCGCAGTGTCATGAGTTGGTTTGCACAAGCAATCATTGCCGGAGTTACATCCTTTGTAGCAACTAACATTGATGACATTGTGATCTTGATGCTATTCTTCGCCCAGGTAAATTCTACCTTCCGCACCAGACATATTGTTGTAGGTAAGTATCTTGGATTCACTGTATTAATTGCCGCCAGTCTTCCGGGTTTCTTTGGTGGCTTAATTCTGCCAAAAGCTTGGATTGGCTTACTAGGTCTGGTTCCCATTGTTATTGGAGTGAATCACTTAGTCAATTGGGAAAAAGATGAAAACGAAGTCCAGACAGTATCAGATGAATTCAATAGCTCAAAAGCTAGTTCCTCAGTGATGTCAACTCTCGCTAGTTTTCTTACTCCTCAGACTTATCACGTCGCAGCTGTTACATTTGCTAATGGGGGTGACAATATCGGGATATATGTACCGTTGTTCGCTAGTAGCAATCTGGCTAGTTTGGGAGTAATTTTAAGCGTGTTTTTTGTGTTGGTTGGAGCTTGGTGTTATGTCGCCTACCAATTAACCCGCCATTCGGTTTTTGCTCACCTTTTCACTCGTTACGGTAAGAGAATCGTCCCATTTGTGTTAATTGGCTTAGGAATTTTTATTCTGGTTGAAAGCGGTAGCTATCAACTCTTACCGTCGTTCTAATAAGTGTCAGTTTTAGCTTGGCAGACCATTTACCAGTGTCTGCAATTTAATAAAAACCTTTTTTGCTAAAGGTCTACCCTTAAAAATTTTCCAACCATAAACCCAAACATCGAGTTGGAAAAACTCGAAATCTCGCAAGGAGAAAGTTCATGAAACTGTTCAAAATCGCTCTGGTAGCATTAGTATTTCTGGTCAATTTGGCGATCGCTCAACCTTCTTTGGCAGACAGACCGAAACTTACCCAGAGTCCTGACTACACAGAGGTAACTCAATCTCTTGACAGCCTCTTAAAGGCAAAAGACGCACCGGATCAATCCGACTATACACCTGAGGAAATTCAGCAGAAGCTCGGTGAGTTGCAACTGCAAAAATATATCTTAGAGACAGCAGCAGACTGGGGGCAGTGCCGTAATGAAACTGGAAAAACGTTGGCGGTCTATGCTCATAAACCCAATAAATCTAACTTTTCCGCAGCAAGTACTCTCTACTACTTGGGAAATGGTAAAGTCACGGACGATGATTGGAACTGTGATGGCGTTTACTTGCCAAGTGGTGTCAAAGTAGCTGGCTTAACTCCTGGTGACACCCAAGGGCAAAATTTAGGGGAGCCTGTAGCTCTCAAAATAGTGGCTGGAACCCAATTAGTCGCTAAAACCAATCCAGAAACTGGTGCAGTTGAATTCAACGTTCCTGCTGCGAAAGTTTTCAAAGCAGGTGAGGGTACATGGTCTGTTCCTAACTTGTCGTCAGCAGATGTGGAAGCGCAAACTCCTAACGCACCAATCGAGGATTAAATTTTTCACGCCTGCGAAAGCACTTTAGGTGTTTTTCCTCTAAAGAGTAGCAGGATGACAGCCAGGGTATGAAAAGCTACCAAAAGTAAACGGTTGAACAGCTATCATTCTCTGGCTAATAGACTTCATAAAATTTTTCGGAATATCGGGTTCCGGATCAAAGTGCTTCTGAAGGGAGAAAGCTTGTTTTGTTTGTACATCTAAACTGATAATTGAGGGTAGTATTTTGTGCAGCTATTGTTTATGTTTAAGCCGATAAATGGGAGTACAGAAAAATTAGAGACGCCGAAACGACGGACTTCTGAGCGAGTGCGGGATCATTTGGCAAACGAACGCACCTACTTAGCATGGATGCGGAGTGCGATCGCGCTAATGGGATTTGGCGTTCTGATCGTCCGCCTTCGTCTCCTCCGCCCACCTCTTGCGCCTCAACCCCCTGGTAATGGGTGGAAGTTAGGTTTAGTGTTTTCCTTAGTTGGTTTGGTAACGGTATTGCTGTCAACCCAGCACTACTTCGCTGTTCGACATGACATTGATGAGGATACATACGAACCTGCGGATCGCTGGGTGATTTTATTTAGCCTTGCCGTACTCACCTTGGGAGCTGGGGTTATCTACTACGTCTTCACAGTTCCAGTTGAATCATTAAATGGTGTCATCCTTGATTAACTGAGATTTTATTTAAGTAACCCTGAAGAGAGCCTACCTTTAAAAGTCATTTTTAGAGGTTTTATAACGCATATAAACTCAGAAGTAATGCGTTAGACCTGGCTACAGGCTACGCATATATGTTGCACCGTCAGTTATTTTTAAGATAGGCTGCAAGGTGTAAGTAATGCGCTTTTTATAAGCATTTTTGGATAATCTTTGCACTTCAACGCATAAGAAAGTAATGATTAAAGATTGGAGATTTTGTGAGCAAAATAAGTTTGGATAAATCTACACTTAGTAAATTGATGATCACTTATTTAATTGTTGCTATAGAAATAATTATCGGTTTATTAAGTGGTCTAACTTTTATTGCACTTGGGGCAGGCGGAGGGTCTTGGATACTGGGGGGTATTGCTGCTGGTGCCTTGGTCTTTTATTTCTATCGTCGATATAGCAATCAAGCTAAGCCTAATCGCAACTCAAGGAAATTTGGACAAATTATTGTTGGTCTTACTGTAGGATTTTCTCTTAAGCAAAGTAATCTAATAACTATTTATTCCCAATTACATATCTTTTTATTTTTAGCATTATTTTTAATGTTTTGTGGTGGAATTATTGGTTATATATACTCACGCATTGAAAAAACAGATTTGCTAACTGCCATGCTTGCTACGGTTCCCGGAAATATAGGAATCATGGCAAGTATAGCAGCAGACTATGGTAGAAATATTTCACTTGTTTCTCTCGTTCAGTTAATACGCTTTACGGCAATTATTATTGTTATACCGCTTGTTGCTAATGTTTCTAACGCACATGACATCAAGGCGATAATTCATTCCGTTACTGAAAATTTATTTGTCATAAATTTTAACTACTTATTTTTACTATTTTTGTTACTATCTGTAACATTATTTGCAGTTAAAATAGGCAGTTATTTAAAAATCCCTGTTGCTGGTTTCTTGTGTTCAATAATAGTCGGGGTTGGTTTTGATTCGTTGCTAGATTCACTGCCATTTTTATCTCATATCGATTTTAATCTACCCCCTTTATTTAATTTAATTGGTCAAATTCTACTGGGAATTACAATCGGTGAATATTGGGGAATGAACCCAAAGCTGGGAAAGCTTACAGTAGCGTATGCCTCGGTTCCTGTAGCCATGACCTTTTTGGCAGGATTCATCTCAGCAGGAATTGCTACGTTGATCTCGCCCTGGGACTGGCTAACGTGTTTGCTGGTGACATCTCCAGGCGGATCTCCAGAAATGATATTAATCTCTCTAGCTTTGCATCACAATGTTGAGATTGTAACCGCAGGTCATCTAGTTCGGCTAATGACGATTAATCTGTGTCTTCCAGCTTTGGTGTCTTTCATTTGCTATCTAGAACGCCGTTCTACAAAAAATCAAGATGGCGCAGCAGATCAGCTTAAAACGATATCACCCAAATCAGCAATGTCATAATTTCTTTGCGATGGTGTTAACCTTGGGCTTGTTAACCTTGGGCTATTGATTCCTCTTCATCCACAGTTAGCTCATCCTCAGGAATAGTACTCGGTTTAGTTAAATGTGGTTGGATTAGCAGACTAACGCCAATTGTCCAAGCAATTGAAACCATCCATCCTGCTAAAATATCGCTGGGAAAATGAACCCCTAAATATATTCGCGTCCAACCGATCGCTAATACGAATACGCTCCCCACAGCCAGCACCAACCAGCACCAATTACTATTCCAGGTCAAAATGACTAAAGCAGCTATCAAGGTCATACTGGACATCGCGTGACCGCTGGGAAATGCATAATCAAACTCTGGGGAAATTGACTCCCAGAGGTTAGGACGCACTCGATGCAGCAACAGTTTTGCAGTGCGATTAATTAAAATGCTCCCTAGTAGCGTGGTCAGTAAATAGGCGAGCGATCGCCACTTTTTAAGGCGCAGCAACACTAACGAGATTACAGTAGCAACTGGAAATACTCCCCAAAATACTCCGAACTTGGTTAAAGTTGCTGCAAAAACGTCTAGTTGTGGCTGTGCTATCTTGTGAACTGCTAGTAGGAGTGTTTCATCCCAGGGAAGACCGCCTTGATTCTGCAATACTACTAATGCAAGTTCCTCAAAAACCAGCATGGGTAAACAGACTCCTATCAATAGGAGTAGCAAAGAACGCCAATAAGCAACGAGCAGCTTTTCGAGAAAACTTAGGAAAGATGAAGACAGCTTCCAAAAATTAGAACTAAACATTCACCAAAAAATGCTGAAAATGTGTACAAACCGAAATTCTTTATTATTTTTTTTTGAAATAGGTAGCACCCTGATGGGAAAATCTTTTTACTATCAGATATTAAATCAAACTCAGCTCACGCTTGATAAACTAACTTCCAACTTACTCCTGCTAAAATTACGTAAATTACCAGCCGGAGTGCGCCTTGAGGAGTAATCTTGCAGAGTTTAGCCCCTAGCAAAACCCCTGGTACTGTCCCTAACCAAATTGGCAATACTAAACTCCAATTCACTGTTCCAAGGCAGAGGTGTCCAAGGGAAGTAAACACCAATAAAATCGCTGCCTGTGAAATATCTGTGCCTACCAATTTACGCGCGTCGAGGCGAAAAAAGGTAATCAACACAATTGCAAACATCGCACCAGACGACACGCTAGTTAATCCTACCAGACAGCCTAAAAATGCTCCTACACTGAGAGTCGAAATTCGACCCCTCTGAGTGTTTAAGTCAAACTTAGGCGGCTCAGGTAACTGCAACTTCGGGAAAAAAGTTTTCAGTGACAATTGTGCGAGTCCCAATAAAGTGACAAGCAGGATCATAAACCCGATCGCACGTAGCAGAATGTAATCTAGGTCTAAGGTTGCATTAAGCTTAATCAGGTATAAAATCCCTACTCCGGTTATTGAGCCAGGAACACTTCCCCAAGCTAACCATTTGACAACTTGCAGGTCAAGCGTTTGCTGTTTCCAGTGTTTAAAGCCGCCGATCACCTTCATCAATGTGGCAGCTACTACATCGGAACTGACTGCGATCGCAGGTGGAACGTGGAACACAAAAATCAACATCGGAGTGATCAGAGATGCTCCACCGATTCCCGTTAAACCCACAATGATACCCACGACAAAACTGAGGAACGGTAGTAATAGATAGTCCATACTGCTGTCCTGATACAGGCGATTAAAATGCTGAATCTCTAACTAAAAGTAAACTTTGACATTAGTGCTAGCGGCGATTAAGCAACATTCGCCGCCCATAAATCCCCCTTAGCCACCGGGGAATAAGACAGGAGCATCGAGAATCTTAAACTGTATCAATGCCAGAATGACCAGAGTGTAAGCGGTTGAGGAGACTACACCTGTCAATAACTCTTTTTTCCAGTTACGCTCAGCGGGTTCCTTACTAAAAACATCGACAGCCCCTACTTGCATCAAGAGAATTCCCGCAATATTAGAGAGCCAGTACCCGATGATTGAGCAAGGCAGAAGTAAATCTGGGGAAAGCCAACTACAGATATACCCAAAAAAATAAGCAATTGGCAGATTGAAAAACAGGTCATTCCACCAACATAGTGGTGACAGCATATATCCAATGACCAGAAGGAATCCGCCTCTGAGCTTTTTGAACCAACCTTCCTGGAAACTTTGTTGAGCCGCTGGTTGCAAATGCTCAGGAGTTACTTGCCCTGCGAGGGTCAGCTCACTACTGGGTCTTTTAGCGTTGTCCATGTAAAATCCACTATCCCGCTAGACTTACCGTAGTTTCAATTTAATCTGATACGGATCAAAAGTCTAGTGCGGAAGGGACAACGCTTTAGTTTTTTTTGAAATATCTAACTATGGTGTGAAACCTGCAAGGCTCTCCAAAGCTCTTGAAACCCTTAGAAGAGTCATCGGTTGGCTTAAGGCGGGAGCAAAACTAAACGAAATACAGGCTGCTGTTGGGTTTCACTCTGTTCAACCCAACCTACACGGAATGATTTGTCAGGCAGCCATGGCGTGAAAGTGAGGCTTGTTAGCGTAGCAGGACGTGTTGAGTATTAAACTTTCGCTTCCTCCGGCTCCTCACGGGATCTTCGGCTGATCATGCACACTACTAGCCGAAGATCCCAATCGTCGAAGGGCTGTTTTCACATCATGGCAATGTCGGTGAAGTAGCTGTAGATTCTCAGGGGTATCGTTACTCCCTCTGTTTTTAGGGATGATATGGTCAGTGTCCAGCAAGTCTCCATCCTTGAAGGACAATCCGCTCCTGCACCTACTATCAAGCTAACTACCTGGTTTAGGCATCCACCTAATCCCCAAATCAACGACAAAATCACTCGACTTTGAACCGAGAACCCGATCGATCGAGGCGATAAACTAAGGTTTTCCCGTTGCCATCCACAGCGACTCGCCAACCTGCGACCATTGCTTGAGCGCAGCTATTTTCCGTACCAGGCAAATCAAAACAGGTATTTGACCACATCTGACTTCGACCTTCGAGGATGTATAACTGAGAAGTTGGTACTTTTAATTGCTTACTAGCATCCTGCAATACCACCTTGGCAATGGAATTCGGTAAAGAGTCTTTGCGTGGCGGCATTGCGCCTATTGCTTCCGTCCTAATTTGCTCAGCAGATTTATCAGTACGATAGACCTGATATTGCTTCGGTTTGCCTTCCACCGTTACCTGCCAACCTGGTGTCTGAGCGCTCATGCACCGCTCTACAGGACTTGGAAGATCTAAACAGCCATTAGACCAAGTTTGCTGTTGAGTTTGTGTAATCAAAAGTTGGGAGATTGGTAAGGTTAAATGCTCGGATGCTAACTTTAAAACTTGCTCAGCAACAGCAGGAGGTAATTTTTTCGCCTCGTTTGGCTGGCTCTCCCTTTGATAAAGCTGAACCTGGGAACCCACTTTGTCAGTATTATAAATCCAGCGTTTTTGCCCACTTTCTACGGTGACTTGCCAGCCCTCCACGACAACTGGATCGCAGGGATGGGGAAAAGTCGAAACTTCGCAACCATACGCCCACCCTGTCTGCTTCGCATTCACAATGCGTCCGGTGTTCGCCGGGAGTCCCCAGTTTTGGGTGGCATCTTGCAAAACGGCACTGACAACAGATTTAGGCAATTTGGCATCAACGATGCTGCTAGCAGCTTCATTTAATCTGATCCGGGAGCCGTTGCGATCGCTTCGATAAACTAAGCTTTGTTGCCTAGCTTTTACAGTGACTTCCCACGCAGGCATATTAATTTTGGTGCAGCCTTCAGCCGGACGCGGCAGATTTAAACAACCGTTGGTGTAAATCTGTTCATACTTAATGATGCGTAGTTGCGACGCTTGTAATCCCGTGCGTTGAGATGCTATTCGCAAAATGGCATTGGCAACGGAAGACGGTAACTTTTCTTTCTTAGATACTTGTTTGACGGGATCGGCAACAGCAGCTTCTTTTAAGGTTAAAGCAGTACATAAAGATAAAGACAAGCTGCTAGTTAACAAAATTAAAGTAGCAACTAGCCATTTTTTAGGATTTTTAGTTTGAGTCATTCTTTCCACAATTAAGGCTACTCCAAAGCCACTTGAATTAAAGTTTAGAAGTTTGATGTTTGCTTGAAGTTCATACAATCATTTGAGACGTGGCTGAAAAATCTATGTTCCAAATTGAATTTTTTCTGGGTTTTACAGGCACGTTAGCGCAAGGCTATTTTGCGTTTATAGATTCTGAACGCACTTAAAGCAACTTGTAAAAAAATAACTAAAATCAGCTTGCTATAGGCGCGATTTTTAATTTACTGGGAAGATTTACTCCTATTTTTATAACATTGAGATTAGGGCATCTAAAGAGTTGGTTTCAAAAACTGAAACCACTGAATATTATCTAGGCGGCTGAAGTCGCAGCGATATCAACGAAACCCGCCTACATGGTTTAAAAGCCCGATCAATTACCCATAGCAATCCTAAAGGATGCGTGACGGCGATATCCTCGACTTCTCTTAACAAGTCGGGGAGCTGAATCGCTGGCAGTTTAGAGGATACCTGAGAATTATCAAAAGTTGCTTTGATACCTCCAGCCCCCTTTTTAGGGTGAGAGAATCTTCTCAAAATCCCCCTTTTTATAGCGTTCGCGTAGCGGCGCGGATGCGCGAGAGGGATGCGCGATCGCGCTATAGCGGCTCTCTCTTCGCAGGGATGCAAGGGGGATCTTTACCGTTTAAGCGTCTCGATTAGGACTTTCTAGACATTCTCTTGTCGCTCAAATATGATTGGATATTCTTGATGAATAAAGTAGCTTTCGCGCATGAACAATACTCAAGACATCGTGTGTCCAATCCGGAAGAATTAGTGTCATGGCAATTTCTTCTAGCGTGTGAATGCAACCTACAGCAATCATCATGAATAGCGTAACTCCAGCATAGTTAAAACTGAATAGGGCAATTGTGGCGATGAATAGTGTTATTCCCCAAGCTTTGGCTGAATAAGTGTGATAGCTGGCAGGTTTTCCATATTTCGCTAAGTTGCCTACCAACCAGATTAATTGCATCAAGATTATGAGGCTCAATGGTAGTGAGAAGGCAGTTATAACATCAGGATGCACTAACCATGCACTAATTCCGATACATAGATAAAGACAAACATCAGCTAAACTATCGGCTTGTCGCAAAGCAGCGGTACTGACACCGATTCGACGGGCGATCACACCATCAAAAATATCTGAAAGAAAGGCAAGTACAAAACTAAAAATGAACCAAGGACTGGTTGTGCCGTCAAGGGCATCCAATAATAGCAAAGGGCTTAGGCAGAGGCGGATAATGACCAGTGAAATGGGAAGAGATTGCTGAATCAAGGATGACTATTTTTGGCGATTGCGTTGGGAGTGTTCGATTGTATTCACCTTGTTCATGTTATTGAGGGGATAAGTAAGCGTGTGATGATAAAGACGCGATCGCTAATTCCATTTCGCTTTTGTGAAGCTACACATCAGATCCCCCCAACCCCCTTAAAAAAGGAGGGCTAAGAAGAAGCTTATGTGTAGGAGTCGAAAAATTAATGGCTATATCTAAAAAGGAAGCACCGTTATCGCTTGCATTTCGTACTGCTCATTCGCTGCTACATCACTGGATCTCGCGCTTGTCCCTAAAGGCAAAGGAAGTGGTTCGTAGCGTTCCAAGCGGTTGAGGGGTCTGCGGGTTGCAGTTTCGTAGGCGAGCGCAGTGTGGAGGTAAGCTAGGATTTCCATCATTGGTAGATGCCTGGGGGGTGAAGTTCTCGATTACCCTTAGTTTTATGGGAATCCAGATTTACGGGGAGCGATCGCTTACCAGTTTTTGAAAAGTACGCCTGCTTGGCGGCTGTAAACCTAGTTTTCTCGTAGCCGCTGCGCCTTGAGAAGGGGTCAGTTGCAGAATTGGCCGATCCCTTGCGGAAATAGTGAAGTCTTTTTCGCCTTGTCTAGGCGTTGGCAAATGGCGATCGCTTCTGGTGCATCTGCATGATGCTTTCTCTACACGAACGAATTTCATCACAAGGAGAGCGATCGCTCTGATATAGCAATCCTATTTGAGTTATAACCAGCGCTTGAGATCCCCGACGTAGAGAAGTCAAGGATCTTACCTTCACGAATCATTTGGGGGTTGAGGCGGAGGAATTCCGTGAATGTCCCATCTATCCGGTTAGCAGCTAAGCTTGCATTTGTTAGAGCGGAGCGAATAATTTTGTTTCAGCCTGCTGCGTAGCTTCAGCAAAAAGCTTCTCGGCAAGTTGTTGTTTTTCAGCAAGGTTAGCAAGATTTTCTATGCCATAAAGGGATGACACGTTAGCGATTACATCTGGCGGAAAGTCTCGGCTAAAGTATTTTGTTTTAAAATCGTATCGGTTCGGTCGATATACCATTCCCAAAACTTCTATTAAAGGTTGCATTGTGTAGTTGTGATAATTAGCGATTGCTTCTACAAATCGCCCCCGATTAATCTCTTTCTTTACAAAAACTTGCAGAAAATCAAATTTACTTCTTAGAATCTCTAATCTTGCTTTCATTTCCTCCATATGTTCTCTTTGATTTAAACTCGTCTGAACAATAAGATTAGCTTTATCAAAGGCAACGACTAGATTTCCATGCCGCTCAAACTCTAGGAAATGATTGGGATTACTCCGCTTCATTAGCACAAAATCAATCATTAAGAACGGACTTGCTGATTCTAATTGGTAAAAGCATTGTGAGTGACCATGCCAAGTCGGTTCGGGAACTCGTAACTTAAATCGAATTTTAGAAATAGTTTCTAGAGCATTTTCTACAATAGAAAACGTTTCTTCAACGCGCTCATCTTCAACAGTTACCTGAATGTCGAGGTCAGACCACTCATCTGTATAGCCGTGTGCAGCCGAACCTCCTTGCCAGAAAGCAAAAACAAAATCAATTGGCTGTAAGGTATTAATCAGCGTTTCAAGAATTTTTCCTCTCATCATCATGTAGAAAATATGTAGAAAATTTAAGCCTTTAGCGATTAGCCCGTTCGGTCTAGTGTTCCCGTTCGGTCTAGTGTTCCCGTTCGCGTTAGCCTTTCCTAAGGATAGGGTAGGGTAATTTATTTCAGGGCAGAACTAAAATCTCAACAGGATCGTCATCCTCCCGACTCACCCGATCGGGTGATTTCCCAGGACAACAAGCGCGAATAAGATAAGCTCAGCGAACAACGCGATGGAATACAACAGTTTGGCGTGCGTTGGTAAGTTTTGTAAACTACCTTCAGCCAATTGCAACTGGTTGTAGTATCATACTACAGTTCCCTTAACTGGGAAATTATTGAAAAGTATCTCAGGAGGAAGAGTGATGTTAGAGCGTGTAGCCGTTAAGACCGCCACAACCATTCAGACGCAACACCCCATCCTCACAGAGCTTTTCATTTAATTATTCTGATGTACGCGAATAATTTACGCGATTCCTCTGTGAGTTTGGCGGTCTATAACCGCACCCATAGAGGAAACTTCAATGAATTTAGAGTTGTTAGGCTGGAATCGTTTTTTTGCGAAAAACTTTGACAGCTATTTTCAACAAGGATACACGGTTGGTCGAGTTGCTCTTGAGCAAAAAAATACCTACCTTCTCTACACTGAGTTTGGAGAATTATCGGCAGAAATAACGGGAAAAATGCGTTACCAAGCCGAGCGACGAATAGATTTTCCAGCGGTCGGAGATTGGGTAGTTGTTAGCATCATTAGCGATGAAGAAAGAGCAAGTATTCATGAAATTTTGCCGCGAAAAAGCAAATTTTCTCGGAAAACTGTCGGTGCACAAACAGATGAGCAAATAATTGCCACCAACATTGATACGGTGTTTTTGGTTTCGGGATTGGATCGGGATTTCAATCTCAGAAGAATCGAACGTTATCTAATTTTGGTTTGGGAAAGTGGAGCGAATCCAGTCATCATTCTAAATAAAGCGGACTTGTGCGATGAAGTTGAGCAACGAAAAGCCGAAGTAGAAGCGATCGCTCCTAGCGTACCCATTATTAGCTTGAGTGCAATTGAGAACCAAGGACTCGATGCCTTGAGTCCCTATCTCGGTACGGGGCAAACCGTAGCACTAATTGGTTCTTCGGGAGTCGGGAAATCGACGATTACCAATCAATTAGCTAAAAAGGACATTCAAGCAGTTCAATCAGTACGCAAAGGAGATAATCGAGGCCGCCACACCACAACACATCGAGAGTTAATTATTTTGCCTTCTGGGGGTTTGCTGATGGACACTCCGGGAATGCGAGAAATTCAGATGTGGAATGGAAGTGAAGGCTTTCAGGAAACCTTTACTGATATCAATACGCTTGCTACAGAGTGTCGCTTTCGCGATTGCCAACATGAAGCAGAACCCGGTTGTGCAGTGCAACAAGCTTTGCTTGATGGCATTCTAGATAAGCAACGTTTCCGGAACTACCGAAAACTTCAACAAGAGCTTGAATACAATCACCGGAAACAAGATCAAAAAGCGTCTTTAGCCGAGAAGGAAAAATGGAAAAAAATCCATAAAGCTCTAAGAAACAATCCAAAACGCTAAGCAGCTAAGTCATTATCTTAGCCAGCAAAAAAGCGTTAACTTCTAGGAGCAACCAGTAAGGATTGGGAAGTGGAGTCTCGAAACTTCCAAGTTAAACTTGGAAGTTTCAAGGCCTCAATTCCGCATAGGCAGTTGAATTCGTGTAGCCGTGAGTTGACTTGCCAGCGTTTTTTATCAACACTCAGTATTTTGGAAATAGCCATGAAGAACCTAACAAAAAATCATCATCTGTACTCTAATTACCCAGGATTCAGCATATATGCAAAAAAAATCATTTCTAACCGCCGAACAAATTAGCTACGAACTCGCTTCCGACCAAACCTTATTTACCAATGTTCAAGCCACAGTGAATGAGGGAGATAGAATTGCGCTTGTCGGTGCTAATGGGGTAGGAAAATCAACCTTGCTCAAAATCTTGGCTGGTGAAATTCAGCCTAGTTCGGGTTCTGTGAATCGTGAAGGTACGGTTTATTACCTTCCACAAATTAGCACCCTTATCCAGGCAACTCAAGGTGCGACTGTTCTTGATTTTTTAAGTAACTTTTCAGAAGATTGGTGGGAAATCAGTAACCTTTTAGAGGTCAAGTTTAAAACTTATGTGGATATTTCGCTACCAGTTAGCAGCCTGAGTGGTGGAGAGCTGACTAAATTGTTTCTGGCAATTGGTTTATACAGAAAACCAAGCGTGTTACTCCTAGATGAACCCACTAATCACCTGGATTTATTAGCTTTAGAGAATCTGAAGAATTTTCTCCAAGAATTGAAGCAACCTTTTGTGATTGTCTCTCACAAACCTTTTTTCCTAAATCAAGTTGTCAACACTATTTGGGAGCTAACAGCATTAGGAGTGAAAGTTTACGGTGGTAACTTTTCCAGCTATAAGGAACAAAAAGAAATTGAATTTCAGGTGGCTTTGAGGACGCGAGAAATAGCCAAAAAAGAACTTAAGCAGGCAACTGATGCGTCTTTGCAAGAAGAGAAACGGGCAGGAAAATCCCGAAGAGAAGGGCGTAAACAAGCTCACGATAGAAGTATGGGAAAATCTGCAAGAAGATTCTTCGAGAATCGAGCATCAGCAAGTGCTGGAAGCGCCTCAAAAAAACATGAGGCGGCGATCGCTAAAGCTACACAAAATTTGGAATCTGCCAAAATTAGGACAAATCCAGTTGCCATTGTTCGCCTTGAAGAAGAAAGTAGTAAAAAGGGGAGAAGCTTAATTAACATTCAAGGAGCCAATCTGAAAATTGTAAATCAGTTTCTCATAAAGAATATACAGATGCACATAGCATCCGGTGAGCGAGTTGCTATTTCTGGGGCGAATGGGTCGGGAAAATCTAGCTTAATTCGGGCAGTTTTGGGCATCCATCGAAAAAATTCCCCAGCGATTCTTGCATCGGGGAAGGTTTCAGTTGCTCCAAAATTAAAAGTTGTATATCTTGACCAAACTTACGAGTTAGTAGATAGAGGAAAAACCATTTTAGAAAATTTGCAAGCAGCGAATCCCAACCTTGAGTATCAACTTATCAGACAACAGCTTGGACACTTTTTATTTTTCAATGATGAAGTGAATAAAAAAGCTGAGGTCTTAAGTGGAGGAGAGCTAGCAAGACTTGCCCTGGCGATGATTAGCGTATCGGAAATTGAGTTGCTGGTATTGGATGAACCAACAAACAATTTGGATTTGGAAACCGTTACTCAAATTGTGGAAGCGTTAGAGGAGTATCAAGGTGCTATCTTGGTAATTTCTCATGACCTAGACTTTCTCAGTCGCATTCAGATAACCAAAGCCTTTAAAATTCAAAACAGGGAAATGCGAACGACCGTTTTCCTTCCCGCCGAGACAGAACAATATTATCAAGAGTTACTTTGAACGCGAGACCCCCGAATTCTCTAAGAATTCGGGGGTCTTAACCGCTGGGATCTCACAAATATTTTTAGTAATCAGACGCCATGATTCCTAGCTCAAATAATCTTAAAACCATTAATTACACCCAAATTGTAGACCTGAGTCATGTCATTGATCCAAATATACCTATTTGGCAAAACGATCCACTCGTTGAATTTGAGCCAGTCGCCGAGTTAGAAAAAGATGGTTACTATCTACGAAGATTCTCGATGGGAGAACACAGCGGCACTCATATCAACGCACCTAGTAGCTTTTATGAAGATGGGGTTGGGATTGAGAGTTATCCAGCTCAGTCGCTCGTTGTACCAGCAATTGTTATCGATATCCGCGACAAAGCTATTGCTAATTTTGACTATGCTTTAACAACAGCCGATGTCTTCGACTGGGAACAGCAACACCATCCTATCTTCCCTAACACTGTTGTACTTCTATACACGGGTTGGCAAGAAAAGTGGAGCGATAAAAAAGCCTTTTTAAATCAGGACGAGAAGGGCAAATTTCACTTTCCGGGGTTTGGCGCTGAAACTAGCCGATTCTTAGTCGAACAACGCGCGATCGCTGGCGTGGGAATTGATACTCATGGCGTCGATCCAGGCCAAGATGAAACCTTTAGCAGCAACCGCCTGGTACTAAAAAAGGCTGGAATTGTATTGGAAAATCTGACAAATCTCGATCGGTTATCGCCCACTGGCACCACATTAGTCATTGGGATTTTACGTCTACGGGGTGGTTCTGGGACACCTGTATCCGTGTTAGCTTTTGTCCCTTGATACCTGCACAAAAATCGCATTGACTTTACGCGATCGCTTCTTCCCATTAAATCAACCTGGACAGGCTATTATCCCTTGTGGTGAAAGCAAAGATAGATGACGCCGGATGCCGACAACGCCCCGATAGCTGCAAAAGAAAGAATCGATATGTCTGAACAAGAGGTTTTTGTCTTTCCTGCATCATTTGCCCAACAGCGGCTGTGGTTCCTTGACCAGTTGATACCTGGCAATGCGATCTATAATGTGCCGACAGTCATTCGCTTAAAAGGTGCGCTCAATTTCGCGGCATTAGAGCAGACGTTTAACGAAATTGTGCGTCGCCACGAAGCCTTACGGACTACATTTAAGGTGCTAGAGGGGCAACCCGTACAAGTGATTCCTGCGGAAAGTTGCGCTAAGGCTTCCGGCTTAACCATCCCTCTGTCCGTAGTAGACCTGCGGCAGTTTCCAGAATGCGATCGCGAACTCCAAGCACAACAATTGGTAGCAGCAGAAATCGAGCGTCCTTTTGATTTGTCTTCTATCCCATTGCTGCGAGTGAAGCTGCTACAGCTTTCCGAAACAGAACATATTCTATTGCTGAATATGCACCACATTATCTGTGATGATTGGTCGATTGGAGTGCTGATTCGGGAACTGGGAACCCTGTACACAGCCTTTACTTGTAAAGACGCGATGCATCCCGTCTCTACGTTGCCGGAACTGCCCCTGCAATACGCTGACTTTGCCCATTGGCAGCGCGAGTGGCTGCAAGGAGAAGTGCTGGAAACCCAGTTAGCTTACTGGCGACAACAATTAAACGGTATTTGCATACTAAATTTGCCTATTGACCGACCGAAACCAGCTGTTGCAAGCTATCGAGGCGCAACCCAATCTTTAGAGTTACCGAAAAAGCTAAGTGATGCGCTCCAGACGCTTTCGCAGCAAGAAGGTACCACCCTATTTATGACTTTGCTGGCAGCATTTCAGATTTTACTTTATCGCTACACGCATCAAGAAGATATTGCGGTGGGTTCGCCAATTGCTAACCGTAACCGCAGTGAAATTGAAGGTTTAATTGGTTTTTTTGTCAACAGTTTGGTATTACGCACCGACTTATCTGGAAACCCAACTTTTCGGGAACTCTTGGGCAGAGTCCGGCAGGTAACACTAGGCGCATACAGCCATCAAGATTTGCCTTTTGAGAAACTTGTTGAGGAGCTACATCCAGAGCGCAACTTAAATATTCATCCGCTATTCCAAGTAGTATTTGGCTTTGAGAATACGCCAATGTCGGCGCTAGAACTACCTGGATTAGTACCTAGCTTTATGGATATTGAATTTAAAACAACTCGATTCGATTTGGAATTGCATTTGTGGAAATGTTCCGAAGATTTCCGGAGCTTGTGGGGCGGTAAATGGGAGAATTCTGAGGGGATTAGAGGCGTAGTGGTTTACAACACGGATTTATTCGATGAAGCCACGATTACTAGAATGCTGGGGCATTTTAAAACATTGCTTGAAGGGATTGTTAATCATCCCGAAGAACGAGTTGCAAATTTACCGCTATTGGGTGAAGCTGAACGACAGCAGTTATTAATACAAATAAACGACACCGGGGCAGATTATCCTGAAAATCAGTGTATCCATCAGTTATTTGAAAATCAGGTAAAGCAAAATCCTAATTCTATAGCAGTAAGGTTTGAGAATTTAGAGACAAGGGTTATCGAGTCTCTAACCTACCGGGAGTTGAACATACGCAGCAACCAATTAGCACATTATTTGCAAAAATTGGGGGTAGGTTCGGAAGTTTTAGTCGGCATCTGTATGGAGCGTTCTGTAGACCTAATTGTGGGATTACTAGGCATTCTGAAAGCAGGGGGAGCTTATGTGCCTTTAGATCCTAGTTATCCTCAAGAACGTTTGAAGTTTATGCTTGATGATGCTTGTAAGGGCGAAGCATTTCTACAGAAAAACTTTGGCTTCAATCCAGAAATTATTGGCACGGATACGCCCGTACTATTGCTGACACAGGAAAAATTTGTTGGGCATTTTGAGGGTTTGTCAAACCCAGTTGTGTCCCTTGATAAGGATTGGGAAATCATTGCCCAAGAAAGTGAAGAAAACCCGAATAGCAGCGTAACCAGCGAGAACTTAGCTTATGTAATCTACACTTCTGGTTCTACAGGAAATCCTAAGGGAGTTGCGGTTACTCACAAAGCTGTCAATCGGCTGGTATGCAACACAAATTATGTAAAATTGTCGCCTGATGATAAAGTTGCCCAAGCCTCAAACACTTCCTTCGACGCAGCAACGTTCGAGATTTGGGGCGCGTTACTCAATGGCGCTCAACTTGTTGGAATTAGCAGAGATGTCACCCTTTCGCCCCACGAGTTTGCCTTACAACTTCAACAAAAAGACATTAGCATTTTATTTTTGACAACCGCTTTATTTCAACAGATTGCTAGAGAGGTTCCACAAGCTTTCGCTGACTTGCGCTATTTGCTATTTGGAGGTGAGGCTGTTGATATTCGGTGGGTCAGAAAGGTTCTTAAACATGGAGTGCCAAAGCAATTCATTCATGTCTATGGGCCAACGGAAAGTACGACATTTTCTTCTTATTACTGCGTGGAGAAATTAACAGAATCAGCAGCCTCTATCCCCATTGGTCGCCCGATTACGAATACGCAGATTTATTTGCTGGATGCTCATTTACAACCTGTACCGATTGGTGTTGTCGGCGAATTGTACATTGGCGGTGATGGATTGGCGCGAGAATATCTGAATCGCCCTGAATTAACTGCTGAACGCTTTATTTCTAATCCTTTTAGTAAGAAAACAGAAGCACGACTTTATAAAACGGGTGACTTAGCCCGCTATCTACCAGACGGCAATATTGAGTTTTTAGGTCGCATTGATAATCAGGTAAAAATTCGCGGCTTCCGCATCGAATTGGGCGAAATTGAAGCGGCGCTCAATCAGCATCCAGTAGTGAGCGAGACAGCGGTAATTGTTAGGGAAGAAATCCCTGGTGATAAGCACTTGGTTGCTTATATTGTTCCTAACCAAAAACAGGCACCAGCAAGCATCAATCTGCGGCAATTCCTAAAAGAAAAGTTACCTGAATACATGGTGCCTTCAGCTTATGTCATGCTAGAATTCCTACCGCTGACACCGAATGGAAAAGTAGATCGCCGTGCCTTACCTGCGGTTGATACGCTCAGTTTTGATATCAAAGAAGATTATGTCGCACCACGCGATCGCGTTGAGGAAGCGCTAGCCGAAATTTGGGCTAAAGTTTTGGGAAAAGAGCAGGTAAGTGTCCACGACAATTTCTTTGAATTGGGCGGTCATTCTCTACTCGCAACTCAGCTAACTTCCCGCATCCGCGATGCTTTCCAAATAGAGTTGTCTGTACGCAACTTGTTTGAATCTCCAACAGTAGCTAGCTTAGCTAGGCACATTGAAACAATGTGTTGGGCGGCGAAAGGTTTGGATAACACGAGTTCCACGGGAAATGAGCGAGAAGAAATAGAATTTTAAGTCTTTCTACAATCTCATTTGCAAATACTCAAGAGTCAGCAAGCGCAAGTAATCTAAAATGTTCTGAGCGTTACCCGCATTTAGCACAAAACGCACTGACAACTTCGGAAAAGAGCTGATTTTTCTCCATCAATACCATGTGTCCACCCGGCTTAATGGTGACGAGTTCAGCTTGAGGCAATTCCGCTTTCATGCGATCGCTTGCAACAGGTTTAGTTGCGATATCTGTTGCACCGCAAACGACCAACACCGGAACGTTAATCGTTGGGAGTGTTGTTGTTTCCTCGAAATTGAACATTGCCAATGTACCGCGAGCGAGAACACCAGGCGAACCTAAAGCCGATAAGAAAGCGGCGAAATCCAGTTGACCGCGGGTTTCAGTCCCCTTAAATCCAGAAATCTCTACGCTGATGTGTAGCGAACCGTTGAGATAGCTTAGCCAAGTCATCAGCCAAAAGAGGGGTGACAGGAGCATGGTGAGGTACAGCAATGGTTCAAGCAGCGGTTTCTGCAATTTGGGTAACACACTGCTCAAGATAGAAGTTTTCAGTGGATTGGTGTAGGTTGTATCTGCGAGGATTAAGCCTGCTACGCGACGCCCCAGATGTTCTGGAAACAGCCGACAGAATGTTAGGTTAATCATGCCACCCATGCTGTGTCCAAGCAGGATAACCGGCTTGTCTCCCGCGCTCGCAACAACGGCTTCGAGGTCACGGGCATATTTTTCTACGGAGTAGTCGTTATTTTTGGGTCTAGTGGATTTTCCGAGTCCTGGCAAATCCCATACTATTACTCGGAAGCGATCGCTCAGTTGTCGCTTGGCATAGTACCATACCGCACTGTTTGGTCCCCAACCGTGTGACAAGATAATCGGTTGACCATCTTCAGGCCCATAGAACTCTACGTGCAGGACGCTACCATCCGGTCGTGGCAAGCGCTGTACAGTTCCAGTACGCATCAATTTAGGTTCGTCAGCACCTTGGCGACGCAGCAGCGGCAAGCTGATAAAACGACCGCCAAGAGACCACAAAACCATCGCCAGTCCGCCTATCAAGTAGGATGTCCCCACCAGTTCCCCTTCATACCACTCATACAGAATGTAAATCCCTCCGCCCAGTATCCCGATGGACAGCAATCCAACCAGCCATACGAGTAGGAAATTGAGGGGCATGAACACCATGAGCAGAAACCTTTAGGGTAGGATGTTGACTGCGTTGTCTTCCAACGTCATACCGAGGTTAGACCACAGTCGGGTCAATAGCAAGTACACTCCTCTAGCGGGTAGTGTCCTAGAAGAGGTTTAATTTTGAAAACAGTTGAGTTTTTATCTTACCTCCGTAGCTTAGATATTCAGGTTTTTGTCGATGGAGAACGCCTGCGCTGTAACGCCCCAGAAGGAAGCCTCACCGCAGAACTACGTGCAGAGATAGCTGAACGCAAAGCTGAAATTCTCTCATTTCTAAGGACAGCTAACGTTACCAAAAACGCTACTCCGATAAGCCTTACACCCATTTCGCGGGACAGAAATCTCTCCCTATCCTTTGCACAACAGCGGCTGTGGTTTCTGGATCAATTAGTACCTAACAATGCTTTCTATAATGTTCCGGCAGCTGTGCGTCTGGTCGGTTCGCTAAATTTAGCGGCGTTGAAAGAGGCTTTTAACGAAATTGTGCGCCGTCACGAAGCTTTACGCACCACTTTTGTAACGGTGGAAGGGCAACCCGTGCAAGCGATCGCATCCACTTTAACTGTACCTCTACCAGTAATAGATTTGCGATCGCGAAGCGTCTCCGAAGGAGAATCGCAAAGCGTCTCTGTTGCCGAAGCCGCCCTAAAAGGGCTAGGAGAATTAGAAACCGAAGCGCGACGCATCACCACCCAAGAAGCTCAACGCCCTTTCGATTTGTCCAAAGACCCTTTTCTACGAGTAACGCTACTGCGGTTAGATGAGTCAGAATATGTGCTACTGCTGGTTCTGCACCACATTGTCTCCGATGGCTGGTCTATGGGGGTACTAATTCGCGAGTTAGCGGCACTCTACACAGCCTTTGCTTCTTGTAAAGACGATAAATTTTCCGTCTCTACACCTTTACCAGAACTACCTATTCAGTATGCAGACTTTGCCCACTGGCAACGTGAGTGGTTGCAAGGGGAAGTATTGGAAACACAACTTGCTTACTGGCGGCAGCAATTAGAGGGCATTTCTATCTTAAATTTGCCTACTGACAGACCTCGACCAGCCGTTCAAAGCTACCGGGGTGCAACGCAACTTTTGCAACTACCAAAAAGCCTGAGTAAGGCGTTAGAAGCCTTAAGCCAGCAAGAAGGCGTAACTTTGTTTATGACTTTACTGGCAGCATTTCAAACCTTGCTGTACCGCTACACTCAGCAAGAAGATATTGCCGTAGGTTCGCCAATTGCCAACCGCAACCGCAGCGAAATAGAAGGGTTAATTGGTTTTTTTGTTAATAGTTTAGTGTTGCGTACCAACTTTGATGGAAACCCAACATTTCGCTCACTTTTGAGTCGAGTGCGAGAGGTATCGCTGGGAGCGTATGCTCACCAAGATTTGCCTTTTGAAAAGCTGGTGGAGGAACTGCATCCGGAGCGCAACTTGAATCAAAATCCCCTGTTTCAGGTGGTGTTTGCATTACAAAATGCGCCAATGTCGGCGCTAGAGCTACCAGAGTTAACCTTAAGCCCGTTGCAATTTGTTGATACAGAAACAACGCGGTTTGATTTAGAGTTCCACTTGTGGGAGCAAAAGGAAAATAATGGGTTAGGGGTAGATAGTTCAGAAGGAATTAGCGGCTTTGTCGTATACAGCACCGATTTATTTGATGCAGCCACCATTAACCGGATGCTGGAGCATTTCCAAATATTGCTAGAGGGCATTGTTGCGAATCCAGAGCAACGAGTTGCCGAATTACCGATATTAAGTGAAGCTGAACTACATCAACTGTTAGTGCAATGGAATAATACCAAAGTAGATTATCCCAATGATTTGTGTGTTCATCAGCTATTTGAAGCACAGGTAGAGCAGAATAAAGATGCGATTGCTCTAGTATTTGAAGATAAAGAACTCACCTACCAAGAGTTAAATATACGCAGCAACAAACTTGCACGTTATTTGCAAAAATTGGGTATCGGTGCGGAAATTTTAGTAGGACTTTGCGTAGAGCGATCGCTTGATATGATAATCGGGATGTTAGCCATCCTGAAAGCAGGTGGAGCCTACCTACCTTTAGACCCCAGCTACCCTCCTGAGCGTTTAAGTTTTATGCTTAAAGATGCTCAAGTGCCAGTTTTATTAACACGCGAACAGTATATCGAACGCCTTGATAATCAAAATCCAAAAATAATTTCTTTAGACATGGATTGGGAAAGAATTTCCCAAGAGAGTGAAGACAATCCTAGCAGCAATGTTACCGCAGAAAACCTTGCTTATGTTATTTATACCTCTGGCACCACTGGAAAGCCTAAAGGAGTTCAAATTAAACATGGTGGACTATTAAATCTAGTATTTTGGCATCAACAAGCGTTTGCAGTTTCACCGCTTGACCAGGTAACGCAGGTTGCGGGATGTGCATTTGATGCTTGCACATGGGAAATTTTGCCTTATTTGAGTGCAGGAGCTAGCATTTATTTGACCGATGATGAAATTAGGCGATCGCCTGAAAAGCTGCGAGATTTTTTAGTATCAAAATCGATAACTATTAGCTTCTTGCCGACCCCTTTAGCTGAGAAAGCTTTGTTATTAGATTGGTCTAAAGATATAGCATTGCGAGTCTTATTAACAGGAGGCGATAAATTACATCAGTATCCTTTGGCTGAATATCCTTTCCAGGTAGTGAATAATTATGGTCCAACTGAGAATACTGTTGTTACAACATCCGGTATTGTTGCTGTTAGAGAGCAAGAAAATTCCTTCAATAGGGCTTTAAAAGGGGAGCAAGAAGGGATTACAGATGTAGCAGTATTAGGAAATGCGATCGCGCCTACAATTGGTCGTCCCATTGCCAACACTCAAGTTTATGTTCTAGATAGATATTTACAACCTGTACCCATCGGCGTTGCTGGTGAATTGCACATTGGTGGTGATGGACTAGCGCGAGGTTATTTAAACCGTCCTGATTTAACTGCTGAAAAATTCATTTCTAATCCTTTTAGCAACCAACCAGAAGCACGTCTTTATAAAACAGGCGATTTAGTTCGCTATCAACCAGATGGCAATATCGAATTTTTAGGTCGTCTCGACGAACAGGTAAAAATTCGCGGCTTCCGCATAGAGTTGGGAGAAATTGAAGCGGTACTGAGTCAACATCCAGCAGTGCTGCAAAATGTTGTAATAACTCGTGAAGATGTACCGGGGGAAAAGCGTTTAGTAGTTTATCTAGCACTAAATGCTGAATACAGCGAACAGAAGCAGATGGAAATGCAATTGCAAGATGAGCAGGTTTCGCAATGGCAGATGCTCTACAACGAAAATTATAATCAACCTGCTGCTAGTTCAGATCCAAAATTCAATATTGTCGGTTGGAATAGCAGTTATACTAATCAACCGATTCCAGCAGAACAGATGCGTGAATGGGTAGATAACCAAGTTGCGGGAATTCTGGATTTGCAACCAAGTCGAGTGTTAGAAATAGGGTGTGGAACAGGTTTATTGTTGTTTAGAATTGCGCCTCACTGCAATAAATATTGTGGGACAGACTTTTCCTCGGCTTCACTTAACTACATCCAGGAGCAATTGGCACAATTACCTCAAGTAACATTGCTTCAGAAGTTGGCGACTGACTTTGAGGGAGTGGAGTCCGAAGCCTTTGATACGGTGATTCTGAACTCGGTTGTGCAATATTTTCCCAATATTGATTATCTGGTGCGCGTACTGGAGGGAGCAATAAATGCGATCGCTCCCGGTGGCTTCATCTTCATCGGCGATGTGCGTAGCCTCCCCCTGCTGCAAGCTTTCCACGCCTCAGTACAGCTTTATCAAGCCGAACCCTCCCTCACCCGCGAACAGTTGCAGCAACGGGTAGAAATGCAAATGTTCCAAGAAACGGAGTTAGTAATTGATCCAGCTTTCTTCAGTGCATTAAAGCAGCGATTTCCCCAGATTAGCGACGTACAAATTCAACTAATCCGGGGTCATCATCACAATGAATTAACGCAGTTTCGTTATAACGCGATTCTGCATATTAGCGCTGAAATAGATTCTGAAAGCACCTACATCAATCCCCCCGAAGTGGCGGGAAGTAAGAATACTCCGGCTCCCTCCCTGTTGCGGGGAGGGCTGGGGAGGGGTGCCTCGCTAGACTGGCACGAAAATAACTTAACCGTCTCCGTTGTACATCAGCTATTAGTTGATAACCAACCAGAACTATTAAGCATTACCAATGTGCCTAATGCGCGGGTAACAGCAGCAGTTAAAACAGCAGAATGGCTCTCAGGCGCAGCAGAGTTTAAAACTGCGGGACAGATGCGTGAAGTATTGCAAAAGCTCCAAAATTTAGGAGTAGATCCAGAAGATTTTTATAGCCTAGATGTCCCTTACGACGTTGATATTAGCTGGTCAAATTCCGCTAGTGATGGACGCTACGATGTAGTTTTTGTAAGCAAAGAAATAGACGAAAAAACTACTTTGCCACTCAGCGCTAAATTGCGATCGCTACAATCTTATGCGAATAATCCCCTGCAAGCAAAAGCAGCTCGTAAGTTAATCCCTCAATTGCAGACTTATCTAGCCCAAAAGCTACCTGAGTACATGGTGCCATCGGCTTTTGTGGTGCTGGAATCTCTACCGCTGACGCCGAATGGCAAAGTCGATCGCCGTGCTTTACCGGCACCTGAACCAGTCAAACTAGAATTGGCAGGAAATTATGTTGCACCTCAAACTCCGGTTGAGGAAGTGTTAGTGAAAATTTTTGCTGAAGTTTTGGGAGTTAAACGGGTAGGTATTCACGATAATTTCTTTGAATTAGGAGGACATTCATTACTAGCGACTCAGCTTGTTTCTAGAGTGCGCGACGCATTCGCGGTGGAGTTACCTTTGCGTAGTGTCTTTGAGGCACCGACCATTGCAGAATTATCGAAAGCGATCGCTAGTTTTCAGCAGACCACTACTCAAAGCAAAGCCCCAGCCTTAGTGCCAATTTCTCGTGAAAATCGTCGCATGAAGCTATCTTCTCTCAATAAAGAAAACCAGCAACCGTGAACCAGATGAAAACCAGCGACCAATTTCCAGAAAATTTCATCTGGGGCGCGGCTACCTCCGCCTATCAGATAGAGGGTGCGGCAACAGAAGGCGATCGCAAACCCAGCGTCTGGGATACCTTCAGTGCCACCCCCGGACGGGTTGAGAATGGCGATACGGGTGCTGTTGCTTGCGACCATTACCACCGCTACGAAACAGACGTAGAACTGATGGCACAACTGGGCATCAAGCATTATCGCTTTAGTATCGCTTGGCCCCGAATTATTCCTGATGGTCGGGGAAACGTGAATGAGAAGGGAATTGATTTCTACAAGCGTCTGGTTGATTGCCTGCACAAACACGGGATTACTCCCCACGCCACCTTGTTTCATTGGGACAGTCCTCAAGCACTAGAGGATTTGTACGGTTCTTGGCGCAGCCGGGAGATGGCTTCAGATTTTGCTGACTATGTTACTGCTGTTGTCAGTCGGTTAGGCGATCGCATCACCAACTGGATGACCATCAACGAAATCCCCTGCTTCACTGATTTCGCCTACGATGTGGATAAAGACCCACCCTTTGCCCCTGGCACTCGCGTCAAAACTCGCAAAGAAGTGTGGCAGACTTCTCACCATGCCCTCCTCGCTCATGGAATGGGCTGTCAAGCTATCCGTGCTGCCTCGCCCGTTCCTTGTTCCGTAGCACTTGTAGACAATATTTCTGTCACCGTTCCCCTCACCGAATCAGCGGCTGATATAACAGCGGCTCAGCAAGCTTTCCATACTTCTTGGCTCAATGGTGGGATTATTTTTCCAGCGCTGACGGGTGTCTACAGTCCAGCAATGCTTGAGAAGTTGGGCGCTGATGCCCCAGATATTCAGTCGGGCGATTTGGAAATCATTCACCAGCCCCTCGACGCAATCGGTATCAATATTTACACGGGAACTTATGTTCGTGCGGCGGACAATAAAGACGGTTACGAGTTTCTTGACTTACCCAAAGGCTACCCGCGAATGAATATGCCTTGGCTGCATATCGTTCCTGAGAGCATCTATTGGGGTATTCGCCATATTAGCAACACGCTTAGGCGACAAGATTTGCCCGTGTTCATTACCGAAAATGGTTGTGCTGCCGAAGACGAACTGAACCCTCAAGGCGAGGTAATTGATACAGACCGCATTATGTATTTACGCCAGTATTTGAAGGCGGCTCATCGAGCCATTCGTGAAGGCTATCCCCTGAAAGGTTACTTTCTTTGGAGTTTCATGGATAACTTTGAGTGGCCTTACGGTTATAGTCGCCGCTTTGGGATTACCTATGTCGATTACAAGACGCAACAACGCATTCCCAAAGCAAGCTTTAATTGGTATGCAGAGTGCATTCGTCAGAACCGAGTGGTTTGAAACGAAATCGTGCGATCACGCCTTAATCATACTGGCACAAGTGGTGAAGTTACGCGATCGCGCAATTTTCTAAAGGGGTTAAAGATTGAAAGACAGTAAGCGTGAAAGTAAAGCTCCAGCCTTAGTGTCAATTTCTCGTGAGATGGAAATTACTAATAATGTATATTGGTTAATTAGGCTGACCGATTTTTTTCACTTTTCACTCCCCGGAGTCGTTTTTCTATGCTCCAAAGACTATACGTAAATAACTTCAGATGCCTGGAGAACTTTGAACTGATTCTCAAAGAGATGCCATCCTCCCTTTTAATTGGGAAAAATGGTGCAGGTAAATCAACCATCCGTGTTGTATTGGAAATCCTTCAACACATTGGTCGAGGCATTAACAGAATGCGTGAATTTGATAAAAATCATCTTGGTCTTATCGATCCTAAAGATTTCAATCGAGGAAAGTCTGATGTTCCAATTAGATTTGAGATAGAAGTATTACTAAACAATAAACTATACAAATATATCCTTGCATTGGAATTACCAGAAAACTTTAGAGAGCTTCGAGTTTTTGAAGAGCAACTGTTAATTTCAGGAAATCCAATTTACTCTCGCAAGGAAGCCCAAGTCACTCTTTACACCAGCCCGCGAAATCCTGAAGCTCAGTTTCTGGTAGATTGGCATCTCGTTGCTCTTCCAGTGATTCAAGAACAATCAGAAACCGATCCGCTTCGTATTTTCAAGACTTGGCTGGCGCGCACGATTATTTTAGCCCCGATTCCAAGCCTGATGACTGGAGACTCTAACGGGGAAACGTTGGAGCCAAAACGAGACGGTTCAAATTTTGGTGAGTGGTTCTCTGGGTTACTCAGTCGCTACCCTGCTGCCTACACACAGGCTGACAGATACCTCAGAGAAGTTATGCCTGACATTCAGGATTTTCTGAATGAACAGATCGGTAAAGACTCTAAAAGTATGGTTGTTCGATTTGAAGCAAAGAGTGCCAATCTGAGCGTTGATTTTAAAGACTTATCTGATGGGGAGAAATGCTTTTTTCTTTGTGCTGTTGTCTTAGCTGCCAACAAATACTACGGCCCACTTTTTTGCTTTTGGGACGAACCTGATAACTATCTTTCCCTGTCAGAGGTTGGACATTTTGTAACATCACTACGACGCTCATTTAAGAATAGCGGTCAGATTGTAGTAACCTCGCATAATGAGGAAGCAATCCGAAAGTTTTCCAATGAAAACACCTTTGTACTCGATCGAAAGAGTCACCTAGAGCCAACCTTAGTTAGGTTGCTCAGTGATATACCTGTTAGTGGCGACCTTGTAGACACCTTAATTCGTGGCGACATAGAATTATGAGTGTGAATAAGTACCAACCTCATCTTCTTGTGTTGCCCGAAGATGACGCTAATCGCCAAATTGCCAACGGATTTTTGCTTTATTCAAAACTCAATAGTCGTGCTATTCAAGTTCTACCAGAGGCTAGTGGCTGGAAAGATGTTGTGGAGAAATTTACGAATGATTATGCCTCTACAATGCGCCAATATCCACATAGAATAATTGTTTTGTTAATTGATTTTGATCAAGATAAAGATCGATTAGATTATGTGAAGCAAAATATTCCAATTGATTTAGAAGATAGAGTATTTGTTCTCGGAGTGTTATCTGAACCAGAGAAGTTAAGAAGCGACATTAAAAAGAATTTTGAAGAGATTGGAGAAACTCTTGCAAATGACTGCCCTGACGATACTAATGAATTATGGGAGCATGAGCTTCTCAAACACAATAAAACTGAATTAGCTCGTATGGTTCCTTCGGTCAAATCCTTTCTGTTTAATTAAGGCATAGCAGATTCCTGGGGCTAAGGTAGTGAATGGCAAATGCTTCATTTTGGGCCGTAACGGATGGAGCTGAGATTCCGGCAGGAACTTGTTCGATCGTCCAAGCATAAAAGTCTGTCTCGTATAATCCAGAAGTTTTAGACATTTCTGTTTGTACTTTGATCATAGCGATCGCAACTTAGCAATTCCTTCTACAATATAGCAACAGTAATTCGCTCTTTATGATGCGATCGGAGCCACCTGTCCAAAAGAAATAACTCAACCTTCAAATTAGCGCGCTATCGCCCCATTGAATAAAATGCATCTACACTGATTCTGAGAGAGCAGCAAGCTATGACTCAAGCCTTACCCAAAACAATCACCTTTGAAGACTTTCTAGAGTGGAAACCGGAAACGAGACGCTATGAACTGCATGACGGGATAATTATTGAAATGCAGCCAGTAGGAGAATATGAAGAGATTACCGGGTTTTTAGCTTCTGAACTAACTGTAGAGTTTAAGCGATTGAATCTTCCCTACTTCATACCCAATCAAGCGCTAGTTAAGCCGCCAGAAAAAAAATCAGGTTATTTACCAGACGTACTAATACTAAATCGACCTAATCTAGCGGCGGAACCGTTATGGAAAAGATCTTCAACTGTTACTCAAGGTGCGTCAATCCCTCTAGTAATTGAAGTCGTCAGTACCAATTGGCGAGATGATTACCTGCTCAAAGTTGCAGATTATGAAGAAATTGGTGTGCCTGAATATTGGATTGTTGATTACCTGGGTTTAGGCGGTAGGCGATTTATTGGCAACCCCAAGCAACCTACTATTTCGGTTTACTCATTGGTTGAGGGTGAGTACCAAGTGAATCTGTTTAGAGGTAGCGATCGCATTCAGTCGCCAGCATTTCCAGAGTTAAATTTGACGGCTAAACAGATTTTTATGGTTGGGGTGCTGATTGAACAGCAACAACAAAATGAAAGCTGAAGAAACAGAAGTTTTTGTATTTCCGGCATCTTTTGCCCAACAGCGACTGTGGTTTCTCGACCAGCTATTCCCTGGCAATACCTTTTACAATGTAGCGACTGCACTTCGCCTAAAAGGTTCGCTCAACGCTTGGGCGCTGGAGGAGACGTTCAACGAAATCGTGCGTCGCCATGAAGCTTTGCGTACCACTTTTAGGATGCTCGATGGGCAACCTGTTCAAGTCATTGCTCCCAGCTTAACCATACCTTTGCCCCTTATAGATTTGCGGCATCTATCTGCAACCGAACGGGAAGCGGAAACTCGACGACTAGCCACTGAGGAGCGATCGCGTCCTTTTGATTTATCTCAAGACTCGTTACTGCGAGTGATGCTGCTACAGCTAGATTCCTCAGAACACGTACTTTTGCTGAATCTGCACCACATTATCTCCGATGGCTGGTCGATTGGGGTGCTAATTCGGGAACTCGGAACGCTGTATACCGCTTTTGGCAATAACGAGCGATCGCCTTTGCCAGAACTACCGATCCAATATGCAGACTTTGCAGACTGGCAGCGCGAATGGCTACAGGGTGAAGTTTTAGAGACTCAGTTAGCCTACTGGAAGCAGCAACTGAACAATCTTCCCTCACTTAACTTGCCCACTGACAAACCTCGCCCAGCGGCTCCAACCTATCAAGGCGCAACGCAATTTCTAGAGTTACCGAAAAGCCTGAGTGAGGAACTAGAGGCACTTTCGCAGCGCCAAGGCGTTACTCTCTTCATGACCCTTTTGGCGGCATTTCAAACCTTACTTTACCGCTATACACAGCAAGAAGATATTGTTGTCGGCTCACCCATTGCTAACCGCAACCGCCGCGAAATTGAGGGTTTAATTGGCTTTTTTGTCAATAGTTTGGTGCTGCGTACTAATTTATCCGGCAATCCAACATTTCTGGAATTGCTGAGCAGAGTCCGGGAGGTGGCGCTAGGAGCATACGCCCATCAAGATTTACCCTTTGAGAAGCTAGTAGAGGAACTGCATCCAGAGCGCAACCTGAGCCATCATCCATTATTTCAGGTGGCATTCAGCCTACAAAATACACCCATTGAGGCGCTAGAGTTACCTGGGCTAACACTTTCGCATCTAGATTTTGACAACCCCAGCGCTAAGTTTGACCTAGAGTTTCACCTGTGGGAATCTCCGGAAGCTCTCAGAGGACAGGTAATTTACAGCACTGATTTATTTGATGATGCTACCATTACTCGGATGCTGGGACATTACCAAACGCTGCTGGAGGGTATTGTTGCAAATCCAGAGCAAAGCCTTTGCGAGTTGCCTTTATTGACAGCAGCCGAAAGGCAACAGTTATTAATTGATTGGAATAATACCAGAAGAGATTACCCGCAAAACCAGTGTTTTCATCAGTTGTTTGAGGCACAAGTAGAGCAGATTCCGAATGCGATTGCGCTCATCTTTGAAAATCAGCAATTAACCTACCGCGAACTCAACATCAGAGCCAATCAACTTGCACACCACCTACAACAATTGGGGGTAGTTCCAGACGTTCTAGTTGGCATCTGTATAGAGCGTTCCCTAGAGATGATTGTAGGACTGTTAGGCATCCTCAAAGCCGGAGGAGCATACCTGCCTTTAGATCCCACCTATCCACAAGAACGTCTTAGCTTCATGCTAGAGGACGCTCAGGTATCGATCTTGCTAACTCATTCCCATCTATCCTCCCTGTTGAAGACCTGTTGGGAGGATCGCCAAGACGGTTTATCTGTAGTTTGTTTGGATACGGACTTGGATGCGATCGCTCACCATCCCCAACACAACCCAACCAGCAACGTAACATCTGAAAATCTAGCTTATGTCATCTACACCTCTGGCTCAACCGGAAAACCAAAAGGCGTTTTAGTGCAGCACAGAGGACTGTCTAACTTAGCAGAAGCTCAGCTTGAGGTTTTCAAGGTACAGCCAAGCGATCGCATCCTGCAATTCGCATCCTTGAGTTTTGATGCCTCAATCTTCGAGATTGTCATGGCATTGCGATCGGGAGCCACTCTCTATTTAGCCAAAAAAGAAACTCTTCTACCTGGACAACCCTTAATCAAGTTATTGCGCGAGAATGCGATTACTCACGCCACGCTCCCGCCTACTGTACTCGCAGTATTACCAGAAAAACTTCCTGCGCTGCAAACTATCATCTGTGCAGGCGAATCTTGTTCTAAAGATATTGTAAACAAATTGGCTTCTGATCGCAGATTTTTTAACGCTTATGGACCAACTGAATCAACTGTTTGGGCTACGATTTCAGAAATTAATGACAATAGCAAAAAGCCGCCCATCGGTCGCCCAATTGCTAACACTCAAATTTATATATTAGATAAATATTTACAGCCTGTACCCATCGGAATTACTGGCGAATTGTACATCCAGGGTGATGGACTGGCGCAGGGATATCTCAATCGCCCTGATTTAACTACCGAACGATTTATTCTTAATCCTTTCAAAAAGGCAAAAATAGAAAATGAAGAAGAAACCCGAAAAAACTCTTTTTTCTCCCCCCTTTTAAAGGGGGGTAGGGAGGAGCGTCTTTATAAAACCGGCGATTTAGCTCGTTATCGACCAGACGGCAACATTGAATTTTTAGGTCGCCTTGATGACCAAGTAAAAATTCGCGGTTTCCGCATCGAATTAGGAGAGATTGAGGCACTGCTGACTCAGCATCCGACAGTCAGAGAAACGGTGGTAATTGCTACAGAGATATCTGGTGATAAGCGTTTAATCGCTTATATTGTGCCAGCCCAAAATTTTACCCCTACAATCATTGAACTCCGTGATTTCCTAAGGAAGAAGTTGCCAGAATACATGGTTCCTTCAGCTTTTGTCATGATAGAAGCTCTGCCTTTAACACCTAATGGCAAAGTCAATCGTCGGAACTTACCCGAACCCGATAATTCAACTAGCCAAACCCTAGATAAGGCTTACATTGAACCTCGTAATCCGACTGAGTCAGTCCTCGCCAAAATCTGGGTTAAAGTTCTTAACATCGAGCGTGTAAGTATTTACGATAACTTCTTCGATTTAGGGGGAAATTCGCTGCTGAGTATCACCCTCATGGAGCAGATACGCAAGCAATTTGAGCGCGAATTACCGCTATCTACTCTATTCTTAAATCCAACTATTGAAGGTCTAGCCAGCACGCTATCTCCAGAAACAGATTCTCCATTTTGGTCGCCCTTGGTTGCCATTCAGCCTAAAGGTTCAAATCCACCTTTCTTCTGCGTTCATCCCATTTTTGGAGTTGTCTTTCCTTATTATGAAGTCGCATATCATTTGGGGACAGAACAACCATTTTATGGGCTACAACCTCTGGGTATGGACGGAGAACAATCCCCATTAACTCGTATTGAGGATATAGCGGCTTATTATATTGATGCCTTACGTGCAGTGCAGCCGAATGGCCCTTATTTTTTAGGAGGTTGGTCTTTTGGAGGCTTGGTTGCTTTTGAAATGGCTCAACAATTTCAAAAAACTGGGCATAAAGTAGCTCTACTGGCTGTGATAGATACTTCCGCACCAATTTCTAAAAACAAACCTTCCTTCGGGGACGGTTTAAAGTTTCTGATGAACACAGTAGCGCGACATATATGGCCTTATTTTATGGATTATTTTTATCTTATAGCCGCTACCGACAAGCCCCAAAGCAAGCTAATCTCTAAAGAATCTAAAAAACGAATATTAAAAGAATTAAGAAGTAAATCGATACTTAGGGTTTTTCAAGCGAATAGTCAAGCAGCGCTTAGCTATGTGCCGCAAGTCTATCCTAGCAAAATTACTCTTTTGAAAAATAGCGAACAAAATATCGCTGCGAATCAAGATCCAAGTATGGGTTGGGGCGAGCTAGCTGGAGGAGGAGTGGAAATTTATAACATTCCTGGCAATCACCTAACCATGCTCAAGAAACCCCATGTCCAGGTTCTCACCGAACAGTTAAGAACCTGTATTGAGAATGCACAGGTCGAAAGATAAGAGCGATCGCTACATCACACAGTACAGCGATCGCTCTTTTCGTAGCGTACTATTCGTACAAAGCCCATAAGTAGTGGGCACCCAGCACCAGCCCTTGAGCAACATGAGCGCGGTTGCGTGGCTCCTCCCAACTGGGTTCTGCCAAAGTCAGTAGTTCTCGTGCGTGTTCTACGTCAAGTTCCTCGTGGACAGTATAGTGTGACTGGCTACCCGGCGCTGCCCAACCTCGCTCGTTAATCGTGCGGGCGATCATCCCACTAACACTCGAATACAGATGCTCCAGCATCCCCAAAGCGGCTCCACCCGCTTCACTTGATTGCGTCAGACAGTAGCCCAGAAGTGAATGATTGAAAGCTAACACTGATGCAGGACAGGGTATTTCTAAATCTTCTGGAGTGGCACCTAAAGCCCGCAAAAATTGGCGGAAGGTGTATTTGTGAGAGTTCAATAAATTGCCGTGACCATGTTCTTCAGCCACGTTTTCCATCACCGAAAGTCGCCGTTCTAATACTGGAGTCCGAGCCAAAACTGCCGCTAATGATTGCGAAAATGACTCAATTGCAAAACAAATTGGTAGCTGTGTGCAAAGAAATTGTGCCCGTGAGGTAGAGGGTGCCTGCATCCACATAAAGTAAGGATGACGGTGGAAATCATAAGCCTTATTTACCATCAGCACTGCTTCTGATAGCGTGGTGCATCTCACTATATCTTCTACATACAATTGGTGAAGTCCTACTTTTCTCTCGGTAGCAATCGAGCAATTGTCTAGGAGCTGCATGACTTATCTCTTCCCGCTAACCTTACCCCTCAGTGGTAGCCTTTCTCTACATCCCTAGTCCACCGTGAATGTGCGTATGTGAATGTGCGTAACTATGAGCTTTACATAAAGAAATGTTTAAGCAAAATTACTGAGAATGCTGCTTGTCCTCTATCTGAATAAAGGAGATCCGCTTGTGAAGACAAAGGTTAATGTTGCGGACGGATCGGAATCTCAACAATAAATTCAGTTCCCTGCCCAAGTGTGGAAAAACATTGCAATTGACCGCCGTGTTTTTCCACCACAATCTGGTAACTAATTGCTAACCCTAGCCCTGTCCCTTTACCAATCGGTTTTGTAGTAAAGAAAGGATCGAAAATACGTTTTTTGACTTCCTCTGTCATCCCAGGGCCATTATCAGCAATGGCAATCAGAACCCGACTTTCGTCTACGACACAGGTGCGAATCCGGATTGTCGGTAATTGGTAATCGCTGGTTGACAATTGGTTATCTGAATGTTGTTCTTTCCGTTCCCATGAAGACAAACAAGATGCCTGGGCTATTTCCTGGTAATGTCCTTTTGTCTTTGAATCATTACTCATTACTTCTTCCAAAGTATCGATCGCATTAGCCAGAAGATTCATAAATACTTGGTTAAGCTGACCTGCATAACACTCTATGAGCGGCAGCGAACCATACTCCTTAATCACTTTAATAGCCGGAATTTCTGTCTTAGCCTTCAGGCGGTTTTGCAGAATTAATAACGTACTATCTAGCCCTGAGTGAACATCGACCTCTTTCATTTCTGCCTCATCAAGGCGCGAAAAATTCCTCAAACTCAGGACAATTTGACGAATTCTGTCAGCCCCCACTTTCATCGAGGACAGCATTTTTGGTAAATCTTCAACTAAGAAATCTACTTCTATCGCCTCCGCTTCGTCTTGAATCTCAGACACCGGATTGGGATAATGCTTGGCATATAGCTGCATTAGGTTTAGTAGGTCTTGAGTATATTCATTAACGTGGACAAGGTTGCCGTAGATAAAGTTAACTGGGTTATTAATTTCGTGGGCAACTCCCGCTACTAATTGACCCAAGCTAGACATTTTCTCGGTCTGAATTAATTGCGTCTGAGTACGCTTAAGTTCTTGTAGAGTTTGGGATAACCGTACATTTTTTTCATTTAGCTCATGCGTCCTCTCTTGGACTTTTTGTTCCATCGAATTGTAAAGCATAGCATTTTCCAGAGAAATTGCTACCTGAGCTGAAAGTACTCTTAAAACTTCTATCCTATCGGGAGTAAAAGCTCCGGATGTCAGATTATTTTCTAAATAAAGAATACCGATTAATTTCCCTTGATTAAGGATAGGCATACAGAGAACGGACTTCAATTTATTTAGCTCTATATAAGAGTCATTAATAAACTTTCCCTCACTAGCCGCATCATTTAGAACCACATCTGAGCGAGTTCTTTTTACATAATTAATCACTGTCAGAGGTAACTCTTGACAACCTTTAAGCGGAGTTGACTGCCGAACAACAACCTCTTTTGATTCAACCGATGAACGGGCTTCAATCAGCAGTTTTTCATCTCTTACCAAGAGTAGTAAACCTTTTTGTGCGCCAGCATTCTCGATAGATATTTTCATTAAAGAAGCCAGTAACTTATCCAACACGATACAAGCAGCGATCGCTTGACTAGCTTTCATCACAGTGGTGAAGTCCAACGTATTAGAACTACTACCCGTAGAGGAATGTCCAGTAGTCGTGGGAGTATCTTTAACGCGAGGCAGAATAGATGTTTTAGTCAGAAAGTGCGGATATTTTTCATCTAAATCTTCTACTTTGCGCTTAGCTCCCCAACGTTGATAGCCGTAATAAGCTTCTGTAATATGGACTTTAGCATACTTCTCTTTTCCTTTCGCTAACCAAAACTTAGCAGCGAGTTCATTCGCTAAAGCTTCATTCTGAATAAACTCATTTTCTTTTGCGGACTCAATGGCGCGTTCATACAAGTCTATCGCCTCTAAATCATTGCCAGTGATGCGACTAATTTCAGCTTCTACTAACAGGTACTTGTGTAGAAAGTTTTCTGGACAGTTGTCTGCCCAAATCTTCATCTGCTTTTGATTCGCTGCTAACGTCTCGCAAGATTGTTTTTGTACAGATTCTGAAGCATTCGGATAGAGAGCAACTAGAATCAGTGAGTGATAAAAGTTATGTGTAGATACTGAGATATGACCGAAAATAGAAGTAAGTAGCTTTGAAGCTAACAAACTACTGTTCAAAGCTAAATCCGGTTTTTCGTATAAGTAAAGAATTTGGGCTTTTAAAATATGGAATTCACAAATTGCCGCCGAACTTTGATGTTGTTCGCAACTTGTCAAGAAGTTGGATTCGCTAATCCCATCATTTTCAAAAGATAAGGTTCCAGCAGTCATGCCTATCAAGTTCGACACCGCTAGTTTATAACCTAAAATTATATCAATTGCCCATTGATTTTTACTCTTTTGGCAAAATAGCAAAGACTGAGGTATTTGTTTTAAACTTTGCTCTAAACTTTTACATTGATGGAAGGAAGCAATGACTTTGTGAAGACGAGTATAACCTGCCCATTGCAAATCTCCAAAGTCTAGCCCCGTTTTATATGCCTCATCATTAATTGTATGACTAAACTTAATTGGCTTCACCCAATTGCTCAAGTAATTGGCAAGAACCACCAATTCTGCACATTTTTGAGCTACATTATTAAACTTATTACTTAGTTTAGTTGCTAAGACCCCAAACTCATAACCAGAGTGAGAATTCCCTAAAATTGCGCTGAGTATCATTCCATAACACGAGTAGCTATACGCTGCTCCTGATGCATAACCATAGGTGAGAGAAAGATTAACTGTTTTAACAGTAACTAGCTGCCAAAGGTCAAAATTGACAAAATATGCTAAAGGCCCCATGTTTGCTAACAATTTGACTGCTGCTTTTACTTCCGGAATTTTTATTGCTTCTAAATTAATTAAAGACCCAATCTCATGGGTTTCTAATTTCTTATTAACTTCGCCTATTTCTAGCTCAACTGCTGTTGCTAATTCCCCTTCAGGTAAGTCAATTCCTAGCAGACTAAGAGCATTACGACCTGCTTGAATTGCCTCTTGATATTTCGCAAGCATGGTATGCTGCACAATCAGCATATTATAAACTTCAGCTTTGTCGAGAACTGATTTTGCTTGAGATAGGGTTAGATCCAGCAAGGCTTCAGCCTGAGCAAAATTACCGTTTAAATACTCAATTTCGGCTCGTTTTTTATGCAATGAAAAAGCTAGATCGTAGCGTTTTACCCAAATATCGCTTGGTAAAACATTCATACAAGCAGTCAAATAGTGAAGTGCTGAGCTGTATGCGGTTGCATCTTTCGCTTTTCGAGCTGCTTCCAAATTCAATATTATTAATTCAATTTTTGCCTCTTCATCGACAATTAAGTCAGAACCGATATTTAGATGATCGACTAATTTAAAAATTATTTCTATCTGGTCTTCCAAAGGCGTACTTGCTAAAAGGAGATTGCCAATTTTGAGATGAACTGCTTTTTGAAGCGAGTTATCAATCAGTGCATAAGCTGCATGTTGCACGCGGTCGTGTGAAAATTTATAATTAAAAACTAATAGTTGAGAACTAACCCCTTCCTCTTCGGTCGTTTCCAACACAGAAGTAGGCTTAATTAATTCTTCTTTCAGAGCTGGCAAAAGGTCTTTAAAAGTTTCATAAATTGATTTCTCATAAATGATAGACAGGGTATTTAAATCGAAACTATTGCCGACACAAGCTGCTAACCGTAAAGCCTGCTGTGTTGAATTCGGCAATTTTTTTAATTTTCCTATCATTAATTCGACAACATTATCAGTAATACCCAACGCTTCAATTTGAGCGATGTCCCATTGCCATAGGGCTTTACTTGCCTCTTCTTCCCCCTGAGTAAGAAAGGTCTGAGGGGGGGTGAAGGTAAGCAGGTTTTCCTGATATAGGGTTTTTAGAAATTCATTGACAAAGAAGGGATTTCCTTCTGTTTTACGCAGGATGAGGGAAGCTAAGGATCTTACTGATTCCCTATCCGTATGCAAGGTGTCAGCAATCAAGTGGGTAATATGCTCAAGTTCTAAAGGTGCTAGATTAATCTGGTTGATGATAGCTCCATCATCGCGTAAACTATCCAGCGTAATCATCAAGGGATGAGTGGAGCTGACTTCATTATCCCGATATGCTCCAATGAGAAATAGATAGTGCGTTTGATCATCCGTCATCATCAACTCCATCAATTTGAGCGTGGCAGAGTCAGCCCACTGCAAATCATCCAGAAAGATGACTAATGGATGTTCTTGTTGGCAAAATACCCGAATAAAGTTTTGAAAGACTAAATTAAAGCGGTTTTGGGATTCAGTTGGCCCTAATTCTTGAACTCTAGGCTGAGAACCGACAATGAGTTCTACCTCAGGAATAACATCAATAATAATTTGCCCGTTAGAGCCAAGGGCTTCTAGGAGTTTTTCTTTCCACTGGTTGAGCTGTGCTTCGCTTTCCGTTAAAAGTTGCTGGATTAAGGCAGAAAAGGCGCTGACAACAGCAGAATAGGGAATACTCCGCTGAAACTGGTCAAATTTCCCTGAAATGAAATAAGCTCGCTGTTGAGTGATTGGTTTATAAATTTCTTGCACTAAACATGACTTGCCGATGCCAGAATAACCCGACACCAACATCATCTCAATATCCCCTGGCATTGGCTTACCAAACGAGAATTGGCTCACTCGTTCAAATGCTGTTAGTAAAGTATTAATTTCTTGCTCTCTGCCATAGAGCTTCTCAGGGATTTGAAATTTATTAGAGATATCATGACGACCGGGAGAGAACTCTGGAAGTTGGTTATTTATTTCTAATTGAGTTAGACAATATTCTAAATCTGCTTGAATTCCATAAGCACTTTGATATCTATCTTCAGCAGTTTTAGCCAGCAATTTCATAACAATGTCCGAAACTGCTTTGGGAATGTTTTGATTAAGCTTATGAGGCGGAATTGGCGTAAGCGCAATATGATTATGTACTAACTCTATTGCATCAGTACCATTAAAAGGTAGTCTGCCAGTGAGAAGCTCGTAGAAGGTAACGCCAAGGGAGTAAAAGTCAGTACGATAATCCAGCGAACGATTCATTCTGCCAGTTTGCTCTGGCGACATATAGGCAAGAGTGCCTTCTAAAACATTGGGATTTTTTAGGGTAGGGTTTTCCCGCGACAAAACGCTGGAAATCCCAAAATCAATAAATTTGACTTGCCTACTTTTTGGATCAAAAACAATATTAGATGGATTAATATCTTTGTGAATAATGTTTAAATTATGCAGTTTAGCTAAAGTTTCAACAATTTTTATAGTAATTTTCATAGCGTCTAAAACTGTAAAATTTTGTTTGTCCATCAATATCTTTAGAGATTGACCCCCAAAATCCTCCAAGAGCATTACTAGAGTATTTTGATATGATTTTAAATCATACGCTTTAGCAACACCATCTATATTCAACGAACGGGTAATTTCATATTCTTGCTTATACCTAGAAATTTCTTCTGGTAATGGATAGTCTTCTTTGATAACTTTAAGAATAAGAGGCAAATTATCCTGAAGTCGGCATCCTCGATACACAAGCGACTTGCTACTTTCATAAATTAGCTCAAAAATCTGATATCCCGGAATTGTTCTCATAATTATTCCATTTACGGATTTGTAGGCGATCCAGTCCAGTTAGAGACGCTTTTTGTAAGTGAACACTAGATCAGCCTATTGTGCTGAAGTAAAATTAAAACTTTATTCGATTAATTGAAAGCGTATTTATACGGAAATATAGTTTGCTCCTCAGTGAATATCAGTGTATACACAGTTTGGGCAAGTCATCTTTCTGACACTCTAAAAAATGTAACCTAAAATACTAATTGCTTTGTTGACTTGTCCAAATAAATGTAGCCAAATGTTAGAGATAGTTTGAGTAAAAAGGATTAAAAGAGTCTAACCAAGTGTATTTTAATGCTTGTAAAAACATTGCTTGCCATCTGGAACTGCATCTAATCCTCGTTCAAAAAACTTATTCTTGAGATTCGCCTGCCAGTGGTGAATTTTTAAGGATTGCAAGACCAACCGAAAAGACTGGGATGTTAATGATTTTACAAAAAATATATAAATCTGTATTTATCAATAAAAAATGTTTTATGTCTAATTTTTATAAAAAGTTAACAAATGGACTTTTTTCTTAATTCTACTTTAATTACTATATTTATTTGATATAAAGTTGACATACATATACGAATCCAAGGAAGTGAGCTTGAGCTGAAATTTTACTGATTTTCATTTATGAATGCCAAGTGCAAAGTTAAAAGAGGATTTATGCTATTTTTGAAATTTTAATTTTCTCCTTTTAACACGGCAGAATACTGAATTAAGAATGGAAAATTTTAGGCAAGATAGATATTTATTAATACATACAGAATTGGAGGAAAAAATGACTCAAGAGAAAACGTATCTAGAATTGTCAGAGTCAGATAGTAGTTCTCACAAATTTTATGAAGTAATTGTCAACGGTACGGAAGTATCGATTCGTTACGGTCGCATTGGTGACTCAGGACAAACTCAAGTTAAAACCTATCCAACCCCGGAAAAAGCTAAAGCTGAGGCGACCAAAAAGATTAATGAGAAACTGAAGAAAGGTTACGAACAAGCAGTTATGGGAGTGCGAAGTAAACGTCCCGTGACTCGACGGGAAATAAAGAGCGATCGCTCAACTGCAAACCAAGCACCTGTAGTTTGGAAATTCGCCTCTTCTTCCCCTGCTTTCGGTATCTTTATTGACAACTCGCGCTGTTGGTTTGGCAATCAAGCGGGTCAAATTTTTGCTCTCAGCCATACGGGAATTGTGCAAAATCAGTTTCGTCTTCCTGACGGCGTGAAGTGTATTGTCGCTGATGAAGGCTGGCTTTATGCGGGATGCGATGATGGCAAAGTATACGATTTGACAGGGAAAATTCCCCGTGTTGCTTATGAAATTGCCCTCAATGTGAATATCTTCTGGCTGGATATCAAAGATGCCATTCTCGGTGTTTCTGATGACGCTGGAAATGTTACAACTATCAATCACGAAGATGAGTCTCAATGGACTAAAAAAAGTAGTGGCGAGTATGGCTGGATGGTGCGCTGCGATGAAATTGGTATTTATCACGGTCACAGCAACGGCGTAACCATGTATGACTGGGAAGATGGAACGAAGATTTGGAATCAGAAAACTCGCGGTGAGGTGCTATTTGGCTGGCAAGAAGAAGCATTTGTATATGCTAGTACCAGTGAGAATCAAGTTTATTGCTTCACCAAGAAAGGGGAAGTTAGCACAATTTATCAATGTGATGCGCCTGTTTATTCTTGCGCGACTGCTGAAGAAGGTAAATATGTCTTTGCAGGCGATAATTGCTCCTCAATTTATTGTTTTACTCAACAAGGAGAGCGTCTTTGGAAACTAGCCACTGGCTGCGGTTCTGCTTTTTCCATGCAGTTTATAGATGACCATCTCTACATCGTCACCACCGATGGTTCTCTTGCTTGCATCGATGCTAGTGAAGCTGCAATCAAAGCGGCGCAAGCGGGTACAGTTCCCCAGGCTATTAACATTAAAGCACCTACTGCCGTTGCCGCAGCCGTTCCTTCTAATACTTTAGAAACGACATCGAACGCCAGTCAGGGAGTAATTGTCGAGTGCTTTAAAGAAGGTGGGAAGTTAAGAATTCGCGCTGTTTCTCCTGGTTATAATCCCAGTTGGAAAGTGCAATTTCCTCAGGAGATTCGCTCCGAAGGTGCGCGTTATCTGGTGGAAGAGGTGCGCGAATCTTCTCGTGGCGGATTTTATCGTGCTTTTGGAGATATTAAGAAATTGGTTTAGTTCAAAGATATGATTCAGTAGGCTGGGTTGAGGTTACGAAACGTAAAGTTAAGTAGTTACGACTACATTTGTTGGGTTGAACGATAGTTCAACCCAACAAATAAGACTGCTTTTTCTGTGGTTCTTTTGTTACGAAACAAATAGGAATGCTATAAGTATTTGTTGAGTTTTTCTGTTGCTCAAATCCAACCTACAATTATTTTTAAATGGCGTAATTTTTGGAATTGGATGGGTGAAGGCTCAACTCTACCAAAGTATAGGGGTTGCCAAAGTTCTCTTGAATTTAGGTTATGTTATATTTGTTGAGCCGTTTTCCACTCCGAATCAAAGAACACTAAATCTTCTCTATCAGATTCCACATACGCTGCTTCATTTTTGGATACATCATTAAGAGATAGTCCAATAATGAGACTTGTTTTATCGCTCAAGAGCATAAAACGGCGATGTTCTTTGTCGGATTGAAGTATCTGAATTTCTCCTGAATATGAGAAATTTTTTAAAAATTTTTTTGCATGAGTATTTGTTAGTCTTGGTCTGTTTGGGTTCAAAACTTTATTAGAAGTCAGAACTCTTAAATCCGGAGAAATAGAAACTCCAAAACTTACTAACTTTGAGAGATTGTCTAGAGCTGAATTATCCAGATAAGGGTCAAATATTGCTTCAACTTTAGAAACATCTATTAACTTTGCTAGACTTTTCAAATTCTCTTCAGGCTTATCTTTTTGGAGACGTGTTGAGGTGTATGTATAACGCCTTTTATCCTTGTCTTGTTCTTCTTTGCAGAATGCAGCAAACTCTTCGGGTGCAAATTTTCTTCCACCGCTCGGATGAAGTTCTTGATTGTCTTCTTTTCGATAGATGTACTCGCAAGCAATATTATTAAACTTTGTATCACCGTTAGGGTGCCAGTCTTCTATACAGGCTCCTGTAAGCTTTGCTCCTGTAAAGTCTGTTGCTAATGCTTTTACTCTGACTAAGCAAGCTCCATCGAGAATTGCACCAGTCAGGTTAGTGTTACTAAGATTAGCATCGCTTAAATTAGCGTTTGTAAGATCAGCACCACTAAAATTAGCGTTACTAAGATCAGCACCACTAAAATCTACTCCTATGATAGTAGCATTGCTAAATTCGGCTTCCTGTAGATAAGCTCTGGGCATTTTGACGCAATTCAAAATAGCTTTTTTGAAATTTGCCCTGTATAATTTGGCTCCCAAAAAAAGCGCATTTTTGAAAGTAGCATTGCTAAAATCAGCTTCATTAAAAATACTCCTAAAACTCTCAATACCTTGAAAATCAGCATAGCTGAAATTCACAGAACCACAGTTAGCGTCAGCTATTTTAGTTCCAATAAGTCTAGCTTTTATGAGTTTGGCGTTACTAAGCTTTGTATTATTGAAGTGAGCAAAGCTAAGGTTCGCACCCGTAAGGTTGGCTCCACTAAGATCCGCCTCATATAATCCGGCTCCAGTGAGATCGGCTTCACTGAGATCGGCTTTGCTTAGAATAGCTTTTCCAAGAACTACTCCGCTGAGGTTAGCTCCTTGAAGATTAGCCTCCTTAAATTCAGCTCTTTTGAAATTTGTATTACTAAGGTTTTCTTTGCTGAGATTGGCTCTATGGAAGCTAGGTATGATTTGTGAATTCATTCCACGCCAAGCATTCCAAACATTCACTCCTTGCTAGAGTATAGCAAGATGGTATGGATCTGGTGCGTCGTTTGTCCAAACTAGCTTAAACATATTCCATAGTCCTCAGTTATCTTTAAGCAAAGTAAGCGTTACTCACTTACCCCAGTCAAGGTGAGTTCAACGAAGTTAGGTTATTTCAGTCTAGCTAATTGACTATGAATTGAGAATGATTGTGTTGTCAGTGAATTTCTCTGCTTACTGGGTTACGCTGTTGCTAACCGACCCCACGCAATCATCAGATTTATGAATTTTATCCTAGTTGATCAAAAACACCTTGGCAGGGGTAGCATTAGTCACTTTAGCTTTGTGTATCTCTATATTGCTCAACGTTAAAAAAACAGTCCTATTGAACTAACCTGCGAATCTTCCCATAAGCAACATAAGACCCCCCATTCTTAGCTTCTTCCACTTCATCAACAACATAAAGAACATTTTCTTCGCGAATGTCGCGGGGAAAGCGGATATTGTAGTTAGGATCGTACCCATCGGACACGACTCTCGCTCTCAATTTACTGCCTTCTTTCACACACTGCACGAGAACTCCATCACCTACAGTATCAATTGTTTCTAAATCGGCAGCAGAAGCAGGTGCATTCAGCTTTTGTCGTTTTGGGCTGGAAGAAGATGTACCATTTTGAGATGATGCGGCGCGTTCTTGTCCAGGTTGCACTAAGCGGCGAATGTTACCGGAGACGCGATAAAAGCTACCGTTAGCAGATAGATTAATTTCATCAACAATGTAGGTGACACCTTCTTCCCGAATATTACGAGGGAATTGCACATTAAAATCAGGATTGTAACCGTCAGAAATGACGTGAATCCGCAACTTACCACTAATGCGATCGCATTTCACCAAAACTCCCGCATCCACGCTGGAAACCGCCTGTAAGCTGTTGGCACTCGCAGCAAGTCCGCGTAATTTCAAATCGCCGCGATCGCGTGTAAGAGCTTGGTAAGATTGATCTCGCATCTCCTTGCGACTGACACTATCAAACTTTTTGCTCTCCAGGCGTTGTGCATAATAATCCAGTTGTTCCATCTCTTCGGCAACTTCAAAGGATTCATGCAATGCTTTGAGCTTGAGATCCTCAATTGTCTTGCGAAGTTTCTGGGATGCGGCGGTATAATCTCCTTTGTCAGCGAGTGCGATCGCTTCATCTTTTACCTTACCAATCCTCAGCTTACTTGTTTGCTCTACAACCGCTGCATTTGGCTGCACATTGTTGGCTGACTCAGCATCAGCAACGGTTAGGCTAATCGGGATTTCGTCAGTGAATTGTTGAATGCTGCCATCGACAACCGCTTGATATTTATAAGCAACGGTGGCAATATTTTTTACCCCAAGATTTGCTTGCGGATGTATTGACAATTCTACAGCTAACTGCTTATTTTCTACCTCATAAACATCGCCGCAGAAAACTTCCAGATTGTTGCCAATCGGATTGGATCGGTAATTGTTGAGAATCCCGGTAATTTGTACAGAATCCTCTGGTTGCAGCGTCACCGTCAGATTTTGCGCGACAACAGACGTGAGGCTTTCTAGTTCGATTCTGAATACATCAGTAGCATCGTCAGGCGATTGGATGAAATAGAAGTTTCCCCCGGCAGCATTTGCCATACCGATGAGCAAATCTTCATTAAAATAAGTTCCAAACCCTAAAGTTGTTGTAATGATTCCTTGTTCAGCTTGTTGTCTTGCAGTGTTAATTAATACCTGAGAATCGGTAATCCCAACATTTGCCTGTCCATCTGTTAATAATAAAACGCGATTGATGCGTTCTGTGGACTGCTGAGATTTTACATTGTCGCATCCCATCAACCAGCCGCCACTCAAGTTAGTACACCCGCCAGCTTTTACTTTACCAATTAGCGAACGAATGACAGCTTTATCCTGAACCAGTTGGTGCTGAAGAATCGTTTCCGGCGTATCGTCATAAATTACAACTGAAAGAAAATCCTCCGGTGTCAAATATTCCACAAGCCTTTGTGCAGCTTGAATAGCATTCTTAAGTGGCGCTCCCGCCATCGAACCCGATCTATCAATTACTACACTCAAATTAAGCGGAAGACGCGGTACTTTGTTGCAGGTTTCTTCTTCAGCCTTGAAACTAACAATCAGGTCTACAGTGGACGGGGTAGCGGCTGCAATAAGCGATTGACTCAGGGAGTAAGTTGCTTTCATTTGTAGCGTCCTCTAGATATTTTGTGCAGTTTCTAGCGTCGAGTCGAGAATACCGTTTTTTTGATTTGTGACTTAGATAAACTACAAGAGTAGAGATGGAAATTTCCGATTTTTTATGGAGAAAATTGCATATTTTTCAACTTCCAACAAAATCAAAACTTGTAGAGGCATAGCAATGCCATGCCCCTACAGATATATCCCTAACACGTGATATTTTTTTCAGTATTACCGTCTGTATTTATCTCGAATTCGTCGAATTTGCTCTTGAAACTCAACACCCTTTTGCGGATTAACCATAGCGACAAAATTGGCATAACCCTGAATCGAAGACATCACATTATCAGAATTTCCCCAATGCTTACCTTCCAAGCCCTCTTTCTCAATTTGGAACAAAGTAGCACGAAAACGTTTTAGCTCTTTTTTAGAAACATTTGGATAATCATTTACTACAATTCCAGTAACTTCATGCTGCCGATTTTTCCGTAATATTCTAGTTTTTTGTTCGTTAATCGAAAACCCTTCATAAGCCACGATTGACTGAGTGCGTTTGAGAATGTTGCAGATATTTCGGAGGCTATCACCAGAAGCCGAAAAAGTTAAATCGTCAGCGTAGCGAGTATAAACAAAACCCAATTCGTCAGCCATACTGGTAAGCCGTCGATCTAAGCGGCGACACATTAGATTCGTAATTGCTGGAGAAGCTGGCGAACCTTGGGGTAAATGTCGATCGGTGAGTGCTACATAATAAGTTTTGCCGTCTAATTCAACCTCCTCGATATCCGGTTGAGTACACAGCAAGCCGAAAATTGTTGCCGCAGCTTCCGAATAACCGAATGATTGAAAAAGTCCTTTAACTCGCTTATAGGAAATTGAGGGGAAGAAATCTTTCAGGTCAAAATTGATAATTACGTCGCGTTTTACGTGAGGTTGAGCGTTGCTGACAATAGAGCGATCGCGTCTAAAACCATGAGCTGCATCGTGCAGTTCCAGCTTTTCCAAAATATTTCCCAAAATCCAATGCTGCGCCTGCTTCAAGCGTGGCATCGGTGCCGAAATCAGCCGTTCTCCACCCGTTTTTTTAGGAATCTTGAAGCGGATATAGTGAGAAATTGTCGAAGTCTTGCGGGAAAAAGCGAGAAAGCGCAATTGTCCCACAGTAATTCCCATTGCAGCGGCAATTTCGTAGGGTGTACCGCACAAAGGTAATCCATAACTTCGCAACCTTTCCTCATCGCACTCAGTATAGTTAAGTCCACCTGAGACATCTTCACCGAGATAAAGGATTTCTCGCTCTTTTCTTTGCCGCCACTCTTCCGCTCGTTCTTGCCTTTCCCGTTCCCGCCGTTCTTTCGTCTCCTGTCGCTTTCGCCGCGACTCGGCGAGGCGTTGCTTGAGTAGCTGCTTGCGAAGTTCTTTTTCGTTGTGAAGACGCGAACTCTGCTGTCGCAGTTCATCCAGTTCTCTCCGGATCTCTCCCATCCGCCGAATGTCATCGGCTGGATCTTGCGGTATCTCACCTTGTGCAGGCCAGAACCCATAACGTATCATCTCTTCGAGGATGAATTCCTCTTTTCCCGTTTGTCGGATGCGATCGTAGAGTTCCTGGCGGGTACGAGGCTGATCTGACATATTTGTTGGGGTTGAAGTAGCGATACCATTTTGAACATTATAGTACAGATGTACTTAATAGCAATCGGGGAATAATCCCTGAAACCTGGTAGTAATGGAGGCTGGGGTTTCCGAAAAGCATTCCCAACATCTGACTGGGAACGATGAGGATATTTATCTAGTCCGCGCAGGTGGACTTTTTTGTATAGCCCCAGACTTCAGCTTGTGGGGGCGTTGGTAGCTAAAAATAATAAAATCACGCGCCGCTGTCAGTTGGTTGCCCCTTCGTAAATCCCTCTGGACTAGATTGCTCAACTCAAGCGGTCTCAGGGCTACCCCCTTCTTACACTTCAGGGAAGTCCCACCGGAAAAGGGGGTAGCCCTGAATGACCGCACAGTTAAGAGCAGGCTAGTGGTGCATGGCTAAGCTAAACGCAAGGACGACGATCCATCGTCCGGATTGCAAGGCTGTTTACCAACTGATTAGGTGCGCGTGATTCGTCAATACTGACGGGCGTGTTGCATTCGCAACGCCAGAATGTGTTCGCAAGGGCCTTTGTACAGTTTATTCTGTTGATGCCAGTTGCAAGTACATTCTGCGGCTATTATACGCTCGTCTGCGTCAACTGTCAATGAAGGATTCAAGGTTTTACCTTTGTCTGAAACATTACCTTGCAGAGTAAACGCTCTCGTGGCATCGCTAGTAACATTAGTCACCTGCACAGCATTGTAAACCAAGAAACGGGTTGCCTTCTCTTCTCGCTCGTTGGCAAAGCGCAACCGTTCCATTGGCAAAGGTTCTCGCGTCAGTTCCCGCACTCGATAAACTTGCTTGTTTAAGTCGTAAATCGCACGTCCGGCTTGCGTATAAGCACTTAAAGCACCGAGAACTACGGCACGGTTTAAACCAAGGCGTTCCGCAAGCGAATCGGGACTTTCTACCCAATTCTTCTTCAGCGCCTCGAAAATTTGTTGCTGCGTCCATTTGTCGATGTCGGCGCGGGGTGCCATTAAGTCAAAGTTACCAGATTGCGACCAGTCGTTTGCCGTCCATCCCGATAAACCGAGGGTAAAGGACATATCGCCTAAGTCAGCGACATAGAAGGAAGGCATACCCGTACCGAGTAGGTGAACGGTAAACTTTTTCGCCACGGGGATGAGACGTTCGAGGATGTGGAGGCGGCGGCGTCCCCAAACGCGGATTTCTTGTGATTGCGATCCAGTGTAGAGCGATCGCGCACAAACGATTTCAATTCCCCACGGATCAAACGTTATCCGCACGGGTTCCCCAGGTTTAAGATGGTAGCGCATACTGCGAGGCCCTTGCTTCTCCTTGTGGCGACGCAGCACAAAGCACATATTGTAAATATCCATCGGATGCAAATCAACTCGCGTTGCTGGTAAAGACATCGCAGAACTAACTTGCAAAAAGCCTCTTACCCAACTGTCGGGTAAATCGATTTTGACTTCTTTAAAAGTTTCTTCGTGGGTAGTTTGAACTTCAAAACCAGAGGGATCTATTTCAAATTTGGTGTTTTTGTAACTGCGGATTTTTTGAAACTCGTCGTAAAGTGCCGCTGAGTAATCAATATTAGTCGTACCGCAGGCAAACTCGTTGATATTCTTAAAGACTTCGTAGCTGGCACCGAGACGCCCATAACTGGATTCATCTTGACTGAAACATTCAAAAAATACTTCATCGGGATGAACTGTAATCACCGGGTCGAGGACAAACCAAGCATCGCGGTCTTTTTGATAAAGGTAATCAAAATAGCGGCGTTGTGCCTTGTAAAAAGGTTCCCGACGCTGGTAACTATGCTGGCTTAATTGATTAAGTTCATCCTGCAAGGGCTTGATTTGATTCGCAACTTCTTGGCGTTGTGCGGCGATGAGTTGCCAGTCCAGATCCTGCTGTTTTGCTGCCCATTCTTTATATGCCGTTTTGTCTTTGGGTTTGAACCGCATATCGGAGACGACAACATCATGCAAGGCACTAATCGCTTCCCGAAAGGCGACATTCTGACGCAATTCTCCAATAAAGTACGTGGGTTCGCGTTTAATATCGGGAGAAAAGGACATCTGGGTGTTTGCACCGCTTTCATTAACAGATGTACTTCCGTTGTAGGCGTAGTTAAATTCCATAAGGTTTGACTTGTAGGAAGTGGGAGAAAGTAGATTTAACGAACCGCAGAAGCACTGAAGGCGCTAAGAAAAAAGGTAGGATATTTAATGGCTTTTAGGGAGGGAGAATGAAGTGCCAAGACGCGAATATAAGAAACAGAGAGGAAGGTTTATGTTTGGCTTTAGTTTCTGACTTGGGAAATAGGTTTTACCTGAATCGGTAAGGATATCTGAGGATAAGCTTTTTGAATTTTCAGCATTATCTGAATCGCAGTGGCTTTGTCGCCAATTGCCATTGTGACAGATTGTCGAGTGAGAATTCCAGCTACAATTTGTGCAGCTTCTTCACTTTTTTGGGCTTCGGTATCTAGAAAGGCAAATATTCTTTGTTTGGCAACTCTTCCGCGATTGACACCGGACAAAACGCTGATAAAGTATGGCGTTAGTTGTCGCAAGCCTTGATAATTATTTACAGCATGGTTTTCTAAATAGTTAGTAGCAAAGGTCTGCATATCCGTTGAGGGATGTTCACTGAATTTGAGTAGGTATTCTTGTCCATCGGTTTCTTTGAAGTTGCGAGTTACTAAATCGCGCCCAAAAAAACGGACATCTTCGCGAATGCTGTCGCAGACGCTAACCATTACTTCTGGAGTCCAATCTTCATTGGTGAAATCTGTGCTAAAAATTCTAGATGCAAATTCTCGCGAATCATCCCACTTTGACTCTAGTAGTCGCACTGCTGATAACATTTCTTGGGAGTTGGTGCGGATACGGTTTAATGTTTTTAAAAACATCTCTCTTGCGGCTTCACGCACTGATAAAATTTCGTGATTTGCCAGCTTGACAATCTCACTTGTCTCGAAGTCGGGAAGAAAGCGAGCGCTATTTTCTTGCAACACCAAACCCCCCAATTCTTGGGCAACTGATGATTTAGCGCGAAGAAGTTGCATCGCACGTTCTTTGCTGATGTTAGACATCCATCCGGGGATATCTTCTCGTAACAAACCCAATAAATATTTGTGAACACCTTCGTGTCTTTCTGGCGTAATTAAGATATCAATCAAGTCAGCCGCTAACTCGGCACTAAAATTGAGTTGATTGGTTGCTAAACGCCGAATCACAGGACGGATTGCATTACGAATATCAGCGACAGCGTTAATTGCCATTGAGACGATGAGGATGCGATCGCTTAACAATCTCTCATCAGGTAGTTGTCCAAAAATCCTCACCCCAATACCGCGTACTGACTCATAAGGAGAGGCAAGAAGTAATTCAATTAAATCTGGCGGTAGATCAACAGCACGAATATCATGATTTAATAGAATTCTTGCACCTAATTCTTGAATTTCCTGCATCGGGTGATTAAGTAAATCAAGGATTACACCAAACCCCAAATTACGCAGTTGCGGCGCAAAACAGAGCAACAAAGTTTCACTAATTTCTCTTGAACTATCTGTTTGCGTAGGTTCTAGTGCCAACACAGCAGCAATAATTCTTCCGATGAGTACCCTGGGGGTGGTATCGGTTAAAATTGATGAACTTAGTAACCTTCGCGCAAAAGCACGGGTATCAGCTTGTTGACTGGTCACTAAACCCGCGATAAAGTCGCTGGATTCAAAAAAGAATTCTCGTTGCTGTTCGATCCAACGATAGGCTTGTGTACGTGCTTCTGGGAATGCACAATTAGCAAGAGCCAGGACTAATGTACTGTTGGGCTGGGCGGGGTCGTAGCGATCGCGTGCCAGTAAAAAGCCGAATTCGGCGGTTATTTCGTAAGGTTTATTCAGGAATTTGATTAATGTGTCTGTGTCAAGGCTATCGCAAAATTCTTTGCAGACGCGCAACGCTTTAACTGCAAAATGATGAACGGGACGGCAATCACTTTCTATTAATAACTGTACAAGTGCTGCTGGGTTTTGCTGCCAAAGTTCGGAAAAAGCTTCTTCTCTTACTTGCGGTTCTGGATCTCCCGGTTTGTAACCATCTTGACAACGCCATGCTTTAGGATGGGAGGCATAGCGGGGACTGTTTTCGTAAAGAATATGATTAAAAATTAGGTAGCCAGCATAAGTATCCCAACCTCTAGTAAAGCTTTCATAGGAACGGCGTTGTCCGTTCCATCTCCTGAAAGTTGACTGCTTGGCTGGTTGAGCGTCATCATCCGAATACTGTAGGAGAATATTGACTGCAAGATTGATATAGTTAGAATCGCTTTCTTCACCCAAAGTTTTAAGAGTACGCCAAACTCGCCGCCGCAGATATTCACGAGTTTGTTGGCTGTAAGCTTTTTTCGACTGCGGACTCTTGAGTTCTTCAGTGTGACGTTTCCCGGTACTATAATATTCGCGCTTCACTGAGTCCCATTGCCAACCCGTTTGCTGATTATTAAACGTCCCCGGTTCTTTCTCAAAGGCATAAGCAAGGATTCCGAAAACTTCTGCATCATGGCGATACTCAGCCATCTTGAAAATATGGCGAATTCGCTGGAAGTAGTTAGATTTAAAAGGTGTTTCGCATAAAATATCGAGTAGTGCTGGACGCACGTATTGGTTATCAATTTGATAAATAGTATCGAGAACGGAAAAACGCCTGTAATCGCTGCTATTTAAATAATCGCGAAGTGTAGTTGCAAATGTTTCTGCTGTTCCATTTCGGGCTAAATCGCGCAACTCTAAGGGCAGTTGTTCTATCTTCTCAGAACGCATCTGCCCTTGTGTCTGTTCATCTGATAATTTAAATAGTGCTTCCCAGGCGATGCGGCAGACGAATTCAGCAACAGATTTATGCTGGGAAAGTTCCCTGACAAAGGGAATGGTGCTCTCATCCCCACACCAACCCAACGCCCAAGCGATGCAATAATCTCTCAAAGCTTCGCCAGTTCCAATGAGTTGAATTAACAACGGCGTAGCTTCTCTAATTTTAAGTTCGCCAGCCCGCCAAATTGCCCGTTCCAGAGGCCATTTCCGATTGTCCCGGTTCGCCAAACGGTTGAGGATGGCTTGGTGGCGTGGGTCGCTGGTGATTGGTACATTACTTGCAGTTTGGACTGGTGCGGGTGCAGCTGGCTCGCTAACTGCCCCAGCGGTGACATCCCGATAGCCCTTCTGAATTTGGGAGTCAACCAGCTTATCGAACACTCGCTGCGCTTGGGCTAAAGGTACAGCCTGAACCGTCTTTGTACCTTCCTTGAGAGTTGTACCGCGTCGTCCGTAGCGGAAGTTAACGAGGTAGCGGTTTTCACCTGTCTTGCAGAGATCGACTTCGTAGACTTTATCTGAACTCCCGGCTTGGTAGAGAAGCGTAGTCCGTTGGATGAGTTCCATACGAGTGTCTCAAAGCTTGGTGTGTAAATAGTATAAATGTACTAAATAATTGCCAAAAGCGATCGCCTTCTTTGGAGAACTCGTCAACGCTGTTTATCGCGGTTCTCGGTTGACTCACATCTTGCACCAGTACAAATGCTCTAGTTGCCAAACAGTAGCCAGAAATGAGAGAAAAGGGCATGAAACCAAAAGATAGCAAGAACAATGTCTACAATTCTTGCCCTTAGCCCAAGGGCTAGTATACACCTTGCTCGGATTGATCCCTCTTTTGTTACTAGGGGGAGAGGAGAATCAGGAATAGATTCAACTAGCAATAGGGAAACTGACAGGAGAAGCGCGAAAATCATTCATGAAGTGAATTAATTTCAAAAAGCAACGTTTCATCCCAGGAATGTTAAATACTTGTAGCCAAGGTCGAATCAAACAGTAGAAGATATAAGGTTGAATAATTAATCTCAGGTTATTCAATGAACTCTTCCAGGTCGTACCAGACTCCCAATCAGGATGTTGACTATGTTGAGAAATATTGGAGTCACTTGAGTCTGGCACTAATGATGTAGATGTTGGGCTTGATTGGGGTAAAAATTGAAATGAGGCAGCCTGAATGCTGACTAAAAGATAGGCGCTAAAAACGATTTCCCACCACCGTTCAATACTTTCATAGTCAGTCAGTCTAAAATCCGCCCAGCCTAGTTCATTTTTAACTTGCTTAAAACCATATTCAATCCAGTTTCGTAAACTATATAACTCAGCTACATTCGGTGACAAATCAATTGAAAAATTGGTCCTAATGTACCAACTTTCCTCTCCGGTTGGATCGGGAGTATTCGTCTTACTAATTTGGTAATATCTCCGGCGGTGACGTTTGCCAAAAATAATTTCTCTCAGGTAACGAGTTTCGGCTGGGCGGTGCGAAAGCCTTT